>JAGDYV010000036.1:0-119336 GCA_049116495.1 Hyphomicrobiaceae bacterium | reverse complement strand
TCATCGGCTCCTGGAAGATCATCGAGATATGACGGCCGCGCAGCAACCGCATTTCGGTCTCGGTCAGGCTTTGCAGATCGAGACCGTTGAAGTTGATGTGCGTAGCATTGACGTGCGCGGTCTTACGCGGCAACAACCGCATCAATGACAGCGCGGACACCGATTTCCCGCAACCCGACTCTCCGACAACGGCTAGAAATTCGCCTCGTTTGACGTGGAAGCTAATGCCATCTACCGCCCGCACGATACCAGCTCCGGTATGGAACTCGATCTCCAGGTCGGCCACGTCCAGCAGGACGTCGGCTTGGACGTTCGTGTCGCTAACGGCAGCATCCATCATGGCAGGGCGCGTTACCTGTTGCTGGCTCGGTCAATACGACCAAGAGATTTGGGCATGAGTAATGGATCGGCAGCTCATTGCTGCCGATCCACATTGCGAAACCTTACTCTTCGATCCACAAACCGCGATGATCATTGTGCGCCGTATGCGTTGGCACAATCACATAACCCTTGACCTTCGCAGCCATAGGAACGACACGATGGGCAAATGCGATTGGTATGACCCAGGCATCATTGAGGATAATTTTCTCAATCTCGTGCACAATTGCCTTGCGCTTGGCAACATCGAGTTCGACTGCCTGCTTGTCATACAGTTCGTCGAGCTTCGGATTTTCGTAACCCGAATAGTTTTGCGGATTCCGGCTTTTCGATTGATACTTCTGCAACATCAGCGACGGGTCAGCAAAGAAGCTTGGCTGCCAATCGACGGTCGCATCAAAACCACCCTTCCGGCGCTTTGCCACAAACTTTGAGGTCGGGTTGGTCTCCATTGTCGGATTGAGACCGCATGCCTTCCAGTTCGCGATCAGATAGATTCCCATGTGGTCGTAAGGGTGGGCAACACCGCGGTTCGAATACTTGAAGGCCAAGCCTTCATGCCCGGCTTCTTTGAGCAACTTCCTTGCCTTCGCACGATTGGCCTTAATGTCCGGGCCAAAACCCGGCATCGTGTCCAGCATTTCATCAGGCATGGCGAATTTGGTGCCGAACAGAACCGGCGCGGAACGGCGCCCGGTAAACGTAATGCGCGACAGGCTTTTGTAGCCCTTATGGCGATCGATACACAAAGTCAGCGCCTGACGAACACGCTTGTCCTGAAACGGCTTAAACTTCGTGTTGAGCGAGACCACCCATTGGGTCATCAAAGGTGCTTCGAAAAATTGCACCTTGTCACCCATTTGCTTTTTGATATTGGCGCGCTCAGGCGGCGACACGCTGCGGAACTCGGCCATGATCTGCCCGCCAACGAGTGGCGTTGTGATATCCTTTATTTTGTAGCCGATCGTGTTCTCAATGTAGTTGTCTTTGAAGTGATACTCTTCGTAGCGCTTGCCAACCCATTTCTCGCCCTTCTTGTATTCAACAAAGCGGTAGGGTCCGGTGCCGTTGATATTCTTGGCGTGCCAATTTCCCTCTTTCTCCATATCCTTTGCTGCATAGATAGCGTGATAGGGCGCAGCAAAGTTGTACAGCGCGAAAGCATCAGGGCCTTTCAATTTAAAAACCACAGTATGGCTGTCGGGCACTTCAATTTTATCGATACTGGCAAACAGAGCTTTGCGAGGAGATATCACCCCCTTTTTCGGATTGCGCATCCGCTCATACGAGCGCGCCACGTCCTTCGCGGTCAGGGCTGTACCGTCGTGAAATTTAACACCCTTGCGGATCTTGAACGTGAAGGTGAGTTGATCGTCGGAAACACTCCAGCTTTCTGCGATGTCGCCGGCCAGTTTGGGATAGTTTTTCCAGTCGAAGGTCAATAGCGTTGAATAATGTTGCTCGACGCGGTGTAGAATTCCATACGACGTCGAACCTTGAAGATCGTAGTTCGGGACTCCTGCCTTGACGCCATAGGTAAGTGTGCCACCGCGTTTTTGAGCCATTGCAGGCCCAGCTACGACGAGCGCCGCCGTCGCACCAAGTACGACGAAGCATCTGTGCATTTTTATCATTTTTCGTGTCCTCCCTAGCTAAGCTTTTTCTTAACTTGTGAGGCTGAATCTGGACCTTAAACGGTTAAAGCGAAATGTCGATGTGCGAATCAGTTTGGCCCATACAGCACTCGGTAACTCCTTACGAAGATGGCATCGCCTTGACGACAATGCGTACGCAGGTCTCCTGGCCGTCTAGCAGTATTCTCGTCACCAAGACGACATATACATCCAGCCGCACACCTCATCATTGACGGTAATCCGCTGGAGCGCAACCATATTGGGCACTACGTGCAAAGCCATCCGACTCGTGTTCAAAACGGTAACGGGCACCGCTGCAGGCACTACTCCCTCGGATCTCTTCTCGCGTGACGACAGTTGTATCCAGGTCGGCGGCTATATAGGATCAGCGGTAATTCCCGATAATAATCGTCCATTATCCAAGGCGCTTAAGTGAAACTCGCGACATTCATTGATCCGAATAGCTACGACCAGCGCCTCGGCGTTGTTCGCCAGTCAGGCATCGTCGACATTTGTTCTGCGGCACATCTCCTCAATCAGGCTGTGCCCGCCACAACGGTCATGGACGCATTGTGCAGTGGTCCGGCGACGTTGGCTGCGGTGGACGAGTTGGCAAAAAATGGTGAGCAACGCGGATTGGCACTGGATCCAGAAAACCTAGTCCTGCTGTCTCCGATTCCCGAGCCATCCAAGTTCCTGTGTATCGGCAAGAACAACCGCAAGCATCGTGAAGAGCTCAAGGCCAATGCGATGTTGAACGAAATGCCTGATGAACCAACCGGCTTCGTAAAAATTCATTCGACGATCTGCGGTCAGGATGCCAAGATCGAAAGACCCGAAGGCATCAGCATGCTCGACTATGAGCCGGAGCTCGTCTTCGTGATTACGAAACGCGCTCATCGTGTCGCGAAAGCCAATGCAATGGAACACGTAGGTGCCATCACGTTGTTCAACGATGTTTCTGCGCGCGAGATCCAAAAACGAGAAGTGGCCTCAGGCACGCGCTTCTGGACGGCTAAGAACATGCCGAACTTTTCGCCCACCGGGCCCTACGCTGTAACGCTCGACGAAATCAATGATCCGGATGATTTGTGGGTCACGTGTGACGTCAACGGCGAACGCCGGTTGCGCGAGAACACGAGTGACTACATCTATAAGATTGACGACATCATTGAGCACTTTTCTCGTTTCATGCCGCTCGAAGCAGGTGACCTAGTCGCCATGGGGGCGCCCAAGGGCGTTGCGGTCGGCCAGCCCAATGCCGACGAACTGTACCTGAAACCTGGTGACCGAATGGAAATCTCAATCGAAGGACTAATGTCACTGCGAAGCACAATCGTTGCGCCGGCGCAGAACTGACGATCAAAAACTTCGACCATTGTCGCCATTTGCCCATTCGAAACGTGAATGAGAACTCAATAAAAGACCGCCGGCTTATGGCCGAGCAAAACGGATCCAACCGCCTCGTAGTGGGCATCACGCCCCTGAATCTGTTGCGAGAGTGTGTGAATGTCGCGAAATCTCCGTTCGAACGGACTGCCCGGGAAAATCGCGTCAACGCCAGCATTCTTATAGAGCCAGTCAGCGGTTTCAATCGCGCCGTGGATCGCGTTGGTTACTGCTAGCCGTACACGGGCTCGATCCGGGATATTGATGGCAACATCAGGCGGAGCTCGTTCAATGATTTCGTCGATCGTGTGCAAGAGATAGGAGCGGGCAGCACCGGTTCGGGCCTCCGCTTTGGCGACGCCCGCTTGAACGCCAGCACTATCCGCCATTTTTGACAGACCGCGCGGCGTTTTCTCGATAGCCAGTTCAACAAAAGCGTCCAGCATCGCGCGTGCAATGCCCACAGCAACGCCAGCGACACCAATTGCGTAGATGCTTTGCTGCGGAAATGCATAGAGCGAAGCCGGTTCGCGCCGGTTGTCAGGCAATTCCCGCGTCCCGGTAAAAGCCTCGGGCACGAATAGGTCCTCGACGCAATAAGAATCAGAAGCCGTACCGCGTAATCCGATCGGGTTCCAGGTATCCGTCAAGGTTGCCTGCCCAACGGGAAAAAGCAGCGTCAGAATAAACGGGCGCCCGTCGGGATGACTGCGGATCGAACCGTCTCTCTCGCGCACACGGCAATGCGCGCCCATCCACGTCGCGCTGTGGCAACCGCTCGCAAACGACCAACGGCCACTTACTCGATAACCGCCATCCTCCGCCGTCGCAATATGTTCGTTCGGCGGTCCCCAGGCGACAAGCGCATGAGGATCAGCGAATATCGCCTGCGCGGTATCTGTTGCCAAATGCGCCGCCAGCAGAACCGTGCTGTTGGCAACAAATAGATTCCAGGCAACAGAAGCATCATGCCTCGCAACCTCCTCAATCGTGAAAAAATATTCGTCAAGTCCGACTTCATCGCCGCCGACCGAGCGCGGCAATAGCATTCGGCAAAGCCGTGCCTCGTGCAAAGCATCCAGAAGCGCCGGCGGTATCCGTCTTGTTCGTTCGATCTCGTCGGCCGCGGCTGCAATGTCGTCCGACAACAAACGCGCACGCGCCAGGGACGTTGATCGATCTGCAGCACCCATAAGAAATATTATCCTAAATCATGCCAACCTAAATCACTGTCACGACCTTGCGCGCGAACACGTCGATCGCACGACAGATCCTGAACTCGGCCAACTGTACCTTAAACGTATGGAAATTGCCCCGCATCAGGCCATGCTAACGTGTGCTGACCCGTTGCTCATCCATATCCGGATTGGTTTTTCTGCGATTACGGCCGAGATTGGTGCCGGAAAGCCTGAGTGAGGTTTCAGCTCTCGGTTCGTCTCTTCAGAGAACGGGTGCGGGACTGAAGTGTTGCCGGGCTAATCCAAACACCCGATCAGACCTATCCATCGATCTTGGAGAAAAGTCATGCCGCTGAACCAACTCGACCACGTCAATGTACGAACGGACAACCTCGACGCAATGATCAAATGGTACACCGATATTCTGGGCATGCACAGTGGCGACCGGCCGAACTTCGCCTTCCCAGGTGCTTGGATGTATGTCGGCAATCAAGCCGTCGTACATTTAATCGGGGTTGACGGAAACGCCGGTGCGGGATCGGAAAGCGATCTCAAGCTGGAACATTTTGCCCTTTCAGCCAATGGATTGAAAGAGTTCGAAAGCAAATTGACCTCGGCAGGCGAGAAATTTGAACGCCGGGATGTTCCAGGCGGCGTCATCACTCAATTCAACGTATGGGATCCGGACGGGAACCACATCCACATCGATTTTCCGACGAGCGAATCTGCGTGATTTGATCCAATTGTGACGCCAAAGCTCAGTTTTTTGCAGTGAGCTAAGTGCCAGCTTTGTCATGGTCAGCGGAATCGGTTTTGGCGGCGGCGGGAACGGGCTCCTCGCTCGCCTCCCAACTTTTGGGCTTGAGTGCAAAATAGAGCGCAAACAGGATCAAGAAGACGATCACGATCGATATCGGGCGACCTAGAATGTAAGAGACGGGATCGTTGTCAGAGACCGTCATCATATCGCGGAAGCCGCTTTCGGCGATGGGCCCGAGGATAAGGCCCAGAAGAATACCGGCGGGTGAAAACCGAAATTTCTGGGCGTAGTAGCCGAGCACTCCAAAGCCCATCATGATCCAGACATTGTGTATGTTGTTCGTGCCTGCGTAGACGCCGATGACACTAAAAAGAAGAATTAATGGCCCAATAATGCCACGTGGAAATACCGTCAGATAGGCCATGATGCGTGCAAGAATAGCCGCAACGAAACCCATCAAGATATTGGCAAAAAGAAAGCCCCACATGATGGTGTAGATGACATCGGGCCGGTTCTTGAAGAGTTGCATGCCTGGCTGCAGGCCATGGATCATCAACGCGCCAAATATGACCGCTGCCGAGATGCCCCCGGGAATTCCGAGCACGAACATCGGGATAAGCGACGTGCCTGTTACGCCGTTATTGGAGCCCTCCGTCGCGGCCAACCCTTTGATCTCGCCTCGGCCGAACTCATCGCCCGGCTTGGCATTGCTCACCTCCCAAGCGTACGCGATCCATTGACCGACACTGGCACCGGCCGCTGGCACGATCCCCATGACGAGACCCGTCGTCCAACCACGCACGAGCGACCATCGAACGTGCATAATCTCCCTATAACTCGGCCACACATTCCAGCTGAGGCGCGTCACACCGGAAATTGTGCCCGTGGTTTTGCCTTCACAGAGCTCAAGGCCTTGTGCGAACGCAAACAAGCCAACAATCGCCGGCAAGATCTCAAGTCCGCCTTCGAAGCCGATATAGTCAAACGTATAGCGGGGAAACCCCGATGATTGATCGATGCCGAAAGTAGATAGGAGCAGTCCCAAGAACCCAGCAATGAGCCCACGATAAAGCGCACCGAACGTGACCGCCGCGATTGATGTCAGACCCAGTATCGCGACGAGGAAAAACTCCGACGGCCCAAACCAAAGTGATACCTCCGCCAGCGGCGGGGCAAGCAAAAGCAACGCAACGCCTGAAATCAATCCGCCAACAACAGATGCGAAGGTGGAAATTCTAATCGCCTCAATCGCCTTGCCGCGCTTGGTCAGCTCATAGCCTTCGATGGCAGATGCGGCGGAAGCTGATGTTCCCGGTGCTCGCAAGAGAATGGCTGAAAACGAACCGCCGTAAATCCCAGCCGCATAACACGACATCAGCAGGATGATCGCTGTGTCCGGCGGCATTTGGAAGGAAACCGGAATAAGCAACGCAATCGCCATCGGCGGGCTCAAGCCCGGAATCGCGCCAATGACCAGGCCCACCGTCACGCCGATCAACATGCCACTCATGTTGGCGAACGTAAGAACGTTCAGTGCGTAGCCGATGACATCGGGACTCATGTGTTGGTCCTCAAGCCATGATAAGAGCGTACGTCGTGAACGGATCGCCTGACTAGGTCCCCCACCATCATACCAGGACCCCGCGCGGCATCTGCGCCTGCAGGAATAGTTCGAAGAACGCATACATCAGCGGCAAGGTGACCAGTGCTGTGAGGCTAATCACTTTCAGGCTTCGAACCCCGACAGCAAACGAAACGAGCAAAAGAAACAGCAGCGATGATGTGTAGTATCCCAGGCGGAAAATCAGCAACACGTAAACGATAACCGCGGCAGTGAGCAACAGCGGTTTGGCGGCTTCAAACGACACCGTTGACTGAAACTTGCCAGTGAAAACACCCGGCCAAAACAGGCTTCGAACAATCATGAGACAGGCGATCGCAAGAATCGAAGCGCACGCAAAAAGCGGAAACTGATTGCCGCCGGCCGGGAACTCCCAGGCAACGTACGCCATGTACAATGCAGCGACACTGCAAAGTGCCGCTGCGATCCGTTCGCCCCAGATTGTCATCTTGGTTTGCTCGATCGAGGTTGCTCGAGAAACGGCAACCAACATCTCAATTCATTGGTTCGCGTGGCGCAGAGATTGTGCCACCTTGAATTCGACCGGATTTAAGTCTTCTGCTCCCAGAACTTCACAGATTCAACGTACTTCTTCGTCGCTGCGATTTTTTTGTCGACCTCACCACTTGTCATGAACAGGATGTTGTTCTTGTTCTTGGCTTCTTTCGCCAGATATTCCTTGTTGGCAATGGCGCGTTTGACGGCAGACAGATAGGCTTCTTTCTTGTCAGCAGCCATCCCAGGCGCGACGACCATCGTTCGCCCGGCAAACGATACGTTGTCAGTTCCCGTAACTTCCTTGAAAGTCGGCACATCAGGGATCACATCGTACCGGTCCGGATGCAATGTCGTGATGAACTTAAGCTTTTTGTCAGCAACGTATGGCGCATAGTATCCAACGTTACCGGCGACGATATCCGACACACCGCCGATCGTTTCCTGGATCTTCTTGCTGTCACCATTGGCATACAGTTTCTTTACTTTGAAGTTCGGAATGAACTTTTCGGCGAACGCGATACCCATATGATCATCTGAGCCGACCGCCGTCGTGCTCATTGTTATTTTGTTAGGATTATCTTGGACATATTTGATGAAACTCTTGAGATCTGTGAACCGCTTTTCATCATGCCTGATCGCCCAAACACAGGGATCCAGTGAGTGCCATGCCAGGAAGTTGAAACTGTCAACGGTTTCCGTGCGCTTCATGCGCGGATCAAGATACGAGAAAACATGCGGGAAGTTCACCGTACCAATCTTGTGATCATCCTTGGCTGCATCCCAACGGGCCATTTGCTGCCAGGCAACCCAACCGCCGCCGCCTGAGATATTGACAACATTGACAGGGACACCAAGCTCTTTGGAGAGGTAGGGTGCGAACAGGCGGAACGTGCGATCGGCGCCACCACCAGGCTTGAAGGGGACAATCAACTGGACCGGACCGCTTGGAAATTTACCCGCCCCTCGTGCAATCGCTGGCGCAAATAAAGTGGCTGCAGATGAAGCCGTTGCCAGCTTGAGAAAGTCACGACGTCTGATAGTCATCTGTATTTCCTCCACTGCTTGGTGCACCTTCAAAAAAATGGCGCATCAATCTAATTCATTTTGGCCCTGACCATATTTTCCGCTCGACGAACTTCGAAAGGTTCGTGAGCGATTCACGTTTCTCTTTAGACATTTCTTGCAATTATCATTTGCGAAAGGCCGCGACTTGTCAAACGTCGACCACACGCTCAAACGATGACTCAAGCAAATTCAATTCCGTTTGACTGCATCCAATGCCCCGTGTCTGATGCGGTCTTTGACAGTTAGAATTGCAGCCTGAATTCTTACCGCGAGGCGAGCGCGACAGGCAGTTGCAGGGAGGTCGAATGCCACCGATCGAAAGTACAACCGTCACGGTCAATGGTGCCGAACACACCTCAACGGCCAGTGTAGACACACCGCTACTCTACGTATTGCGTAATGATCTGAACCTTAAAGGCACACGGTTCGGCTGCGGTGATGGCCTCTGCGGCGCCTGCACAGTTTTGATCGATGGGAAACCCAGGACGGCTTGTGATGTTCCGTTGTGGGAGGCTGCTGGAAAGGACATATTGACGATCGAAGGTGCGTCTGAAGATGGCCGCCGATCGGCTATCATAGAAGAGATAATTGCAGTGCAAGCAGGCCAATGCGGATATTGCCTGCCAGGCATCGTAATGCAGGCGCAAGCTTTGCTGCGAGACAATCAACATCCTTCCCGTGTCGAGATCGCATCTGCTCTTGATAAGAATTTGTGCCGTTGCGGGGCTCATGTTCGAATTGTTCGTGCGATAGAGCGCGCGGCTCAAAAGCTGTCGGGAGCCTCGACATGACGAATTCTTTGTTTTCAGGATCGCTGCCCGGCCCCATTCAAGCCTTTCCATTGATATCGCAATGGCTATCATTTGCCGACGCGGGCGTCATCCGCTTGCGGACCGGCCGTGTCGAGCTGGGCCAAGGCAATTACACGGCGCTGGTTCAGATTGCAGCGGACGAACTTGACGTGCGACCTGACCAAATCACGCTTGTTGGAGGTGACACCCGCGAAACACCTGATGAGGGGTTCACATCCGGCAGTCATTCGATCTCGGTTGGTGGGATGTCTGTGCGCATCGCGGCAGCCGGCGCAAGGCAGGTATTGTTGTCCGAGGCCGCAAAACTGCTCCAAGCCAGTGCAAACGACCTCACAGTCGTCGACGGTGTCGTTCAGCACGGCGCCGGGGTTACCGATTTGAACTATTGGAACTTGGCGGACAGCACATCTTTGGATATCGCGGCAGCCGAGCATGCTCGCCTCAAACAACCAGAGCAGCGCCGCATAGTCGGCACGTCACTGCCTCGATTGGATTTGTCCGAACGTATCGTTTCTACGCCGTTTGTTCATGACCTGGATTTTCCCGATGTCCTGCACGGGCGGCCGATACATCCGCCATCGATGCTGGCAAGCATCCGTTCGATCGACTTGGCCGCCATCGAGCAACGCCCAGGCGTTGAAGCTGTCACAAGGAACGGTTCTTTCGTCGGCGTTGTCGCTCGCCGTGAAGAAGATGCGATTGCGGCCGCGACGTGGGCCGCAGGCCATATCGAATGGTCGATCCCGCCTGGCATTTCGGATGATCCACGACACTACATGGCACGCTCCGAAGCGGAAATTGAAATCGTCCACCAGACCGGCAATTTGGTGAGCGCTGCGGGACGCAATTTCGAGACGACAGTCTCTCGTCCCTACATCTCGCACGGCTCTATCGGACCATCGTGCGCGTTGGCAAAATGGGACGACGGCCACCTTTCAGTTTGGTCGCACACGCAAGGCGTGTTCCCTCTCCAGGCAGCGCTCTCGGACGTATTCGAAATCCCCACGGAAGCTATCGATGTCATTCATGTCTTTGGTGCCGGCTGCTACGGCCACAACGGCGCGGATGATGTCGCGCTCGATGCGGCGCTGATCGCCAAATCGCTGCCGGGGCAGCTGGTTCGTGTGCAATGGAGCCGGGCCGACGAGTTTCGTGCGGCACCGCTTGGCTCGGCCATGGTCACCCGAGCCAAAGCCGTCGTCGACGACGAGAATCGCATCGTTGCCATGGAGGTTACGGCAAACAGCGCACCGCATGGCAATCGCCCCGGCCGCAACGGAGCACCAAATTTGCGCGCTGCGGCCTATCTCGAAAAACCATTTCCAATACCGCGATCGAATGACATTCCGCCTTCGAATGGCGGCGGCGCAGATCGCAACGCAACGCCGCTCTATGCCATTCCAAATCAGATGATTGCAAAACGGCTGATACATGATCTGCCGTACCGGACGTCGTCGTTGCGCGGGCTTGGTGCTTTCACGAATGTCTTCGCGATTGAAACGTTGATGGACGATATCGCGCTCGACCTTGATCTTGACCCCGTTGAATTCCGGTTGTGTCACCTTGATGATGATCGGGCGCGAGATGTCGTGGAGCGAACCGCCAAACTGGGCGGATGGACAGATCGCCGGCGTCCCGACGGCGTTGGCTACGGATTCGGTTTCGCACGTTACAAGAATACGGCCGCCTATTGCGCCGTAATGGTCCGAGTTGAGGTCGATGCCAACGTCCGACTGACCCATGCCTGGTCACATGTCGACACCGGGGAAGTGATCAATCCGGACGGTGTCATCAATCAGATTGAAGGCGGCATCATCCAGTCAGCCAGTTGGACCTTGAAGGAAGGGGTGCAAATTGATCAGGGCATCGTTGAGTCAGTGGATTGGGAATCCTATCCAATTCTCACTTTTTCTGAGATCCCCGAGATTTCAGTCACGCTTGCCTCACAACCTGACAAGGCATTGCTGGGTTGCGCTGAAGCATCCCAAGGGCCGACGGCCGCGGCGATCGGCAATGCCGTTCGCGATGCCCTCGGCGTTCGCATTCGCGACCTGCCGCTCAACCGCGAGGCGATCGTATCCGCCCTTCAATGAAATTCGATACCAACCGCCGGCCCAGCTGTATCAGGCAATTCCTAGAACGTCGTCATGGTGTCCGGTTCCAGACCAAGTAAGTGTCGACCAACGGTTAGGTAATTCGTAGAGCGTGCTTGTAATTGCTGAGACGCAGAGTAGGCATCTCGGAAACGGCGCTCAAATTTGTTCGACAGCAGGATTGCCGTGCTTCCGGCCGCTCGATAGGCGCCATTGGTAACTTCAACAGCATCGTTGATGGTCTGCACCGTCGCCAACTTAAGCGACATCCGGTCAGCGAGCGATAGTTCTTTTTCTTCCGCAGCCTGCTTGTATACGTTCTCAGCGGTTGTGTGCAAATAGGTGCGTGCTGCCCGCAAACGGCCTTCCATTTTTGCAAGATCAGTCTGAAACACTGGACTTTCGCGCATTGATGATGGCGCATCGCGGGCAGTCTTGGTTCTTGCGAGCTGCGTCAGATCTTCCAGCATGCCTTGGGCAATTCCGAGTTGTAGCGCCGCAAAGCCAACACCGTACCCAAGAAACGAAGAGATTTGATAAAGTGTGCCTGTCTCACTCCGAAACGCGGACTGATCACGGCCCAGTACCTCATCCTCGGGCACAAAAAGATCTTCAACAGAAAACGTGTTGCTGCCGGTGCCTTTCAGCCCCATGACTTGCCACACATCGTCGAACTTTGCTTTTTCCCGCAAGAAAAGTGGTGTGCGGTCGACTCTCTTGCCATCGGCGTCGACGCGCGGGCTGCCATCAGCTTCAACCACAAAACTATGACCACCGAGCACGGTTGCATGCATGCTTCCGCTTGCGAAGGTCCATTTTCCTGTCACCCGGTAACCGCCATCAACTGCTACGGCTTTGCCTTGAATTCCAGCTCCATAGGCCAAAACTGCATTGCGCGGCTCGAATAAACGTTTGGCGGCTTCAAGCGGCATGTAGGCAACGCCCATAGCACATCCGGAGCCCTGGCTGACGCACCATGCCGCGCTTGCGTCGGCATTGGCCAAGATCTCCAAAACCTCCGCATGCGTGCGCAGATCGACTTCATCGCCGCCAACTGATCGCGGCAATAGCAGCCGAAACATACGTTCATCATGAAGCGCATCGACAACATCGGCCGGCAGCTCTCGTGCCTCTTCGATGCGATGCGAGGCACTGCTCAAAATTTTGGCCACCCGACTGGCACGGCTCACCGCATCGCGTCGCTGGTCATCAATTGTTCGGGGACCACTCATGTCATCATTGCTCATTGCTGTTTTCGGCCAATTGCAGAGCGACTACCATTTGGACCATCAAATGCGTGCACCGTTGAGTTCGATGTCGACTTGCGGTGGCAACGTCGCGCCCAGTGTCGCATGCAGATAGCATGTTCGCGCTGCGATATGCATCAGGCGTCCGAACGTCTCTTCGTCGGCGCGCCCATTGAGAAATAGATGCGTATCAACTGGCCGAGCAATACCTTCCAGGCCGCGATCACTCTCGACAAGAGCATAGGGGCTGTATTGTACCATGCGAATGCCTTCGATATCGAACTTCATATGCTCGATGTAACGGCCAAGCTGCGTCATGAAGCAAAATGCGATGCCGGCCGCCTGTAAAGTCATGCCGCAGGGCGCCACTGCTGCTGACGAACGCTCATCAGACTTCAGGGCAAAGTGCGTCATGCCCGGCAAGCCCAGCCATGTCTCCGTCTCAACGATGCCCGACGAATCCAGAAGCTGACTGCGACCGCGAACGTTGCGGATAATCCGGGTGTCGGTACTGTTCTGTGCTGGCGTGATTTCACCACGCTCTTCGACATCAAGTTTTTGCACGAGAGTGTGGTTGTCAGCCCATTCGGCAAGCGGCTTTGGAGGCTGGTTGTAGGTGACATACGGATCAGAGGCATTACCCGCATCCGAAGCGGCGAGTTCGTCAATCGTGCGCCGACGACCATTCGAATAGAGCGCGAACGTATTTGTCAGCGGCAACCGCATCGCCGCCATCGCGGGCGACGCCTTGATAGCGTCATCAATCAACGATCTGATATCATCAGGCGAGGATTTGGAATTGATTTTCACCGTTGCTGTCGCTGGATCGGAAAATCCCTCGCCGTCACCCTTGAAGAAAGATCCCGTCAGCCAATAGTGATTTTGAAGATCCAGATTTAGTTGATCCAGCATTATCGATCGTGTTTGCGCGAGCGATTGAATACGCCCGATCAAATCGGAGTGCAGTCCGGCGTTGAAATAGCCTAACGGAAACGGCGCAAGATCTGTCCCTTTCAGATGTTTGCCCTCGTCACAAGTCAGTCTCCAAGTGCTGCCGTTCGCACCTTCCTTCACAATCCCTTCGCGTTGATGCCCCTGCAACATACGAGCTTCAACGATGAAAACATCCTCGGCGGCTCGGTTGCCAAGGACCGCGGGACGCTGTGTTCCGCTTTGCACCTCGAAGCCCAATGGAAACCCCGAACCTTCGATTGAATCGATACGTCCCACCCGAGACTCCTGCTACTGCGATTCCAAACTACTGAATCGTGCGCCTTCAGAACAGCTTTCGCACCGCCGCTCATTGAATCCGGCCACCTTGAAGTTGTTTGATGATCGTTGGAACAGGCTCGATCGTCAATCGTACGCAGGATCAATTTTCGCCGTGCTGAATGCTGCGTCAGCAGATCTCGCCTGAGGGCTTTATCTGTCTCGAAACGCCGGCAGTAGGGTTTGGCCGAATTTTCGCTGACTGCGACCGTTGTCATTCCCGTTCAGCAAGATGTATCGCACCCCGACGGCATGCAGCTCTTCAATTTGCGCCGCGACTTGATCGACTGAGCCATAAAGAGCTTGCGCGGTTGGGCCGCCGTCACGATCGGTATAGCGCAGGATATGCGACGGTGACTGCGCCCCTCCCGGGGCTTTTGAGCGGCTGACCATCCCGGCATTCGACTTTTGTAGACGCACAAATGCAGCGTCCAACTCAGCGTGATCATCGGAAACGCAAAAATAGCGTGCAACGGCTACATTATTGGCATCGAAAACCAGTCCTTGTGCTTCGACTTCAGCCTTATAGAAGGCGATGCGTTCACCAAGCTCAGACGGGGATGCAAATTGGTCCAGCAACAGGTTGCAGCCTCTCGCTGCCACGGCGCGGATCGACTGGCGACTGCCTGCTGCAATCCACAACGGTGGATGCGGTTTCTGGATTGTCGGCGGCTCGACAATGATGTCGTCACAAGACCAGTAATTTCCCTTGTGCGAGAATTTTTCATCCGAGGTCCAAGCCTTAACCAAGATCTCGAACGCCTCATCAAAACGCGATTGTGCTTCTTCCATGGGCATGCAGAAGCCAGCAAATTCGGTATAGCGATAACCACGGCCAACGCCAAAGTCCAATCGACCGCGCGACAGGATATCCAGCGTTGCGGCCTGTTCGGCGAGCAGAATTGGATTGTGCCATGGCAGAACGACAACCGCCGTTCCGAGCCGAAGCGCCGTCGTTCTGGCCGCTAGTCCGGTCAGCAGCATCAGTGATGCAGAAACCTGCCCAATCCCCGTGAAGTGATGTTCGACGAGAAATGTTGAATGATACCCAACTTCCTCAGCTTCGACGTTCAGATCGATAAAGTCGAAGAACCCCTGACCAATCTCACCATCATGCCGCCCCCGTGGCACCTCGGCGCTACCGAACAATCCGAACTTCATGTGTTTGCCTCCCGGGCCTGATCGACGTTGTCAGGAATTGGTGCAACGATCGAGATCATATTCACCGAATCTACCCGAACGCAAATATCTTCCAGCTGATGTCACTCAACGACTTGGAAGGTTACCAAGGTATCCGTCTATTGAAATTCACCATCATGCACTGCAGCGAAACCCTTGGCTGCATCGGCCGAAACCTCTAAGAACGACAGATCGAGAAGCTGAATCTGCGAGAGGTACGTACATCATGGCCAAAAAAGTTGCGCTTATTACCGGTGCGGGGACGGGCGTCGGTCAGGCGGCTGCACTTTCCCTGCAGGCAGATGGCTGCAATGTCGTGCTCACCGGCCGACGCCTGGAGCCGCTTGAAGAAACGATACAGATGGGCGCCAGTTCCGGGCCGGATATGCTGGCTGTTACGTGTGATGTGTCGGATCCCGTGCAAGTCGATGCGCTGTTTGCGAAAGTCAAAGACGAATTCGGCCGTCTGGATGTTCTGTTCAACAACGCCGGGATCGGCGCGCCGCGCGTTCCGATGGAAGAGCTTGATGTTGAAGATTGGCAGCGCGTCGTCAATATCAATTTGACGGGATCATTTCTTTGTGCCCGCGCCGCGATCCAGATAATGAAATCACAAAACCCCAAAGGCGGCAGGATCATCAACAATGGTTCGATCTCGGCCCATGCGCCGCGCCCCGACACGGTGGCCTATACGGCGACGAAGCATGCGATCACCGGCCTCACCAAGAGCATCTCACTTGACGGGCGCAAGCATGACATAGCCTGCAGCCAGCTCGACATTGGGAACGCAGATACACCAATGGGCGGCCGCATGAAACACGGCGTTCCGCAAGCTAACGGCGAGACGATGGCCGAAGCGGTTTTCGATCCAGCCGAGTGCGGACGAGCGGTGTCTTACATGGCTGGCCTGCCACTTGATACCAACGTGCAGTTCATGACAATCATGGCCACCAAGATGCCATTTATCGGTCGTGGCTAACGTTGGCTTTCGGCGTGATTAAATATTCAGAAGAACACCAAACTTCGGCAAAGGGACGAACCAAGTGAGTAGCGAAATCAAGGACTGTATTGCACCGGACCGCAATCCACGTAAACCAACCACCGTGTTACCGAAGGGCTCGGTTGATACGCATGTCCATGTTTTTGATCAGAACCGGTACACGATGTCGCCGACACGGGGCTACAATCCCCCGGACTCGACGCTGGACGATTTGAAACATCTGCACACTACGCTCGGAGTCGACCGGGTCGTCTTCACCCAACCGTCAACCTACGGCGTCGACAACGCCGCGATCATGGACGGCATGCGTGACCTCAACGCGGAAACGCCCAATCGCGCCCGCGCGATCATCGCGACCACAATGGATATAACGGACGATGAAATCGCCGAATACGATGCGGCCGGCGCCCGTGGCATTCGTCTAAACACTGACAACAAGGGCGGCATGCCGATCGAAATGTCCCAGGTGCCGGAACTCTCCGAGCGTCTTGCACAGTTCAATTGGCATCTTGAGTTTCTGTTCCCTGGCAAGGACATCATCGAGATGATGCCGATGTTCAAATCGTTGAAGGTGCCGATGTCGATCGCGCACTTTGCGTATCAGCCGGCGACCGCAGGGGTCGATGCGCCAGGGTTCAAGGCACTGCTTGATCTCGTACGCGACGGCAACACCTGGATCAAAATCTCCGGCGCGAACCGCGTCAGTGAAACTGACCTGCCGCCGTATGATGACGTTCGGCCGATGGCGCATGCGCTGATCGAAGCCAATGAGGACCGGATCGTGTGGGGCACAGATTGGCCACACCCAAATAAATACAAAGTCAATCCGAACGACGGTGATCTTGTCGATGCATTTGGAGATTGGGTTACAGACGATGCGCTGCGCCAGAAGATAATGGTTGATACGCCAGCGAAACTATTCCGGTTCTAACCGAGAATTGTCGCGCCCTGTTGATTGAGCGTAGGGAGCATTGTCGAGGCGAATTTCCACAACAATGCGCCGGCCGGTTACCCGGCCGGCCGGAACGAGGACCGATGACAAGTCGCGTGTCGAAACCGATCGAAATTCGCATGGCCGGTTACGGGCCCGAAACCACGTGTTTCAGCAAGGCCCTCAAAGGAATTGGCGAAAAACTGCAAGCCCAGTTCGGCAGTGACATCGAGGTGAAATACATCTGGAATATTATGGACTTTGGCTACAAAGCCGAGGACATTTGCTGGCTTGTGGAATGCGGATTTCTAACTCTGGGTTACCAATCGACCAGTTATTTCACATCGCGCATTCCTGATCTCGCGATCCTCGACCTTCCGTTCATATTTGCAGACAACGATATGGCACGCAGGGCGATGGACGGCGAACTCGGCCAGATTTACAAAGCCGAATTCGAAACAAAGATGAACTATCGGATCCTGGGTTATTTCGAAAATGGCTTCCGTCATGTCTCCAATTGCGTAAGACCCGTGCACACGCCATCCGATTTGAACGGACTGCGCCTGCGCGTACTGCCGAGCAAAATCCAGGCACGGACGTTTGAATTGCTCGGCGCGGATCCAAAAATCATGGATCTCAGCGAAGCCCGTGCCGGCATCGCTGACGGAACGCTGGACGCGCAGGAGAACCCATTCGCCAATACGGTGACCTATGGCGTCCACAACTACCACAAGCATCACACTATGACCGGTCATTCCTATCTGTCGCGGCCGATCTTCGTGCACCAGCAGAGCTATGATGGGTACCCGAAGGAATTGCAGGCAGCGCTGTCACGCGCGGCTCGCGACGCAATCGACGTGCAACGTGAACTCGGCATGGAAGAGGATCGTGAGGCTGGCGAGGCGATCAAAGCGGCTGGCGGCAAAATAGTGGATCTGTCTCAGGACGAACAACAGGCCTTTCGCGATGCGGTTCAGCCGCTACTCGACGAAGCGGTGTCTGAGTATGACAACCGTATCCTGAACATGGTGAGCAATCTCTGAAAATTCGCCCTTCAAGAAGGAGATCGATTGATGACAGCTTCAATTCAATCGCCGCCGCGCGTGGGCGTCATAGGGCTCGGGCAGATGGGCCGCGGTATCGCGCGAAACCTCGCTTCTGCCGGATTATTGTCTGCCGTTTGGGATATTTCGCCTCCGGCGCTTGTGCCGTTCAATGATGCGCCGGAATCGCTTGTTGCGGCATCGCCACGCGCACTGGCTGAGACTTGCGACATCGTCATCTTCGTTGTTCCATCCAGCAAGGAAATTGAAATGTGTCTGGATGGTACAGATGGCGTCCTCGCCGCGGTGTCAGATGACCAGGTGCTGGTTGACCTCACGACATCGCATCCTGACGATACGAGAAAGCTAGCAACGAAGGCGCAAGAAGGCGAGCGGGCGTATCTCGATGCGGGGATGAGCGGCGGTGCCCAGGCAGCTGATGACGGGCAACTTGCACTCATGTTCGGCGGCGACGCTGTGGCTTTCGCGCGCTTGACGCCGGCCCTTGAGGCGATCGCCAATATGGACAAGGTGTTTCATGTCGGGCCGAGCGGCGCCGGCCACACAATGAAGCTCGTACACAATATGATCTGTCACACGATCTTCATGGCAACCGCTGAAGGCTGCCGGGTGGCCGAGAAGTCGGGTATTGATCTGACGACCGCGATCAACGTCATAAACAATGGCAACGCACGCAGCTTCGTGAGCGAGTTTCGTTTCCCGCGCCACATTTTATCGGGAAACTGGGATGCGCGTTCCCGTGTGGCCAACCTTCAAAAAGATCTCGGTATGGGCGTTGCCATGGCGAATTCGCTCGGCGCGCCGGCCGCTTTTTCGGCCGAGACGTTGGCTTTGCTCAATCGTGCATTGGACGCGGGCATGAGCGAGATCGATTTTTCCCGCCTGTACCAGGAATTCGACCGGCTGGCCGAATGAACCGACGGCCACTTCGCTTGACTAGATCTTGTCGCGATAGGCGGGCATAACGTCGTCGGCGAAGCGCCGCAATGTCTTGATGCCACCCGGCGCGTTAAACAGCAAATAGCGCACCCCGAAACCATGCAACGCATCGAGTTTTTCGCCAATCTGATCCGGCGTACCGAACAAAGCACCTGCTTCGGCTGCCTCGTTGGTCTCGTCATATGTTGCGAGTGTCGCTTTGTTATCCCCAGCTGGCGTTTGCGCGAGCTTGCTCATGCGCCGCATCCCTGCAACTCGCGCTTCGATTGCCTTCTGCCGATCGTCCTCGGTGCTGACGACGTTGACTGACCGTGCAACGCCAACCTTCATGGGATCGAACGTACCGCCAGCGGCCTCCACTTCACGCTTATAGAACGCAACACGCTCGCCGATCTGTTCGATCGATGCGAATTGATCCAACAACAGATTATGTCCACGTTCGACGACCCGTTTAATCGATTTTTCGCTCCCTGCACCCATCCAGAACGGCGGATGCGGGACCTGCGCCGAAGGTGGCTCGACAACGATATCGTTGAACTTCCAGAACGGACCTTCGTGTGACCAGGGTTTCTCGTTCGTCCAGGCTTTGGTGATGACATCAAGCGCTTCTTCAAAGCGCGCGTCCGCCTCTTCCATCGGAATGCCAAAGCCGACAAATTCATTGTGACGATAGCCCTTGCCAACACCGAGATCCACTCGCCCGCCTGACAGGAGATCGAGTGTGGCAACCTGCTCTGCAAGTAGCACTGGATTGTGCCAAGGCAGAACCATAACCGCCGTCCCAAGCCGTAGCGTGGACGTCCGTGCGCCAATCCAGGTCAACAGGTTCAGCGTCGCAGATATCTGACCGAAACCGGTGAAATGATGTTCAACCACGAAGGTGCTGTGATAACCGAGTGCTTCGGCCTCGATGTTGTATTCGACGAATTGACGAAACCCAGCGCCGCTGTCGACATCGGGTCCGCCCCGCGCAGCCTGCGCACTACCAAATAGCCCAAACTGCATAGCGGCGCTTTCCTTCGTTTCGACAGTCGTCATTTCTCAAGTTTCAACCGAGTATACTGGCGCGGGTCAACATCAAATGATATTGCCGCTGGCGCGCAATCCAATCAGATTGCAGTTAAACCACCATCGACGGCAAGCGTATGTCCGGTGACTGCTCCTGCTCCTGGACTGACAAGATAGCAGACCGCGGCAGCAATTTCTTCTTCGGTTGCAAAACGGCCAATCGGAATCCGGCTTAGCATTCTTTCTCGCTGCACCGGATCACTCAACAGCTTTTCGCGCGAAGGTGTCATTACCGTTGTTGGCGCCACGGCGTTAACACGGATGTTCTTGTCGACCCACTCGATCGCCATCATTCGTGTCATCTGGATCAAACCGCCCTTGGATATCCCATAGACCGAACGATCTGCGATTCCGGTCAGTCCATGCGTTGAGGCGATATTGACGATCGCGCCCGGATGCTCAGCTTCGACGCAGTGCCGGGCGAAAACCGCCGACAGAAAATACGCTCCTTTGAGATTGATGGCCATAACATCATCCCATTCGTCCCAGGACACATCGATGATCGGTTTTTTCAACGTACGCCCGGCATTGTTCACGACAATGTCCAAATGACCGAAATGATCGATGGCGCTTGCAACAGTGCGAGCAATGCCGTCCTGGTCACGCAGGTCAAGTTGCAGCGGCAGCACGCGGCGATCGGCCAGGTCGGCATGTTCGAGCAGCGTTTGCAAGGGCTCAAGTTCGAGCTCAGTAACGGCCAGATCGTAGCCTTCACGACCGAGCGCTATAGCGGTGGCGCGACCTAGACCCGTCGACGTACCAGTTATCATGGCAACTTGTGATGTGGGCTTGTTTGCGACCATCTTAGCTCTCGAAATCCATTTAACTTCGTCAGATCAAACCGGCCCCTGTCAGCTTCGCTTTGAGCAGAGCGGCGACAGTATCCAGCGACGGCGTTGCGATTCCAGCCGCCTGAGCATAGCGCCCGAGTAGTCCAACGGCTGGCTCGAACTCAACACGAACGCCGCGCTCGACATCCTGAAGCATGGAATTTTTATGATTGGGCGCGAGACCGGCCCCGGGTACGCCGGGTGCCGGTTCAAGTTCAATGCCATGGGCAGATGCGATGGCCAAGCCTTCGCGCTCCATGTCTTTGATCAATCTGCAGATTCCGTCATCAGCGTGCAGTTGACCATTGGTCAAACCGGTGAGGGCCGCGAGTGGTGCGATGCACATCGAAAACTGCAGTTTACGCCAAAGTGGAATACGAATGGGCTCGCCACCGGATACGGGGAGCCCCGTTGGCTCGAATGCCGCCAGCAACTTCGGCACATGGACCTCGCCGGCCGCATCGACCGCGCCCAACTCGAACCGGTTCACGCTTGCCTTGTTTTCTATGATGCCCGGCTCGACGATCTTGTTTGGCGAAAAGATCACACAGCCGATAACGCGATCCAGCGAGACGATACGGCTGATGTCTCCATCTGGATCGAGCATCAAACGCGCCGGGTCTGTCGCGGGCGTGACGCCGGGCAGATCGACATTTGCACCGTACCACCAGGGAATTCCATTCGCCGCAAACACAACCGGTTGGTCGCCGTCCAATAATGGTTCGATGGCACGTGCCGCATCCGCCTGATGATGCGCCTTGGTTGCGACGATGACCGCGTCAACCGGACCGGCTTCCGCCGCGGTCGCCGCAAATCGCACGTTAGCGGCGTGCTGCTCGCCATTGATTTCATCACGCAGAATAAGCCCGCGTTGCCGGATCGCAGCACCATGCTCGCCGCGGGCAAACACGACAACATCCTCTCCGGCCAACGAGAGACGCGCGGCAAGACATCCGCCGACCGCGCCTGCACCAAAGACAGCAATACGCATTTGTGTTCTCCGAACTGCCCGATGGTTGCGGCTTGGAAACTCAGTTGAGCTTGGAAGCCCACCAAACTTCAGTAGTGAAATTCACGGTTCAGGCTAGGCAAAGTAGGGGAAATAGGCAAACTTTGCCTGTGCTTGAATTTGGCAAGTGACCCGATCGGCCAACAGGTGACAGGATCCAGTCGATGCATTTTGCCGGTGGCCGCATGCGCGTCCGCTCGGACTCGAAGCTTAAGTCTTGATGTAAAACGGAGTAGGTCGATGCTGTCTTTCAATCTCCATGCTGAACAGGAATTCAGCGCGGCGAAGCATGTTGAGAAAATACTCGGCACGCTAGCGGGAGGTGATTTCACGGTTGCCTGCTGGGAGCCGGGTCAAGTCAGTCCAAATCATTGCCATCCTGAAGCGACCGAAATCTATTTCTGTCTTGAAGGCGGCGGCAAAATGAAGACGCCCTCCGAGACCATTGAAGTCGGGCCGGGCGCTTTCGTGGTGCACCCGCCAGGCGAGGTTCACGAATACACCAACGGTGGACAACGCACACTATTGTTTCGTGTTCGCTATGGTGACGACGTGGTCTCGCGAACCTTGAATTGGCCAAGCAATCCGAACTTTCAACAGAGCCCGGAAGATATCGATTATTATAAGAAAAACCCGGTTTGAGCCGCTCGAGACTGGCCGGCACGGGAAGCCCCCAATTCCGAGCGGCGAACGCATATACATGAGCAACGACGAAAACCGCCTTCACCGTTTTCTGCTGTCCAATCAGCGCACGCAGGTTGGTAATTCGCGTTGCGTGCCGGACAGGCGCGAGGCCTGACTTTAACCGGCTCGATCTGATCCGTGATGAAAATTGCTGGATCACACCTCTTGAGTGCTGAATGTACATTCACCTCTAAATAAAATTGACACTATTTGATTGGGATGGAAGTCTGAGCGAAAAAGCAATTGCCAACGCGCACTCGCATCCGAACGACTTGGAGCGAGCGTAATGAAAAGACTGCAAAGGGAGTAACGCTCAATGAAAGTAACTCGTGCAACTTTATCAACGGCATCAGTCATGGCCGTGGCATTCACATACGGCGCGGTGGCCGTTCACGCTGCCGACCTAACGGCGCAAGAGAAAAAACTTATTGAAGCTGCCAAAAAGGAAGGCAGTGTCACGATCATCCATCCGCTGTTCAGTGACCGCACCGCTCAGCGCATGGCCGCGGCGTTCAAGAAGCGTTACGGCCTTGGCGATGGCTTCAAGTTCAACAGTCTACGCAAAGGCACAGGATCGACAGTCGCGCAGGTTCGCCAAGAGATCAAAGCAGGCAAATTTACTGTCGATATGATCATGGTCCATTCGCCAAGCTTCTTCCACGCGGCGGCAAAGCGCGGTGCTTTCCTCGAGATGGATAGTGGATATTGGAACGAAGATCATGCCGCCGGAGCAAAGGCAGCGGGTCAGTATTCCGATTACCCGCGTATTGTTACGCCACTTGCCTACTCGTTCCAACCGGTTTGGAATTCCGCATGCCCGGGCATGGCCGATTTCAAAGTTACGTCCTATGCCGATGTGCTTGACCCCAAATACAAGGGCAAAACGATCGTTTCGGATATTACCAAGAGCTTCACCTACACAAACTCAGTCATCTCTCTTCGAGAGTCGGGTTACGATGTCGATGGCATGTGGACGAAGCTGAAGGCGACAGATCCAATCGTAGAGTTCCGTACCGAGCCGAAAATGCAGATGCTGATTTCTTGCCAGCGTCCGATCGACATGTGGAACCTGTCCGGCCGGGTGTACCAGAATGTCAAGAAGAAGCCGGATCTCGCCGGCAAAATCAAACAGGGCACGTTTAAAGAAGGCCATGTCATGTTGGGCAACCAAATGGCCGTGCTCAAAGGTGCCAAAAATCCCAACGCTGCCAAACTGCTAGCCGAATTCCTGCTCAGCAAAGAAGGTACAGATATCGCGGTCGAGGGCGAAGCGATCTATAGTTTCAGAAAGAACTATACGCCGCCGGCCGCTGCCAAGCCCTATCTGATGGATCTCAGCAAGACCAAAATCATCGGCATGAAAGATTGGGTTGGTGCATCGAAGTTGTACAAGAAAGAGCGCAGCGCCTGGCAAGCAACATTCCGCTGATCGGCACTGAGCTGATTGCAGGCGATTGCAGGATTGGGGGCGGCTGACGGCTGCCCTCGGTCCTTTCAATGAATTGTGCAACAAACGGACGCGTATAAGCTCATGACATCGGAACCGATGCCGGAAACTGCTAGGCTTTCACGTTGGTCAAACAAACTGCGTGCCGGACTGACGCAAGAGAACATCGCGACGGTCATTGTCAGCTTAATCGTCGGCATAGCAGTTATCCTGCCCATCATCGCATTGTTCGTCAGTAGCTTCCTGGTGCTTGACGAGTCCGGCTTTGATACGACCTGGGGCTTCGGGAACTATGAGGTGATGTTCACCGATCGTGTGATCCCGCGAGCGTTTCTCAATACGCTTTTGATCAGTTCCGGCTCAACTGTCGTTGCGACGTTTCTCGGTGTCTCCCTTGCCTGGATCAATGCCCGTACCAACTGCCCGTTGCGCGATCATCTCGAACCCTACAATCTGATCCCGTTCTTCCTCAGTCCCTTTGTCGGTGCGATTGCCTGGCACAATCTCGCAGAACCCAAGACAGGGCTGCTGAACAATCTGGCGCGCGATGTATTGGGAATCGAGGGCGCCCTACTCAATGTCAACAACATTTACGGCGTGATCTGGGTTACCGGGATCTTTTTCGCACCTCTTATCTACCTGTTCGTTGTTGGCTCGCTGCGGCGCATGGACCCCTCACTGGAAGACAGCGCACGCACCACTGGCGCCGGCTTAGTCCGTACAACGCTGACGGTGACATTGCCGCTTGTGATGCCGGGCATCTTGTCTGGCGCCATCATTGTATTTGTGACAAGCGCAGGTGAGTTCGGCGTACCGTTCAAGCTTAGCGCCCCTTACGGCTGGGAAACGCTGACAACTCAAATCTTCTCGAAAGCTGTTGGCGATGACGCCAACCACTATCTTGGCGCGGCCATGAGCATGGCGCTGGCGGCAATCACGGTTTTCCTCATCTGGATACAGCAGCGCTATATTGCTCCACGGTCATTTACGACAGTGACCGGCAAAGGCTTTCGCCCGAATGTTCTCGACCTTGGCCCCTGGAAATGGGTTGCCTTCGCCTACAACCTTCTCTTCATTATGGTTGCAGTGATCCTTCCCATTTTTTCACTGATCGTCGTTAGCCTGCATCCGGTCTGGGAGGGTCGGATCATTCCCGACGCGATGACTTTCGACAACTACGTCAAGACCCTGTTCTTCTGGCGCCCGGACAGTATTCAGGCTGCAACGAACGGGATCATAAACAGTTTCATCCTGGCCTTTGTCGGTGCGACGCTCGCGATGATCCTTGCGCTGGTGTTGAGTTACATGATCCATCGCACCAAGGGCTTTGGTTCAAAGTTGCTGGATTTCCTGTGTGTCGTGCCGATCGGTTTTCCCGGCATCGTTCTCGCCATGGGCGTCCTCGTCACGTACATTCAGACCCCGATTTATGCCACCCTTTGGATTTTGCTACTCGGTTACATCACGAGGTTCTTCCCATACGGGCAAAGGAATATTTCCGCCGTCATGCTGGCGATCTCTGAGGAACTCGATCAAAGCTCACGTATGGCAGGCGCAACCTGGTTCACCACGCTTCGCCGAATTACAATTCCGCTACTCAAGCCCGGCATCTTCGCTGGTTGGGTCCTATTGTTCATCATCTTTTTGCGCGAACTGTCGATCTCTATCATCCTGTACACGACAGGCACCGAGACGCTGTCGGTCGGCGTCTATTACTTATCCAACTTCGAGAATGAGCCTCTAACGTCTGCGCTCTCCATGGCTCAAACGCTTGTTCTGCTGATCTGCATATATATTTTCCGCCGCGCTGCCGGAAAAGAAGCACTTACAGCATGATGGCAAAAGGACCTGACCGCCGCATGAATGATCCGGAACACTATCTGCAAGTCAGAAACCTGGTGAAATACTACGGCGATGACCGCGCCGTTGACGATATTTCGTTCTCAATTCCGCGTGGTCACTTTCTGACGTTGCTTGGCCCATCAGGTTGCGGCAAGACAACAACTCTCATGAGTATCGCCGGGCTGCACAAGATCGATAGCGGCACGATAACGGTTGGTGACACGACCTTCACATCACCGGAACAAGGACTGTTTCTGCCACCGGAACAGCGTGACATCGGCATGGTGTTCCAGAGCTACGCGATCTGGCCGCACATGACGATTGCCCAGAATGTTGCCTACCCATTGGAAATTCGCAAAGTTGCCCGCGATGAGATCAACGATCGCGTCGCTGCGGTATTGAAGCTTGTCGGTTTGACAGACTATGCCGACAAGCTTGCAACACAGCTATCCGGCGGCCAGCAGCAACGAGCCTCTTTGGCGCGCGCCATCGTCTCCAATCCACGTCTTTTACTGTTCGATGAACCGCTGTCGAATCTCGACCTTAAACTGCGCGAACAGATGCGCGTTGAGTTAAAACGCATTCAAAAGGAAGTTGGCATCACTTCCATTTTTGTTACGCATGATCAGGCAGAAGCGCTTGTGATGAGCGATGAAATTATCGTTATGAGTAAGGGACGCATTGAGCAACGCGCTGGCCCCCATAGCATCTACGCCAAACCGCATAACGCCTACGTCAGCAATTTTATCGGCGTTGCCAACCTTCTACAGGCAAAGGTCACGGAGACTGATGGGGCCGGTCGTGGCATGGCAAGGATTGTCCAGGGCAGCAACCAAATTGACGTACCGTGTAAGCTCGGCGAGGGCGTCGCGAAGGATCAAGAGATCGTGCTGTCGGTTCGTCCGGAAAACATACGCGCGGTCCGTGAGAGTGGGGGAGCAGACATGATCGAAGGCGAAGTGCTTGAGGCGGTCTTTCTTGGCAATTACGTCGATTGCCGGGTCTCTTGGGGGGATTTCGAATGGAAGGTGCAATCTCACCCTCGCACGCGACTTCGCAAGGGCGAGAAGGTCTACCTGCATCTCGACCCGGAACACACACTGGCAGTACAGCAATGAGTTCGCCCGATACACCCATGGTCGAGATCGACCATCTCTATAAATTCTTCGGTCCTGAAACCGCCGTTGAAGATGCCAGCCTCAACATTGCCGATGGCGAGTTCGTCACGCTGTTGGGGCCGTCGGGCTGTGGGAAAACGACCACGCTGCGCTGTGTTGCCGGATTGGAGCGCCCGGACAAAGGGGAAATCCGAATTGGCGGTGATACCGTGGCTGCGCCCGAGCGCGGGATTCATTTGTATCCAGAATTTCGCAACATCGGCATGGTCTTTCAGAGCTACGCTGTCTGGCCACATATGACCGTCTTTGACAACGTCGCGTATGGCTTGCGCGTGCGCAAGGCATCAGCGGCGGATCTCAAGAAAAAGACTATGCGCGCGCTTGAATTGGTCGGTCTGGACCACCTTGCGGAACGATACGCGACCAAGCTTTCAGGCGGCCAGCGCCAGCGCGTTGCCCTTGCCCGGGCCATTGTCTACGAACCCAGGGTCATCCTCTTTGACGAGCCACTGTCGAATCTCGACGCCAAGTTGCGCGAACAAATGCGAACTGAACTTGTGCGTCTTCAAAAAGAGGTCGGAATAACATCAATCTATGTCACGCACGATCAATCCGAAGCCCTCGTTATGAGTGACCGCGTCGTTGTGATGGACAAAGCTGTTATCCAACAGATTGGCGACCCACAGACGATCTATGCCAATCCAACGAATACCTTCGTCGCTAACTTTATCGGCGTTGCCAATCTTATGGAAGGCAAGTTGCTCGGTCGGGACGGCAACTCGAGTACGGTTGAAGTGCAAGTTGGGCAAGGACTACAGCCATTGCAACTTCGTGCAGTCGGCGATCACGCGGCCGAGATTGGGCAGAACTTATTTGTAAGTTTTCGCCCGGAAGACATCTCACTCGCGACGGCCCAGCCTGAACACGCCGGCGACAGCAATTCCTTCAAAGCCGAAGTCATTGATACGGTTTATCTCGGCAATTTCTTGGAGTGCCGAGCACGCGTTGGCGATTACGAAGTCAACGTCCAGATCGACCATTTCGAACAGTTGGCACCGGGGCAACCGATTTATCTGAGCTTCGTGCCCGATCATGCCCTGTGCCTGACGCATTGAGCGGATCTTAGGCATCAAAGACAATGCACACCGAAGGGTGAATCCGCGCCGCCTTAAAGGGGACTAAATTGCTTTTCAGATGCGCTCACATGACACCGCACGATGCCCACGGCCACGCCCAAGTTGCTCGCCACGGCAACAAAGCCTTCACGGTCGATATTCATTGTCATGTTCATGTGCCAGAAGTCGACGCAATGCTCGAACAGCTACCGCCAGAGCTGCGTGGACAGGCCGTCGACACCAATCCGGTCACCGCGAAAATCAACAAAGATCAGAAATCCAAGATCCTGCCTAAGCTGACGGATCCGCTTGTGCGGATCGCGGATATGGATGCACAAGGCGTCGATGTGCAAGCCCTGTCGCCTGCACCCTTTCACTACAACTATGACTATCCAGCGGACTTCACGCGGGATACGTGCAAGATCGTCAACAACAGAATCGCTGAGATCGTTGGCGCACATCCCGACCGTTTCGTTGGTCTCGGAACAGTGCCAATGCAGGACGCTGAGATGGCCGTCAGCGAGATGGATCGATGCATTGATGAACTAGGCTTCAAGGGCATCGAGATCAACACCCACGTCGCCGGGCAAGAGTTGACGCGGGTCGGACTAGAAAAGTTTTTCGCACGCGCAGAGGAACGTGGCATCCTGCTGTTCATGCACCCGATCGGTACAAGCATCAAAGAGCGCATGAACGATCATTACTTCCGTAATTTAATCGGACACCCGATCGAATCTGCGCTGGCGGTTGGCTACCTCATTTTCGATGGTTATCTGGAGCGCTACCCCGGCCTTAAGATTTGCATTGCGCATGGCGGCGGTTACATCCCCTCCTACGTCGGTCGGTTCGATCATCCGTATCACCTGCGAGAAGATTGCCGCACGAACATTACAAAGTTGCCATCAGAATATCTGAAGAAACTCTACTTCGACACGGTTGTGTTCAGCGATCACCAGCTTCGCTACCTGATCGAAACGTGGGGCGCAGACCATGTCGTTATGGGCACCGACTATCCGTATGATATGGCGGAGACGGATCCGGTCGGGCATGTCTGCTCAGTCGAAGGACTGAGTGACGAAGATCAGGCGCTCGTTATGGGTAAGAACGCGGCAAGACTGCTTGGCATCGAGGCAAGCGCATTCAGCCGTCGGTAGAGCCATGCAGCTTTGACTTGACGAAACTTCTCTAGGCAACTTCGACCGGCTGGCCGTTTGCTGCGGAAATGATCGCGGCTTCGAGCACCGCTGAACCGTGAATCATTTCATCGTGCGAAATGCGATAGCCACCGCCTGAGTTGATGGCCTTCGCGAAAGCCTCAAGTTCGGCGCGAACCGTATCAAAACCGGAGGTCATCGTACACTCGGGCGCGCCGCCACCAAGCGGCTGCCATTCGAACCGGTCAAGCCCGGTGGTGCTCACTGCAGCAATGCCTTTGGTCCCGACGACTGCAAACCGATACGACAGCGGCGCAACGATCGAGCACATCAACGATGCTGTCGCGCCACTTTTGAGTTGCAGAGACACGCTCGTGGTGTCCTCGGTTTCCAGCTTTGTGAAGCGGCGCACACTTCGGCAGAAGACTTCCTCGATCGGCCCAGCCAAATCCATAATGCCGTCGACCAGGTGAATACCAATCGCGGTCATGGCACCGCCCGGCGCCTCGCTGCTGCGCGCGCGCCAGTGATCGCCGGTCAACTTCTGCCCCGCTGGCCCGGTCATCGTGCAGTCAATATGAACGATCGTGCCAATGTCGCCTGAACTGATTTTGTCGCGCATCATTTGCATCGATGGATGGAAACGTCGGTTGTGTCCGAGACCAAGGACGACTCCACGTTCATCGACCGCCGCCACAGCTCGTTCGGCGGCGGATTTTTCGAGTGTAAAGGGCTTTTCGACAAATACGTGCTTGCCAGCACTTGCTGCAGCAATCACCTGACCTTCATGGTGTGAGTGCGGTGTGGCAAACACCAGAGCGTCAATTTCTGGATCTCTCAAAAGATCCTCGTACGATGAGACAAGGGCAAACCCATTCTTATCGGCAAAATCGTTTGCGTTGGCGAGCGTCCGCGTTGTTCCTTTGACGAAACATATCTCCCGGGAATCGGCTGTCGCCTCAACGAGTATTCGCCCCCACCGACCGAGCCCGACAATGCCCGCTTTGATCATAGCCGAAGTCCTTCATTGCAGACCCGAGAGCCGCGCGCTACTCGCAATCAACTCTCGTAGGCGCCACCTTTGAAGTCTGCCCGGGAGAATTTCTCAATATCCAGACCAAGCAATCGGACAGCATTCAATCCGCATATCTTCTCTCTGTCTGCCTGGCTGAAAGACGCCTGGGAGATATGCTCGATCGGGTCGTACTCACCCATATCGAATGGGTAGTCCGTACCCAGGACGATGTGCTCGGCACCAAACTTCTTGCCAAGAAACTCGAGCTGATCGACTTCGAACACGATGTTGTCGAAATAGAATTTTTTCAGATAGCTGGTTGGCGGCTGGGTGATGTGCTGGCAACAATCCGGCCGTGCACCCCAGGCATGATCCATTCGGGCGGCATAGTGCGACGCAAAGGCGCCACCATGAGACAGAACGATCTTCAGGTCCGGAAAACGTTCCATTACGCCATCGAAGATCAGGTAGTGAATAGCAACCGTGGTGTCGAGCGGGTTCCCGATAATGTTCGTAAAATAGTGGTTGCCGAAGCGATTACTCGCGAATGCCGTCGGATGAATAAGGATTGTTGCGCCAAGCTCCTGAGCTTTTGCCCAGAACGGATCCAGTCGCTCTGACGATAGTTCCTCGCCTGCAACGTTGGCGCCAAGCTCGACGCCATACATGCCAAGTTCGGTCATGCAGCGCACCAGTTCGGAAACGGCCAGGTCCGTGTCTTGCAGCGGCACCGTTCCGATTGCAACGAGGCGATCCGGCATTTGCTTGACACCGGCTGCGAGGCCATCATTGACGATCTGATTGGCCTCGTGGCCAAGCGCCGCCTCTGCCATGTAGTTGAACTGCGGCGGTGCAGGTGACATCACCATGACATCGATGCCCATGCGATCCATATCCTTGATGCGCTGCTCGAGGCCGGTAAGTTCTTCCCATCGATCCTTGTTCTGCTTCACATTGAGTTCGCGCGTCAGTGGAGGCGCGAATTTGACCGCATCAAGTTTGTCAGCCGGCAAGTGGGGGCGAATGAAATCATCAGCTTTTGCAACCAGCATGTGTCCGTGCAAATCAACGACGAGCGTCTCTGGACGGTCGTAACCGCCTTTAACGTGAACACGTCCGGCGGACTCCTTATACGGGTTGCAATTCTGGGCGTTACTTCCGGCCATGATCTTCAATCCTCATTTGTCGGTACTTGCTGCATGCTCGGGCGCGCAGGCATTCCTCTCGACACCTCGCGCCATCAGTTTCGACAACCTCGTTGCATTATGGACTGCCGATTTCATCATTACGAGCCCCTACCTGATCCGTTCGCAGGCAAGCGTTCAAAATTGGCGGCACGCTCCGCGGCTCGGCAAACGGACGCTGGATCAAGATGGCCAAGCCCTTGTGCCACCGCGGCCCGATACTGCTGCAACGCGACTTGATAGATCGGTGTCGGACACTCAAAAGCCGCGGCATGGTCCGTAATTGTCGGCGCATCCTTGATAGGCGTCGAATAATTCTGTCCGCCGGACTCGTAATGATCAGCGACCATCAATGCACCGCGATTTTCGAACATTGCCGAGCTCGATCCACTACCTGATATCACTTCATGAAACACCTTGGGATCAAGCCCGGATTTCATCGCGAGCACCATCACTTCGGCGGCCACTGCGTTGTGCACGAGGTTGAGGATATTGCCTGCCAGCTTTGTTTTCGTGCCAGCTCCAAATGCGCCGACATAGTGGGCCTTCTTGCAGAACTTAAGCAAGATCTGTTCGACGTTGTCGAAGTCTGCGCGGGTACCGCTCGCAAACGCCGTCAATCCCTTCTTCAGCGCCATCGAACGATTTCCGCTGACCGGACAATCAAGCACGCGGAAATTGCCGTTCGCCGCGCAGAGCTCACGTAGAGCTTCCTTGTCTGCGACCGACAACGTACTCATTTCAATTATAATTTGTCCGTCCTGACGTGCTTCTGTCAAGCCGCCTTGCGGTGACAATGCCGTCTGTACATTCGCAGCGTTGGGCAGGCACGTTATGACCACAGGTGCGCTTCTGGCCACATCAACAACTGAGCTTGCGATCGTGACACCATCGTCAGCTGCGCGCGCGCAGGCCGCCGGATCAATATCAAAGCCCACAACCTGGCTGCCCTCCTTCGTTAGGTTCAACGCGATCGCTGATCCGAGAACACCCAGCCCGATCATACCCACTGCATCTGTCATTTGTTGATGTCCCCTCGAAGGTTGCGCGGCGTTGAATTTGACAATCATAGTTGAAAGCGCGTGCGGATTGCAGTCAACTGGCGTTCGCGAAGTTTGCGGTATTGATAGCCGCATCGGGCTTTCATTGAAGGCAACGCCCGCAATACGCGTATCTTACGACCAGGAAATTTGGGATGGGCAATCATGAAAGCAATGCTGCTCCACGGCCCCGGCGAACCGTTTAGCCTTGAGACGGTTCCTGACCCCGCACCGGGACCCGGTGAAGCGGTAGCGCGCGTATTTGCTTGCGGATCGGGTTTGACCATCCAGCATGTTCGTGCCGGGCGCACCAAGGTCGACTATCCAAGGATTATTGGTCACGAATTTGCCGGCGAGATCGTTGCCGTTGGCACTGGCGTCACGGATCTCGCAGTTGGCACACCGGTCACGTCATACTTCTACCTGACCTGCGGTTCGTGTCGTTGGTGCCGGGTCAACCGTGAAACTCTTTGCGAAAACTTTCGAGGGTATGTTGGCCGCGAGATTGACGGCGCGTATGCCGAGTACATCAAGTTGCCGATCGAGAATTTCGTTCCGCTGCCCGATGGACTTGACTACCGGCAGCACCCGGCGGAAGTGGGTGTCATTACCGATGCCATTGCAACACCGTACAAGGTTACGAGGCGCGCGGGCATAACGGCGATGGATACAGTGGCGGTTTTTGGAGCCGGCGGCGGCATCGGCATTCATATGCTGATGCTGGCGAAATGGGCACATGCGCGCGTCATCGCAGTCGATATCGCGCCCGATAAATTCGAAGCATGCCGCAACGCAGGCGCCGACGACGTCATTGATGCAAGAAGTGTCAATGTTGTTGAAGCCCTGCGCGATCTGACCGATGGCCTTGGTGTCGATGTCGCGATCGACTTCGTATCCTCGCGAGAAACGCTTGAGAATGCGGTGCGGTGCCTTGGCAAGGGAGGGCGGATGGTCACCCTAGGTGGCGGCAATACCGATAAAATGTTCGAGGTCTCGGCCAGCGAGCTTTTGAACAAGGAGATCCAGGTCATGGGATCTCGTTATGTCACCAAGCAAGAAGTCGCGGAATCGCTTGCCCTTGTCGCACGCGCTGAGTTTTGGCCGTTGGTAACGGAGATCGTTGCCTTGGAACAGGCTGAGATGGTGCATCAGCGCGTTGAACAGGGCAGTGTGACAGGTCGCGCCGCTTTGAAAATCAGTTGATACGAGCAAAGGAAATCAACATGGCTCTCATTGATCTCAGCCGAGAGATATCACACATGATGCCGCGGCTGCCCAATCATCCATCCATCATTGTCACGACCTACGCCACCCACGATGAAGTCCGTGAGGCGGATGGTTATCAGTTCACCAACGCCACGATGACGCTGGCAATGGGCGACCATGCCGGAACACATGTGGATGCGCCGGTTCATTTTAGCGCTGCGTCCGATGCCCAATCGATCGAGCAAATGCCGCTTGAGACGTTCTTCACCGAAGCCGTTTGTCTCGATCTGTCTCACAAAGAACTTAAGTCCGATATCTCAGTCGCTGATTTGGAGGCGGCGGAACAAGCGTCGGGCGTTGCCATCGAGGCTGGCGATACGGTGCTGTTGCATATGGATTTCTATCGTCGCACGATTGGGTCCAGCGGTTACCTGACCGATTTTCCCGGTTTGACGAAAGCATCGGCAACATGGCTCGGCCAGAAGAATATCAATATGTTTGGCGTTGAGGCCGTTAGCCCAGGGCGACCAGGTCGCAACAATTTTGAAGTGCACCACGTTTGTCGCGACATGGGGTTCACTCATATCGAGGGACTCGTGAATATGGAAAAACTCATTGGTAGAGGGCGCTTTCGATTTATCGGCTTTCCTTTGAAAATCAAAGGCGGCACCGGCAGTCCAATCAGAGCAGTGGCATGGATCGACGACTGACATGCCACGCGGCAACTCACAATGCAGGCGCGGACAGTTAACCTGAAGGCATCGACTGCAACGTTATTGAGATCGCTCCAAAGTCGAAGAAGTTCAAACAGAGGCCGATACGTAATGATCAAAATTGCAAAGATGGAGGCATTTGCCATCAGTGTCCCGCTGAAGTCGCCGGTCAAAATGGCCAGCGTCGTTATCTCAACAGCTGACAACTTGATCGTGCGCATCACGGATCAGGATGGCAACATTGGTTGGGGCGAAGGCGCCTCCGCGCCAACCATGACGGGCGAGACGCCGGAAAGCATGGTGGCCGCAGCAAAGCATATGATGCCCGATCTCGTTGGCACAGATATCGGTGACCTTAAGGACCTTCATCACAAACTCGACCGTCTGATCTATGGCAACCATGGCAGCAAGGCCGCGATCGATATGGCTTTGCATGATCTGCTCGGCAAACGGACGGGTAAGCCGCTCTATGAACTGCTCGGCGGCAAAGTCCGTGATGATGTACCCATCATTACGATGGTTGCCGGAGGCGACCTCGAAACGGAAATCGCCAATGCCCGGGCGCAGGCGGCGCAAGGATTTTTCGCGTTCAAAGTCAAGGTCGGGGTCAACCCGCCAGCACGCGATCTTGAGCGGGCACGGGCCATTCGAGATGCTGTCGGCCCGGATGCCCGCATTTCCGCCGATGCCAATCAAGGCTACAGCAATCAAGACGCGTTGGTTTTTTCCGAAGGTGCCGGCCAGGCGAGATTGGACTTTATGGAGCAGCTTGTGATGGGCGATGACCTGGCCGGGATGGCCGCCTGTGCGAAAGCCTCAAATGTGCCACTCGGAGCTGACGAAGGGTTCCACGCGATGCGGGACATCCTAGCGCATCACGAATGCGGCGCTGCTCGTGGCGGTAGCCTGAAAACGATAAAACTCGGCGGGCTTTGGCCGGTTGTTGAAGCCGCCCGCCGTATGGACCAGCTCGGCATGAGTGTTAATCTCGCCGGCAAAGTGGCAGACACCAGCATCGCAAGTTCAGCGATTGCACACTTGGCGCTTGCCCTGCCACAAGTCAATTGGGATGCCAGTGTAACCAATCAATACCTTGCCGACGATGTCGTTGTCGAACCTTTGCGCATCGTCGAAGGGCGCATGCGACCTCTCGACGGCCCGGGGCTGGGAATCGTCGTCGATGAAGCCAAGCTCGCTAAGTACAAGACGATTGGTTAGCAGCTGTCGTTTGCGTGCCGCTATTTGATCGCCTGAGGGTTGATCGGTGAACCGCATCCACCCGGAATGTTCATGGGTGGCGCACAGAAGAAGAACTCGTAGACGCCATCCGCGGCGCAATCTTCGGCCAATTCCTTGAGGTAGAAGATCTCACCCATTGTGATGCCGATTGCCGGGATTACAACCCAATGCCAGGGTTGATTGACCTCATCGGTTTCGTTCGGGCGAACCTCGCAGCCCCAGGTGTCGGCACAGATCGCAGCAATGTCCTTTTCCTTAATCCAGTAGCAGGTCTCGAAGGCGAGCCCCGGGGCATCGCCGCCGGCATAACCACCCCAGACCCCGCTCTCCAGGCAAGCCTCTTGTTGTCCGGTGCGGACAATGACGAAATCGGCACGTCCAATTGTGACGTCCTGAGCGGCGGCGGTCTTTTCAAGATCATCGATTGAAATTGCTTCGCCATCCTTCAGACTATCAACGCCTTTGTAACGGGCGACGTCGAGAAGTACGCCGCGACCGACCATCTTGTCCTTGGTGTGCTCGATGCCCAACTTGTGTGCGCCGCGTGCGTCGACTTCCTTGGCGTCATAACCATTGTACATCTTATCATCGAGGAAGATGTGGGCCAGCGCATCCCATTGGGTCGACGCTTGACAGGGCATATTGATCGCATCATCCGCATAGCGCAGATAGGCGCCGATATCCTGGTTGCCGGCCGCCGCATCGGTTCCGGTTGCAAGCATCGTGTGAATGGGGTTCCAACGCCCACCGAACAACCCAGATTGAATTTTCTCATCAAGCGGCAGGCCAAGTGCGAAAGTCTTACCTTTCTTGATCAAACTCGAAGCTCTCTTGATATCGTCCGGCGTGATCAGATTGAGGGTTCCGATTTGATCCTCCGGCCCCCATCGGCCCCAGTTTGATAACTCATCAGCTGCCTTGTAAATCGCCTCTCGTCCAACATTGATGTCCATGGCGCAGGTTCCCAATCAATCCAACTGCAACAAAGAAAATTGGCGGATCCCAATCTGGCCTCGACGACAGTTTCAGCCAAGGGCACCAATAGCTCGGCTATATCCTATTGAAGGACGTGTCACGTGGCAAAAGAACTTGCGCGTCGTACCGTAATCGATCACGGATAAGACCGCCTTCTCTCCATGCAAGCAAGTTTGGCTGGAACGTCGAACCGATAAGAAAAGAAACGGCCGTCGTAGAATTGCGCCCAACATTCAGGCAACTTTGTCGGAGCGTTCATGCTTAAAGATATCGAATGAACGGCGAAGTGCTGCTTCCGGAATATCCCGCGCGATTATGACGAGACGACTGCGATGATCATCACTCGGCCAGTTCGCGAGTTCGTGCGGTGGGTAGAACACGTGCTGCACGCCATGGATCAACACAGGACCAGCAATCCCTTTGACGCGCAACAGGCCTTTGATGCGCAATACATCCGGGCCGCGCAGCGATGTCAGCCAAGTCAGCCAATCGGTGACGTTGGACCAATCCAGAGGTTCGTCGATCACAATCGAGGCTGATTGGATATTCCAGCCGTGCCGATGATGATCATGGCCAACAGGGTCGACAGAGCCAGGCTCCAAGTTGATCGCGCGATCCGAAGTTGAGAGTGAAATTGCAAACAGCTTATCTGGATCGACCTCGCCATTCTCAATCGTTACGATGTCAGCCTGCGGGTTCAACGCACTGACAGCAGCTTCGACACGCGTTACATCAGCGTCGACGTGATCGGCTTTCGTGATGAGCAGCAGATCGGCCATTGCGGCTTGGCAGCGTGCCTCGTCATAGCCTTGCAATGTATCGATTCCACACACACCATCAATCGTGGCGACAATTCCATGCAACTGAAAACGCGCTGCTGTCGCCGCGTCAGTTACCAGCGTTTGTACGATTGGTGCGGGATCAGCGAGACCCGTTGTTTCGATCAAGACACGTCGGAACGCCGGGATCTTACCTTCGTCGACACGGCGCAGCATATCCTCAAGTGTGTCGACGAGATCGCCGCGGACCGAGCAGCACAGACAACCGTTGTCCATAAGAACCATCTGGTCGATTGCGCTTTCAACCAGCAGATGGTCGAGGCCGATTTCGCCAAACTCATTGACGATTACCGCAGCGTCACTCAAACGCGAGTCGTGCAGCAGCCTATTGAGAACCGTGGTCTTACCGCTTCCGAGAAATCCTGTTATAATTGTAACAGGAATTTTTGCTCGTTCCAACGAACCCTCCACCGTAGATTTCTTTTGTGCCCTGCCGCGCCAGCCTAGTAAGAGGATAACCGATGTCCAAGGCCGAAGTATACAACATGCGATTGCTCGCCCATGACAATATCAAGGGCTTCGGCAACATGGGCGAAGGGATCAGCCTGCAACTGGCCAAGGACGGCCGCAGAATACTATGGCTGGCCCATGAATGCGCGCCGAAAAACTTTTCCGGCGTCGACGTAACCGATCCGCTCAATCCAAAAGTCGTCGTGCAAACTGATATGGCGCACAACACTGTGCGTTCGAATTCTCTGGACGTTGTCGGTGACATCATGGCCGTTGCATATCAGGTTCAGGTCAAAGGCGAGAAACCTGCCGGCGTCGAGTTGTTTGACATTTCGACACCGGAGGAACCCAAATCGATCGGGTTTTATGATGCATCAAGCCCTTGGTCGCGCGGGGTGCATCAAGTCTGGTTCGTCGAAGATGGTTGGCTAACGTGTGCCGGACCGACACCAGACTTCGAACCAAAGCAACCGGGAGATGACCAACCCTTCCTGATGTTGGACATCTCCAACCCGTCGAAGCCTTCCGAGCAATGCCTGTGGTGGATGCCTGGCGTCCGGGTTGGCGATCCTGAACCGGCGCCACCGCGCCATCCACGGTTCGATCAGGGCTGGCGTTGCCACAATACCAACGTCTATCCCGAACGCCCGGATCGCGCCTACGTCGGATACATCGACGGTGGCGCCTTCGTCCTCGACATCTCGGATAAGTCAGCGCCCACGATCGTCAGCCATTGGAATCCAAGCCCCCCGGCTAACGGATTTGTCCACACCGTTATGCCCTTGTTTGATCGCGATCTCCTGGTTGTTGCACAAGAGTGCGTCTACGACCTCGGCGAAGACTGGCCAAAAATGGTTTGGATGGTGGACGCGCGTGTCGACGACAATCTTGTTCCCATCAGCACGTTACCGCTGCCGCCGGTCGAAGAATTTGCCCCGCGTGGCGGGAGGTACGGCGCGCACAATCTGCATGAGAACCGACCAGGGCCATCGTTCAGATCAAACGACGTCCTCGTTGGCACATATTTCAACGGCGGTGTGCGCGTTCATAATGTTGCGGACCCATATCAACCGAAGGAAATCGCCTACTACGTACCCGAAGGCCCAAAGGGCTCAAAGTTCGATTCGATCCAGATCAACGATGTCTATGTTGATGAAAACGCCATCGTCTATGCTGTCGACCGCTGGGCAGGCGGTCTCTACATATTGGAGATGGATATTTGACGGCACGCCGATCGGCCAGCCCCCCCGCGAGGTATGATCATACGGTGAAATTGGCGCCGCTCTGGAGTAGAGGCGGGTCAATTTCGCGCCCCCGGAATGGACTAACCGGCAGTGATTGCTCGTTGAGAAAATCTGCGAACCGTTCCCCCAGCAGATGCAGGAGCTGGGTTCCGCCCGAGGCGTTCAACTCTGCCTTATCGACAGTGATCAGCTGCGCTCCGGAATCGCGCAATCGCTCAAGGCCGCGCTTTCGTTGTCCGGTTGGCGTCGAACCGTCATCGACGATGACCGCTGCGAGGTCATGACCGGTCCAGAACGCGGCGTCGACAGGGACGAAATCCGAAGCTTGGCAAGCCACTTTGGTATTCGGCCATGTACACAGCAGATGTGCCCTGGGCAGCGGCAATAGCGCCGAAAAACACCAGTGATCCAGTTCCACCAACCCGCTCAGCGCCTCGGCCCGTTCGGCAAGACTTCGTTCATTCGCACGAACCTGGCTCCTGACCGCCGCAAAATACCGATTGATCAAAAGTTCACGAGGTTTGGCCCATTCACCGCACAGCCGCGCCAAATGGTTTTCGAGAAACATCAACTGGCTCTCAGCGTGGGCGAGATCCTGGGCGACGGGCGGCAAGGTGAAGGGGTGCAAAATACTGTTGAAGCGCAACGGCTGCCCCGCGTTCGGATCAATGACGGCGACCGGTGCGCCGGGACGTTCGAGATCTTCCACGGCTGAACAACTCAATCGTTCCAGAACCTCAGATCGTATGCTCGCGCTGCCATAGGGGATGATCAGTTTTCCTGAGATGACAATTGGCATACTTGATTTGCCTCTTGAACGGTAAGAACTCGGTTCGATCGCTACAGTCAGTCAGTTTGAATACACTTTGGCGACAACGTCTAGCCAAAGCGCTACGTCAAATGCACGTCCGTCATCATTCAATAAATGTTCAGCGCCGCGTTGTGTGCGCACTAGATGTGTCGATCAAGCAGAAATCACCTATATTATTTCGGGCGGTTCATACAATGCTGACACGAGCCCTATACTCGGGCAATGTCGATAAAGAAATCGCCAGTTAGGTTGGCACCTAGATTTACCGGGAGGATTTTACATTGGCTGCATCTTTGCTTGGCGTTCATCGCCCCAAAGTCCACCGCTTTCAGTTGGGCGACTTCGAGATTACAACAATTCTCGACGGTGCCCTTGTCCGAGACCTCAGTCCACCGTTCTGTCTGAATCAGGATGCAGCCGCTGTTGAGGCATTGGCGGCGGCAAACTTCGTGTCGCCCACGACAATCGAGCACACGTTTACACTGACCATTGTCAATACGGGCCAGCAACTCGTCCTGTTTGACACCGGCAATGGCTCCGCACGGCGAGATGCCGGCGTCGGACATCTCCTCGACCTGCTGCCAGAGGCCGGTTATCGCCCCGAAGACATAGACGTTGTGGCTTTCACCCACGTCCACCCAGACCACATTGCAGGCTTACGAGATGGCGACAATCTTGCCTTTCCGAATGCGCGCTATGTCATCGGGCAGGTTGAATTCGATGAGTGGAAGAGCGGTGCTAAGATTCCGCAGCAACGGCAGGAAAACCGCGATTTATTCATGAAACTTGTTGTGCCGCTCGCCGAAAACATGACCTTTCTTCAACCGGACCAGGAAGTCGTTCCCGGGATACGGGCAGTGCAGTCATTCGGCCATTCTCTCGGGCACATGTCGTTCCTCGTCGAAAGTGATGGAAAATCGTGCCTCATCTGGGGAGACGTCACGAACCACTACGTCTTTTCATTGCAAAAACCGGAATGGCAGGTGGCGTTCGATGACAACCCGGATCAGGCAATGGCGTCGCGCAAGCGTATCCTTGACATGACGGCAACCGACAAACTTCTGGTCGTGGGTTTCCATATGCCGTTTCCGGCTGTCGGCTATGTCGAATTGCTCAACGGCGTTCATCGCTGGGTGCCCGCAAGCTATCAGATCCGCATGTGATCGCGAGGCGCGCGGTTAGACAAGGCCGATAATATCAATTGGAGAACCCGGCGTTACGCCGGGCCGTCTCCTGATCCGTAGCGGTAAGCAACCGAACCAACGCGCGTGCAGCATCAGGATTGCCGGCGTTGACGCTGATGCCGGCGGTATACATGGTGGACAGATCATAGCCCGGTGGTAGTGGCGCAACGAATTCAACACCGTCGGTGCTCCGAATCTCGGTTACTTGCGTACAGCCGATCGGTTGTTTTGCCGTCGAAGCCGCAAGCGCCGCCATGGCCGTCATTCCATTTGGAAACGGACGCATTTGATCCCGAACATCGCCGTCGATTCCGAGCTTGCGCAGAACGCCGGCAAAGTGGATGCCGCCGGTCGAGGTTTCGGGGTCAGGCAAATGTATCGCGTCAGCTGCCAACAGGGCAGAACGCAGTTCTTCTTGATTTTCAACCGAAGGTTTTGGATCGCCCGAACGTATGGCGATACATGTTTCCACAAGCCCGACATCAGAAATCGTCTCCGGCGTGACGAGTTCCTTCGCAGCCAAGTCATCAAGAATCTGGCGCGTAAGAATAATCACATCCACAGGCTCGCCCGAAACCACGCGTTCCTTCATGCCGCCAACCGCACCAAAGTCACCCACGAGCTCAATTCCCGTCGCCTGCACGAACTCCGCATTCAAGGCACGGACCAACCCTTCAACCGCACCACCACTCAGGATTTTGACAGCCACAATGATTGCTCCGATCTTACTGCTCAATCAATTTAGAGAACGCAGCGACTTTGGAACGGTTTGACCGTTGCTTCAAGTGCATCGAACGGCCGTTCGCACGGATGTCATCCGGATGCAGCCTTGTCTCGGATGACCATCGGCGCGGTTGTACTGAAGGCGTCGAGTTCATGACACCGGGCATTGATGGCGACCGCGATCGGAAACTGATCAAGCGGCGTCCCGTAAAGTGCTGAACCGGCAAGATGTGATGCAAGGCATATGTCGGCTATTCCGGGCGCGGCTCCAAAACAAAACGGGTGTTGAACGTCGCGGGCGGCTAACCGGACTTCAATGGCCATCAATGCAGAGCGCTGCCAATTCTGTGCCCAGCTTTGGATGGCCGCATCATCGGCACCGAATTGTTCCACGAGACGCTTGCGCACCCGCGGCACTGTCAGCGGGTGCCCGTCAGCAACCGTCGTCAGCGCCATGGCCCGCGCATGAGCACGCATGACAGGATCGGCTGGCAGCAATGGCGGTTCGGGAAATCGCGCCTCAAGGTATTCGAGAATAGCAAATGATTGCGTAAAGGCGTGCGAACCATCCAGCAGCACCGGCACCGTGTGATGGGGGTTGTACTTGGCAACGTCACCGGAAAACTGCTCGCCTGCGAGAAGGTCGACCAGAGTTTCCTCCCACTCCTGGCCCTTGAGTGCTAGGGCGATACGTACTCGATACGTCGCGAGCGAGCGCCAGAAACCATAGAGCTTGAACATAGATATCTCCTCATCGGGCCGCGTGAGCGCTGTCACTGCCGGCCGCATCGAGCAACGCGCAAATCGTTTGCGGGTCGACAGGGTAATCGTCAATGATGATCCCCCAAGGCTCAAGCGCGTTTTCAATTGCTGTGACAATCGCGGCTGCGGCGGGAATCGTGCCGCCTTCGCCGGCGCCTTTAACGCCGAGCGGATTGAGCGGCGACGGCGTCTCCTGATGGACGATCTCGATTGGCGGCATTTCGGTGGCGAGCGGCAATAGGTACTCGCCGTAGTTTGTTGAAAGCGGTTGACCATCAGCGTCGTAATGCATCCGCTCGAACAACGCGTTGCCAATACCGTGCACCACCCCACCCTCGATCTGGCCGTTTACCAGCAGTGGATTGATAATCCGTCCACAATCGTGGGCCACCGAATATTTGATCAGCCTGACTTCACCGGTACCGATATCAACTTCAACCTCAGCGACGTTCGTGCCGCTCGCCGTGGCAGAGCCCTGTGGGTCCGTATATGCCGTTGCCTCAAGCCCGGGCTCCATCCCCAGAGGCAGTTCACCACCGACGATCGGGTTCAATCGTGCGGCAAGATCTGCAAGCGCGAGGCGCGCCTCGGCACTGCTCTTGATACAGACCATGCCGTCTACGAGTTCAAGGTCGGCTGTGTCGGCTTGCAGCAGGCTCGCGGCCAGTTGCAGTGCTTTGTCGCGAACCTGTGATGCGGCCTTGGAAACCGCGTTACCGGCGTTCACCGCTACTCTGCTGCCAACGGTTGCGATGCCATGCGGAAACATTCCAGTGTCAGCTGAGCGGTACTCTACCTGGTCGATATCGATACCAAGCTCATCAGCAGCGATTTGCGAAAAGACAGTTTGATGGCCCTGCCCCTGGCCGGCAGCACCAGTTTGCAGCAGAACCTTTCCAGATGGCTGCACCCTGATCGTTGCGCCTTCAAACGGGCCTCGGCCCGTGTCCTCAACGCAGGACGACATGCCAATGCCGAGATAGCGCCCATCCCGACGCGCGGCTGCCTGACGTTCCTTGAACCCGGCATAGTCGGCCAGAAGCAGTGCCTTGTCGAGACAGCCGTGAAAGTCACCGCTGTCGTAGGTTATCAACGCCCCGGTCGGTGCCTTGTTGCCCGACTGAAAAGGAAATTGATCAACTGAGACGAAATTGGTGGCTCGCACGGCCGCCGGGTCAAGGTTGAGGCCGCGCGCAATCGCTTCAATCGCGCGCTCCATGGCAAAGGCGGCATTCGGGCGGCCGGCGCCGCGCACCGGAGAATTGGCAGTTGTGTTGGTAAACACAACATCCATACGCACGTCCAAAGCGGGAAGGCTGTAGGGCCCTGGCAACGGGATTGTTGTCGAGAACGGCAGTCGAAGGCCGTAGGGCACGTACGCCCCGTTGTCGGCGATGATATGTCCACGCAGGCCAAGCATCTTGCCGGCTTCATTTGCAGCAACTTCAATCTGCCAAACCTGATCGCCTTGTTGATTGGTAGCAGTGAAATGCTCACGGCGATCTTCGATCCATTTGACCGGCATCTCCAGAATGCGCGCGGCCAACGCGATTACGATCTCCTCTGCGTAGACGCCAGCCTTGGGACCGAAGCCGCCACCGACATCAGGCGCGATGACGCGCAAACGGCTTTCGTCCTCTTCTAGATGTCGCGCAAGGACACGTCGAACCAAATAGGGCGATTGGGTTGAACTCCAAACCGTCAATCCGTCACCGTAAGGATCATCTTTAGCAAGAACCCCGCGACACTCAACGGCATGGCAACCGCCGCGATGTTGGCGGAACCTACGCTTGAAGACATGCGCCGCATCCGTGAACGCCTTGTCTGTATCGCCGTAGCAATTGTGGAGTTGGGCAACGATATTGTCAGGCGAGCTTGCATGCGCTCGCGGGGCCTGAGCCTCAAGAGCCACCGCGCAATCGACCATCGCCGGCAGAGGCGTATAGTCAATATCGACCAAAGCCGCGGCATCCTCCGCGATCGCACGGCTTTCGGCGACAACAAGAGCCACCGGCTCGCCAGCATAGCAAACCTCATCCTTGGCCAACGGATACTGCCTGATCGCCTGCTTTATATTCGGAGCCGGATAAGTTTCGGCCATGCGCTTGTCCGCATACTTTTCTCCAAGGCCTGCCAGCGTCAAGACTGTGTAGACGCCCGGAACACCCTCGGCGGCCGAGCAATCAAAACCCGCAATATGCGCATGTGCATAAGGCGAGCGCACGAAAACGGCGTGGGCCATGCCGGCCAGTTTAATGTCAGCAACATAGTTGCCATGGCCGGTCAGAAGACGCGGATCCTCGCGTCGCTCGACACTTTCACCAAAATATCGATCTGCCATGATCTTATGGTTCCTCGCGCAACACGCTTGCTGCCTTGAGCCCTGCCTTGACGATGGCCTGGTACCCCGTGCACCGGCAAATATTTCCGGAAATGGCTTCGCGGATCGACCTTTCCGTCGGGTTTGGCTCCTTCTTGAGAAACGCCGTCAACGATATGACCATACCCGGCGTGCAGAAACCGCATTGCAGGCCGTGATGTTCGCGAAATGCCTGTTGAACAGCACTGAGTTCCGCCCCATCGGAAAGGCCTTCAATTGTCGTTATCGACGTTCCCTGCGCCTGCACTGCCAACATCAGACAGGAACGTAAGGCTTCATCATCAACCAACACCGTACAGGCCCCGCATGCACCATGCTCACAACCGAGGTGCGTACCTGTGAGGCCAAGCTCATCGCGCAGGAAGTCACCAAGGTGCGTGCGTGTCTCTGTCGTCCCGCTTCGCCGCTTGCCATTGACCTGCAAAGTAATCGTTCGATTGTCGGCCATGAGACTCCTTTCTGCAAACCGCTTATTGTGAACTTGCGGCTTTGATGAGCGCGCGCTCGACGAGCACACCAGCAAGTCGTTGCCGGTAATGCGCGGTAATGTAGGAGTCTGTTGCTGCGTCTTGTGCACGCGCAACCGCCGCTACGGATTTGAACGTCTCGGCCGACGCCGGCTGACCGATCAATGCAGATTCGGCTTCGTCCAGCCGAAAGGGTGTATCGCGCATACCGCCAATGGATATAGCCGCCTGTCTGATCACCCCTTCATTGATAGCAAGAAGGCAGGCAACCGCGACAATGGCGAAATCGCCGTGACGCCGCGCAAACTCCTCGAAGGCGTAAGCGTGTGGCCGGCTCCAATAGGGAACTTCGATATCGACCAGCACCTCGTCTAGTGCAATGTTTGGCGTCATATAGGCGAGCGACCACTCCCGCGCAGAGACGTCACGAGCACCGCTTTCACCGCGAAGCTTCAATGTTGCATCATACAGAAGCATGAGCATGGGCAGTTCGGCCGCCGGATCCAAATGGCACAGGCTGCCGCCGAGCGTTCCACGATTGCGGGTCTGAAAGTGACCAACATATTTGAGGGCGTCTTTGATGATCGGTGTGCGTGCCGCGACGGCAGGATCTTCTTGCAGCGTGACCTGACGCGTCATCGCGCCGACCTTCAGCGCACCATCATCGTCGCGGATACCGCTTAGAGCTTCGATACCATTGAGGTCAATCACGTGGTCGGGTTGGACAAACCGCAAGTTCATCATCGGCATGAGCGATTGTCCGCCGGCCAGCAGCTTGGCATCCTCCAGGCTGGCGAGCAACGGGAGCAAGTCGTCCACGGATTTGGGATCGTGGTACTTGAACGGACCTGGTTTCATCCATCACCCTCCCTTCTCACTTGCCGACAGGCGCCAACAGGTTGCGAACCATTCTCAGCAGCGCTCGCCAAAATAACGCAATTCCAGAAATTTCATTCTCTCGCGGTGCCGTAGGTGGTGCAGCTTGTGTCGCCGCGGCCGATTTTGCTGGTTCGACTTGCGACGCGTCCGACTTCAAATCGGCTTCGAGGTTGGCAACGAAATCGGCGATGATTTCTTGCGCAACAGCATCGATCAAACCACTGGCGCGACCATACTGAGCGACCGAACCAGCGAGCGTCAGGTTCGTTGAAACATTTACCGCAGTGCTGCCGGCGTCCTTTGGTACAAGCTCGAATTGAACGGTAGCATCGGCATTGCCGCGCCCTTTGCGATCCTTGCCTTTGGCACGCACAACCGCGTAATGACGAGCGGCATTGATCTCAACAATTTCAGCAGTACCAGCAAACGCTAAAGCAACCGGGCCGACTTTGACGCGCGCGGATCCTTCAAAATGTCGTTCATCGACGACATCAGTCAATTCAGCACCGGGCAAACAGGAAGCCACACGCGGAATATCGAGAAAAAAATTCCAAGCCTCTTCCAACCCCGTTGGCACTTCAAAATTGTGCTTGAGCTCCACGAGACCCCACTGCAATTGAACATTTCCGCCGACGAGCGATCGATACGCTAGTCACTGCATTGGGCATTTGCAATTGCTACCGGTCAATTCAGCGAGTGCATCGAGAGTGCGATGGAAAGGGTGTAGCGAAAAACATGAATCGGCTTCATGATCAAGGACGCCGCCCTCTACTGAAATTTCAAACTAGGATGTGAGCAAATGACCCAAAGAGACGTTGGTGTCATCTTCAACGGTGCCACAGGCCGGTTGGCGCAACATCAACATTTGCGCAATGCGTTGATGCCGATCATTGCGGAAGGTGGCATTCCAGCAGCGAATGGTGATCGAATTTCACCACGCCTTCTGCTGGTTGGTCGGGATAGCGCGCGCTTGAAGGCCGTCTCAGACGCCACGGGCATTCTGGATTACACAACGGACCTGAACGGTGCCTTGGATGACAAGTCTTATTCGGTCTATTTCGATGTTGCATCCACCGGTGGCCGTGCCGAGCGACTTCGTCGTGCGATTGCTGCTGGCAAGCACATCTACACGGATAAGCCCTTGGCCGGCTCTCTAGCGGAGGCGGTTGAAGTCGTGCAGTTGGCGGAGCAGGCGGGCTGCAAGCACGGCATGGTGGTCGACAAGATCTTTCTGCCCGGATTGATCAAGTTGAAGCAGCTCTTCGAACAAGACTTCTTTGGCCGAGTCTTGTCCATTCGCTTGGAATTCGGTTGGTGGATATTTGATGGTGAAACGCAGCCCGGCCAGCGGGCCAGCTGGAATTACCAAAAAGACAGAGGCGGCGGCCTCGCGCTCGATATGTTCCCGCACTGGAGTTATATCATCGAGCATCTGGCGGGACGCCCGACCGGCATTTATTGCGAGACCACCAGGCACATCCCGCAACGTTGGGACGAAACCGGCACCCGATACGATGTCGATGTCGAAGACGCCGCCTACGCCCTGATGGACCTTGATAACGGTGCAAAGGTGCAGGTCCTGACATCCTGGTCGACGCGTATCCGGCGTGATGACATGATGACAATCCAGGTCGACGGTACGCTTGGCTCCGCAGTCGCTTCGCTGCGCGATTGTTGGACGCAGACACTTTCCGAGACGCCAACACCGACCTGGCCGCAGCTCGATGTCAAACGACCGCGCGCCGATCACTTTTCGGAATGGACACTGGCGCCGGGCCCCGAAGACGCTCCCCCCAGTTTTAGAGTCGGTTGGGAAGCCTATCTCCGACACATCTCGGATGACGCCGCGTTCTCGTTCCCGCTGCAGGTCGGTGCCAGGGCATTGAACCTCATCGAAGTCGCTTATCGCAGCGCGGCCGAAGGCCGTCGGTTTGACGTCCCAGCTCTAGAGATTTGATCGTAGTTGCTCAGACTTCCTTACGTTTGGATGGGGAATTCTGTTTCCAAGTGACACCACGGAATACCTCTAGCCTGTGGTCGCCGAGAGGCAGTGTCGAGCGACATCTTCGTGCGTTGCAAACCAAACATCATCGTGGCGACGGATATAGGCAACAAGCTCGTCGAGAACCTGTATGCGGGAACGGTGACCAATGATGTGCGGATGCATCGTCAGCAGAAACAAACCACCTTCGCGATAGGCGCCATCGAACTCACGCCGGAATATTTCGAACACGTCTGAAGGTGAAGTATGAGGGCGCAATCCCATCTTGCGATCCATATTGAAGTAAACGAAATCATCCCGAATCCATTCGACAGGCAGTTCAACGATACCGGTCGGTTCGTTGTTCTCCAGTAGTTCGTAAGGATCATCGTCCGCCATCAGGGACGAGTCATACAACAAGCCCATCTCTCGCGAGATCGACAACGTGTCTTGGGAAAAGTCCCAAGATGGCGTGCGAATTCCGACAGGGCGTTTGCCACATACCATCTCAAGAGTGTCTGCCGCGCGAAATTGAAGCTCACGCTCATCCGCTGGCGGCAGCTCACTGTTGAATTCATGAATCCAGCTATGGATGCCGATCTCATGCCCCTCGCCAATGATCCGGCGTTGCTCGTCCGGATGCAGCAAGGCAACAACAGCCGGCACAAAGAAAGTTGCTTTGACGCCGTTGCGACGCAACAACTCAAGGATGCGAGGAATCGCGACGCGGGCGCCGTATTCGCCCTGTGAGAGCTTCCCTGGAGAAGTATCGCCAAACCGCAAAGTCGTCGTTTCGTGGTCGGAGTCGAATGACAACGCAACGGCCACACGCGCACGGCCAGGCCATTCGGCCGGCTTGAGTGAACGACCAGCGCGCACCTTTTCGACCACGGTTCGCCAACGCTGCTCCGGCCACTGCCAAGGTTCCATCTTAATCTTACCTCTCATGGATCGTTGGGCTGGATGTGATCATCGTTGCTGTATCCATTTGATGCCATCCGCCGTCTATGCAGCGAAAATCCATCCATCGACGCGACGGTAAGATCACAGTACTGTCGGGATCGAGCGGATGATCAAACCCTGCAAGGGCACGGTGACCGCGAGAATAGCGACGAAGCAAATAGTTGTCTTGTGAAACGTAGCAATCTGTCAAAGCGTGGTCCTCATGACTGAATCCGACACACCTGCAATGAAACCGCACGAGCGGATTGACTATTTGCCAATTGTCGAGCGACCGAAATTGAAGCTACCCGACAACAAACGCATTATCGCCTGGCCGGTCGTCAATGTCGAAGAGTGGGATGTAACAAAACCAATGCCACGTACGATGCTTGGTCCGCCGGGCGGCACGATTGTACTGCCGGACATTCCGAATTGGACTTGGCATGAATACGGCATGCGCGTTGGCATCTGGCGGCTGATGCAGGCACTAAGCGATAGAGCCATCACACCGACGGTATGCATCAATGCCAAGGTGCTCGAAACGCGACCGAAGCTTGGTCAGGCCATGCAAGAAAACGGTTGGGAGTTCATGGCGCATTGCTATGAACAGATGCACATTTCGAAAGTTCCAGACCAGCGCGCCATGATGCGTCAAACCGTGGACATCATCAAAAAATTTACAGGCCGCTTCCCTGCTGGTTGGCTTGGCCCCGGTCTCGGACAGACCTTTGATACAAGTGACTATATCGCTGAATCCGGCTTTAAGTGGTTCGCCGACTACGTCATGGATGATTTGCCGTTCTGGGTCCGAACCAAGCACGGTCCGCTGTTGTCAATTCCCTACACAGTGGAGTTGAATGACATTCCGATAATGACCGGGGCTCAGCATGAGTCCCACGTGATGCTGGATCGTGTGAAATCGGCGCTCAACGTTTTGCATGCCGACGCCGTCACTAACGACAGCGTAAGGGTGTTGTGCTTTAGCGTGCACCCCTACATATCGGGCGCCACCCATCGTTTTGGTTATTTTTCGGAAATTCTCGACGTTTTGAAAGGTCATCCCGATGTGATGTTCATGACCAGCGAAGAGATCTACAATTGGTATGTCGCTCACGATCCGCCGCCTGAAACTTGACACCGAGCACCAACCGCTAGCCCGCTATGAAGCGCAAAACCACGGATGACGAGGATGGCAGGCCTCGTCAACAGGCCCTCCCTCACCCGGTTCCTGCTCGATTCCATCCCCGCGCACCATCCCCGAGGGCCTCCCATCCGTCGTCTGTAACGAGCACGGTATCTTCCAGCTTGATGAAACCTCGCTTGGGATGACGCATGGTCGTTTCAATGGATAAGCACATGCCCGTTTCGAGCGGCTTTTCAGCATCGTCATTGGCATAGGAAAACCGCGGCTCGCTCATCAGGCGTGGTGCTTCGTGGCTTACGAGGCCCATGCCGTGCACGATGAAGCTCGTGTACGACGCATGCTCTGCCTCCTTGACCATTGGCACGGCGATATCCGCGATATCGCCGCCTCGGCCTCCTGCGCGGATCGGCTGTCGGGCCGCTTGCTGCACTTCCTCGATATACCCCAGAAGATCCTGCTGTTCGGCGTCCGGCTCGCCGATGATACCCATACGGCAAAGATCACCGATGTAACCCTTGTAGTTGCCACCGCTATCGAGTGAAAGGATGTCGCCGGCTGCAAGCTTTTGATCAGATGGCGCTCGGTTATGCGAGAGACCGGCTGTAATCTGATTGTAATCGAACTCCAACCCGCGCGACATTTCCTCTCGAATGATGGCGGTTGTCACTTCATGCTTCGTGGCGCCGGGCATGCAGTGCTTGGCGAAGGTAACCTGCATAGCGTCGACGACGTGTTCCGAGGCCAAGCGCAAATAGGCAATCTCTTGCGGTGACTTGACGGCGCGAAGGCGCTCCAACGGGATCACTGCGTCTGCGATGGAAACACTGCTCCCCAATCCTTCGCGCAGCGCACGATCGGCATCAGCTGGCAGGAACGGCGCTTCGGTGCCGACCTTGCGAACGTCTGGGCCCAAACTCTTCAGGTGTGCTGCAACCCGCTCCATGGCGTCGATCGTGCCAACGTTTCCAAGCGACAAATTTGCCGGCCAAAAACGCCCGTTTTGTTCTTCATGTTTTTCGATGTCGCAACCAACATATAGTGCCTGATCAGGTCTGCCCTTGACATAGACGAGCGCAGGCAGATAGCGCGTCAAACCAATCGCAACCATCGTATCAAAGAAGAAGAAACTGTAACCGCCAAGAAGGTAGCGAATGTTGTGCTTTGACGTGGCAACGATGGCGTCGAGGCCGGCCGCATCCATGATGGCATCAAGCTGTGCACCGTCGAAAGGAATTGGCTTTGTTATTGTCGCTTCAACCGATGTCATCACACGCAATCCTTATTTAGGCAATTTCCCCAAGTGGCGATGGAGTATTGACGCTACCTTGCCCATGTGGTCTTCGCAACGGGCATCAACGGCTGCACTGCGGCGCAAGCAACTGAAGTGATCGGCCAGTTGATTGATCTGGCGAGCAAGCTGCATTGACACCAATTGCAATTGTGAAGCAGCATGATTTTGTGAATTCCTCGAACTGGATCTAGGGATTTGATCTACATGGTGTCCGAAGAAAACGACCTCTCGTTAGAGGTTCGAAGCGTCGGCAACGTCGATGCCGAAGTCTTAGTTGGTGGATCCGGCTCTCCGATCCTCGTCCTCCATGGCTTTCACAACCTTCCTGCGCGATCGCCCTTTCTCAAATATTTGACGGCATGCGGCAAAGTCTACGCGCCGTCACTCCCGGGCTTTGGGCATACTGTCCGGCCGGACGAATTCGACACCGTTTACGACTTGGTTCATTTTTGCCTGGACTTCATTGATGGCCTCCCGGATCAGCCGCTGACCTTGGTCGGTATGTCTTTTGGTGGCTGGTTGGCTTTGGAACTCGCCACCAAGAATCTGCCTCAACTGGACCGCCTCGTCTTGATCGACGCTTTAGGCATAAAGCTAAGCGATCGCGAAACGCCGGATATTGCGGATATCTTCAATCTACATCCAGATGAGATCCATGCCCGGAGTTGGTTTGACAAAGATGTCGGGCGCCTCGACTTTGATGCCATGTCGGACGATGAGATCGTCGTCTACGCACGGAACCGCGAGTCTTTGTGCCTGTATGGTTGGCACCCGTACATGTACACGCCGCAACTTGCCAACTGGCTGCAGCGCATTCGTTCGCCGACACTCGTCCTTTGGGGCGAGAACGACCGGATCGTCGACATCGACTATGGCCGCGGCCTTGCCGCCAAGATCGCAAACGCCCGCTTTGAAGTTATCGCTGACGCGGGACATCATCCCGAAGTCGAACAAGCAGAAGCGCTTGCGCAACAAATAAGCGCGTTTCTTGCCCAAGAGACAGGAGGCTGATCCGTGCAAGTTTGGTTTCACAACGAAATTACTTATCCATTTGTCGCGCAAGAGGTTCTGGACGGCGCTGACTCGGTGCGAGCTTCTCTCCCCAATCGATACTGTGATCCAAAAGTTGCGGCGGACCTTTTTGAGGAGTGTCTGGACGAGTTTCTGCTGTGCGACGATCTGGGATTGAATGTCGTCGCAATTGAACACCATGCCGGTATCAATTCCCTTCTGTCGGCCAATCCATTGTTGCTCGGGATATTGGCGCGGCAGACCCGTAAAGCCCGGATCTTGAGCCTCGGCACCCTGGTCTCATTGCGCGATGAACCGGTCCGCATTGCCGAAGAATATGCAACCGCTGACATCATCTCGCGGGGCAGGCTGGATATCGGATTCGTCAAATCCGGCGGCAGCGAGATGGCGTCCAACAACGCCAACCCAATTACAAATATTGCAAGATTTTGGGAGGCGATTGATCTCATCAAGAAGAGCCTGACCGAACACGACGGACCGTTCAGCTGGCAAGGCAAGCACTTCACGCACCGGCATGTGAACATATGGCCGCAAGCCTGGCAAAAACCGCATCCGCCCTTCTGGGCTGCTACCGGAGATCCCCACACTGCCGCCGAGGTCGGCCGTCGTGGCATGGTGAACGCGCTGATCTTGCGCGGTGCCGAGGATACCCGCAAAGCCTGGCATGCCTACCGGGAAGCGAGACGAATTGACGGCCTGCCCGCCGTCGACCTCGATCATTATGCTTACGCCGCCATGGTGGCGGTTGCCGATACCCACGAGGCTGGTGTGGCCCTCGGAGAAAAGCTGTTGTGGTTCCTCAACACCGGACTGAGATCAGCTCCGCAATTCGCACGCGATTTGCCCGGAACAATACCCGCCGAGTTTGCGCCCAAGGCACTGCGCAGCGATCGCGAAGTCGTAGCTGCACCGGAAAAAGGACAGGCCAGTAGTGACGCGTTCACCGCCGCCCCCAAGAACAACCGGGCGCTGATTGGGATTTCACCGGAAATGGCCATGAAGCGTGGCATTCTCTTTGCCGGTTCGCCGGATACTGTATTTGACCAAATTTCCTCCTTCTACGAACAGGTCGGTGGATTTGGGCATCTCGTAACCATGGGCCGGGCCGGCTTCATGACTCATGCTGAAACAAGCCGGAGCATCGAGTTGCTGGCCCAAGAAGTTGCGCCACGATTGACGTCTTTTCACAAAGAACAGATGGCCTGCAACTGACGCACTTCATGGACTGAGCCGATCAACGCCGCACGTCAAACGACCTGCCCCTTTTCGAATTGTCGAAGAAGCCATCGTGAGAACTTGAAAGAGAGCATGAACGCCGACGTGCGTCGCCCCACTTACTTGAATTGAGAGCATCTACGATGACCATGGAGCCTTCGAATGCCCGCGATGGCAATGGAGATTGGCGTCCTGCCGGGCGGATAAAGCTGCCGCCGATTTATGCCTGGCCGCCGCTCCCATCAGCAGTTGGCAAGTGGATGTTTGGTTTCCCTGGCTACCTTTGGCCGATGAACAGCCTGACACTTGGCATTACGCTCGTCGTTTGGTTCTTTCTGACACCGGAACTTGCCGCCATGAAGACCTTTGAGGCATGGTGGCTTGCATGGCTTCTGGCGCGCAATTTAGCCCTGACACTCACGTATTTTGGCGGCCTTCATCTCTATCTGTACGTCTTCAAGAAACAAGGTGATCATCTCAAGTTTACCAGCAAACCATTTGCAACCAACGATCGACGCTTCCTTTTCGCCAATCAGGTTCAAGACAACATGTTCCGCACGCTTTGTGCCGCGGTCCCCATTTTTACCGCTTATGAAGCGGTGACCTATTGGTTGTTTGCCAACGCCCTTATCGGTTTCATACCGATTGCAGAAGGATCCTTCCTCTACTGGAGTTGGTTTGTTGCGCTGCTACTTTTTGCTCCGGTCATTCATTCGGTGCACTTTTATTTTATCCATCGTCTGCTGCACTGGCGGCCGCTTTATAGAACGGTGCATCGCATCCATCATTACAATGTCAATGTCGGGCCCTGGTCGGGGCTTGCCATGCACCCTGTTGAACTGGCGATTTACTTCTCGACAGTTTGCGTGCAGTGGCTCATCGCGTTGCATCCGGTGAATGCGATTTTTCAAACCCATCTCGCTGTTTTTAACGCTGCCGTCAGCCACACCGGCTTTGACAAACTGCTTGTTGGCGGAAGGTTCGCCGTCGAAAGCAACAATCACTTTCACTACCTTCATCACAAACATTTCGAATGCAACTACGGCAGCACGATCGCTCCGATGGATCAGTTGCTCGGCACTTTCCATGACGGCACGCCGGAAGCGCAATCAACCATGCACGCGCGCATGTTGGAGCGGCGTGTCACCGACGCATAGTTGCCCGTTGATCACCGACCCTGAGTTACACGATATAGAGAGCGGCACCGGTGCTCCTCGGCATCCGGTGCATGCAGCTAATACTTCAGTCTGGCATTCGTCGCTGACGCAGCGCTGAAAAGTTGATCGAGCGACCGCGCTGGTCAGGCGGTGGTCAGTTCCCGCTCTCATCATCGGGCAACCAGATCTCGGTATGACGTGCTTCGCTACCTCGCGTCACCCAATGGCCGAGCGCAATGCGATGGAAGAAATGCTCCACGCTCGCGTTGAACCGCGCGGGTTCTTCTGAATTGATAGCGTGACCAGTCTTCGAAAACACTTCGAGGCCGCTCATCGGCAACGTGCGTTTCATATAGAGGTTCATTTCCAACGTTGGCTCATCCTCATCACCGACCATCAACAGGACGGGGATTTCCAATGCCGACAATTCAACCTCAAGATCGAGAACGCTCGGTCGCTTGCCTTGCACCTCGCGAACTGACAAAGCGAGCCCTTTTGCCGAGTGATCCGCGAGCCGGGCTGCCCACTCTGACCACCCTCGTGGGTCCTTGTCGCGAAACTGAACGCGGTAGGCGCTATTGGCATACGATTGCGCAACCGTTTGCATGCCCTCGTTTTCAAGACGCTCTGCCATACGCCGTGCTTGAGCTGGCCAGATTTCAGTAACATCGCGGGCCGACCCATGCCCGCATCCGGCTACGACAAGACCGCGTGCCATTTCGCCGTGAAGAATGCCAAAGTGTAGTGCCGTATACGCGCCCATTGACAAACCCACGATATAGGCACTCTCGATATCCAGGTATTGAAGCAGGCCAGCAATGTCATCTGCAGCGCGTTGCTGGGAATAGGCGGACGGATCTTCTGGAATGGAAGAGGGCTCATAGCCGCGAGCATTGATGGAAATACAGCGAAACAATCGCGAGAAGTAGCGCATCTGCGGTTCCCATATGCGGGAATCACCGGTCATCTCGTGAACGAACACAATCGGGACGCCGCTACCTGCTTCCTCATAATACAGTTCAATGCCGTCATCCATTATAGCGATGGCCATAATCCGCTCCCGTTTGAAGTCGATTGCAAATCAAAAAGCTTCGAGATGAAAGTGCCTGGCTCTTACCCTCCATTTTTCAACGGGGAAACGAGCTGCACGATCGTGAAGCAATATAGTTGCCGGTGACGGCACCGTCTCATCATGGACTTGGATTCTTGACGCTGCTCAGGTGGGTTATCGAGGCGCCACGACAGGCCGAAAGTCTGGATCGACGGGCCTCCGCGATGGACCTGCAGCTGTCAACTGCGGACCAACTTTGGACGGCTTCGATTTTTTCCCGGTTCACATTGAACCTCTTCAGCGGCTCGCGCGACAGACGGTTGTGCACACTAGATGCACCGCAACAAACCTAATCGGTTAGAAGGACCCTTGATCATGAAAACTCTTCTGGGCGTGGCTGCGACCGCAATGCTGGCCACCACAATCTCCGCTTCATTGGTGACGCCTGTTTTTGCCAAAGCCTATTGCGTCTATTCGGCAGAAGACACGTCGGGGCGCCGCATCTCGACAGCCGGAACGCATCGCAAGAAAATGAGCACGGCCTGCGAGCGTGCCCGCAAGAAATGTAACTGGCAACGCGATTACTGGGGGAAACGTGGCAAGTTCGGCCGCAGTCACGGCTGCCTGAAGATCGCAGCTCAGCACAAATAGGCGGCAGGCCTGGGGAGGCGAGCTAGACGGTGCTTTTCCAGGCGCCCCAAAGCGCAGAAACGAACCACTTATCGTCGATTCTGCGCATCCCAAAAATGTACCAAATTGCGGATCAGCGCTGGCGAAAAATGACAGGCCGCCTGCTCGCGTGCGTAAACCGCCATGTAACGGCGAAACGCGTCGAGGGGTTCTTCAGTGACACGGAACGCGCGTCGGTTGCTTGCCGCGCTGACGACACCGGAACTGGTCAACCGCTGGGCTGCCGCGTCCAGTTCGACGTCAAATTTTTCAGGTTCCACAACCAGATCGCAGATCAGGCGCCCTTCGGGACTGTCACAATCGATGCGGCGCTCATACTGTATCGCCTGTCTGGCGATCCGATCTCCGACAAATCGCGGCAGGCGCATGTTGGCGACACCCGGAATGATGCCTTCCTTGCGCGCCGGCAGTGTGAGGTAGGCAGACGAATCGGCGACGACAAAATCTGTTGCGAGCAGGTACTGGCAACCACCGCCAATGGCGAACTTTTCAACCGTGCCAATCCAGGGCTTTTCCAGCGTATCACCGTCGACTTCGCCCGGTGGCACATCAGGATAGGCGAGACCGCGAAACATCTTATTGACGAAACCCAGGTCACGGATCAGGTACCAGAGAAACGTAATTTTGCCCTGATAAAGATGCGTTAGGTTGATGCCTGTGCTCGATACCGTTTTGCCGGCATACTTGCCGCTTTCGATTGGCGCACCGCGCAATATGGCGATGTCGGTGGCCGCATCGAGCAAAGCCAGATCAACGACGGTTTCCACATTGACCAGTGTCGACTCGTCCTCGGCGTTCAAATAGCGCGGGTTATTGAAGCGAACAGTCGATACCTTGCCGACGCGATCAATGTAGGCACTGCCAAGATCTATACGGCCTTCGCGCGCGAATTTTTCGGCCAGTTCCAATGAAGCAGGTTTGGGCAGCAGCATCGCATGACACAGATCGAGCCCGCAGCGCTCATTGGCGAGAATGGCATTGAACAGGATGCCTTGATCAATCTCATGACCATCCTTGTTCTTCTGCTCAAGCGCGCCTTCGCGTTGCAACACTTCATCATCGGGTACGAGCCCGGGTACCAGCCGCGCAACCTCGACCGCAATCTCTTCGACGCGCCGCTTCTCCGTGAAGTCCTTGGTCAGCTTGCCGTAGAGCGCCTCGACATGCCGGCCAAGGAACGCGGTGCGGGCGCGACGCCCCGAGGCCAAGATTTCCTCAGCAACCGATTGCTGGGTTTCGCTGCGCTCAGCTTTCGCTGGAAGATCGGCGAGTTGCGCGGCGCATTCACTCCAGAGCTTGGAGCATGCGGTTGCATCAACGGAAAAATCACCGGTCATTGGCGGCTTGCTATTCGATCCAGTGCCAACTTCAAAACGTGACCGAACATCAGATGTCACCGCAGCATCTCCCGTTGAACCAGCCTCATCGAAAGCCGGATGTTTTCCAGCTTGAACTCGCTCGGACCGTATGGTTGCCTCAAATAGGTGTCAAGCGCGTCGCGCTTAGTCGAAAATTCCGTTGGTCTGCCAAACGTCGAGGAAACAAAAAATGCCTGCCACGTATGACGATCACCGCGCGCAATTGAAAGCGATCCTGCTCGGTTGGGGTATGCCCGAGGATAACGCCGAGATCACCGCCGAGGTACTGGCATGGGCAGATCTGCACGGTGTCGATAGTCACGGCATTTCGATGATCCCTGGCTACGATTTGTTGCGCCGCAATGGTCGAGCGCGCATGGACGCCGAACCGCGGGTCATTTCTGAGACGCCGGTGTCGGCCGTCATCGACGGCGGTGGTGGGCTCGGCCACGTGCCGGCACACTTTGCCATGTCGGCTGCGATCGAAAAGGCCAAAACTGTCGGGATGGCCGCCACGGTGGTGCGCGCATCGGCCCATTTCGGCGCTGCCGGGTTCTACACGCTGATGGCAGCAAACGCCGGCCTTGTTGGCATGACCTGCACATCGGCCTCCAGTGTTCAGGTCGCACCGACATTTGGCAAACAGGCAAGGCTTGGTACCGATCCGTGGTCGTTCGCGGCCCCGAGTGCGGACAGCACGCCGTTTCTTCTCGATATGGCAACGACGACGGTTGCCGCGGGCCGCATTCGCAACAAGGCGAATGAAAACCTCCCGACACCGGACGGCTGGGTGCTGGACAGCGAAGGCCGCCCGTCTAACGACCCGTTGGTCGCAAAGCAGAAAGGCGGATCACTGACGTCGCTGGGCGGTTCGCCGGAGAATTCGAGCTACAAAGGCTATGGATTGTCGGTAATGGTGAACATCCTTGGCTCCTGCCTCTCAGGCGCCACGCTGATCACCGACCCGGAACATACTAAGAAGCCGATCGGCATGGACATCGGCCATTTTTTCATGGCGATCGATCCGGCCATTTTCCGCAGCGCCGGCGATTTCGAAGACGACGTAGCGACGTTTCTCGGCGCGCTACGCGGCACACCGCCGGTTGATCCCGGGCAACCTGTCATGGTCGCCGGCGATCCACAATGGTTGCTGGCTGAGGCGCGCCTGCGCGATGGCATTCCGGTAGGTTCCGGATTGATGGCACAGGTTCGCCAGATCGCACAGGCGGCTGCGGCGCCATGGCTGCTCGATTAGAATAACGGTTCCAACCTAAGGCTCAGCGCTCTCGTGCACGCCATCGTCGACGGGTAGCCCAAGCGCATGCCGAATTGACTTGTGATAATGCGCCAGCGCCGGCTCATTGCGGCCATAGACGACGTGCGACTGTGCTCCTGAGCCGAACCCGAGTTGCATGGTCCGACTCGCCGGGAAATCCTCGGTCGTGACCACCTTGACCGTGAGCGCCAGATTGGCATCCCAATGCCGCTTCTCTTCGGCATTCTCAACCGGTTTCGGAATGTATAATGAGGTCTCCATGATGGCCCGGTCAACCTTTCCCGGCACAGGCAGAATTCGGAAGACTTCCATGTGGTCGCCTTGCGGTGACAGAATCGTGTTGGCAAACATCGAATAGACCAGCGTCGTATTCCACATCAGATCCCACTCCGCTTCAGGTGTCATTCGCAAACGATCGAGTTTAGGCCGCGGGTAGACCAATCGAAAATTCGGCCCGAACGTCTCGAAGTCACTAATGTTATGGAGCAAAATCCCGCGTAGCGACTCGCTGTGTAGGAAGCCGAAATGGTAGCCCTCGTGGAATGTGTCCACGAGCAGCTTCCAATTCATTTCCTCGGTGTGAATGTGGCGGTCATGGAAGTGGTAGCCATCAAGCTTCCAGAATGCGAGGTCGGCACTGAGGCCACCGAGCCAAGGCTCGATATCGAAATCGGTGCTGCCATCGACAGCCGGAGTGGGTATAACCCAGACCATGCCGTATTTCTCAGCAAGCGGCAGCGGCGTCAATCCCGCTCTCTCGGCCCGAACGCCCGGAAAGGATGGCTCCTCCTCCGGTAGCCCGCGCAACGCTCCATCGCTGCCATAGGTCCAGGCGTGATATGGGCAGGTGAATGCCGTTGCCTCACCACAACCTTCCGCGACCTTGGCGCCGCGATGCCTGCAAACGTTGAGGAAGGCGCGCAGCTTGCCATCGCCACCACGCACCGTAAGGATCGGCACACCGGCATAGTCATCGGTGCGAAAGGTTGTGGATGTCGGCCAGTCACACGAGAGCCCCATCACCAGTGGCCGTTCCCGAATTAGAAGCTTTTCTTCGCTGGCGTGACGTTGCGGACAGGTATAGGCCGAGACTTCGTTGTACCATGGTGCATCAGCCATCGCCGTGGACTTGGTTTCAGCGTAGTGCAGCAGCTTCTTCAGAATGTTGATCTCGGCCGCTCTATCCATCTTTGTCCCCTTGGTTTTCTCCCGGTTCGGCCCCCGGCCGGCATCCTTCACCGTCTTCTTCATTCGCTTATAGCCCGCATCACACCGGTTCGTCTTGTCCATATCCAGTATCGACTTGATGCGCCTTGATACCTGTTAAGCATGACCTACAAATTCGAACGGGCGTAACGCCTGAGTTAACGTTTTCTCCATTGGCTATGCCGATCCTGCGAAAGAAGCGATCCATGAGGCAACGTGATGCGACCGGCGATCTGGAGCACACCATTAAAAGCTATTGTGTTGCTTGTGGGCGGGTTCACGCACAGCGCAATTGCAGAGACTTGTGCCGCACAGCTTGAACGCACTGCAGTGGCGCTGGACAACAAGACCATACTACCGCTCGTTCATTCGGAATTCCCGATCACAATGAACGGCGGTGGCGGTCGCGACACAATACGCGTCGGCGGACCCAGCGATGCCTTCCTGACGGGCAGGCGCCTGATCTCGATGGAACACATCGATATGCGCAATGGCCAGTTCGACACCTTTGTCCTTCCGCAGTCATTCTTTGAAGCAGCCGGCGGCAATGTCGAAGTCACAGCAGATCTTTTTGACACCGTTGTCCTGGATCCCGATATCGATTGGCGGACTGAAAAGGAACGCGACGACATTCAGTTCTTTCGCGGCCAATCGCAAACTTTTGGCGAATTGACATTCAAGGCACCGCCGGGAACTCTGATCCTGACTCGTCCCGAACGAACAATAGTGCCGATGCCGCAACAGCCTGCCCCCGCGATTGGATCGCAAAAGCCGGTGTCAGCAACCGCCTCCACCGCCGGAGCAATTTCAATCGTACGCTGGGAGCAATCGGGTTGGATCGCCATACCATCAAAACAGGTTGGCCCGCTTGGGCAAAAGGCGTTCATCAATATGCGCAACGATAGCCCAAATGTCATGGGCCTCAGTCTTCATGCCTTCCGACATGTCGCGCACGCAGATATCCAATTCACGGCCGATCGATCTGATCGTATCGTCCTTGCCGAACCGGCTTGTTGGAAGCCTGCCAAACCAAACGACACCGACAACGGCCCGCTCGCCACTGTCGAAGGGATTGCACCATCTGTCACGGTCACGGGCGAACGCCCTCGCGCGCGCTTGCGGGCGGACCTTGAGCACTCGACAATTGTCGCCACTTCCGAAAACGGCGGCTTCCACTACCTCCAGACCGATGTCCGGCGGCGTATCGATGTGGTCGACCTCGCCAACGCCTTACCGGATGTTCTTCTCGTCCGGCCTGGTAATACGCTGCCTACCAATCGGTTGGTGCGCGTCAGCGGCGATGAGGACGGCGACCATGTCTGGTTGCATCCCAGCTATGCTTGGCGCATAGAGCACGGAAACGATGGTCTCGTCGCACGGGTGAAGATGGGTCAGCGTCGCTGGCAGGGGTTTGTTTTCGCGCGCGGCATACGTGTCGCCTTACCGCCAAGGCCGCCGTTTCTAACCGCGTCGGCGCTTGCAGCGGTACCGTTTTATCCCGGTCTGGCCGACAAAGTGGCGCGTCGCAAAAACCTGCGCATGATCGTCAGTCGGGGCGGCTATGTGCGGTTTTCGAAGAACCAGCAATTCCACATTCGCTCAATTGACCTGCGGAACGGCGCGGCCAATGGCATAATTGTGGATCCGGGCAACATCTCATTTCGCGACCAACCTCTCGTCATTTCCGGCGACCGCTCGCAAGACTATGTCATCCTGAGAGGTTTCACGGCGGCAGCTCAACCTGATGGTGAGTTGCCTCCATACCGCGAGTACGTGATGCGAGACCGATCATCGAAAAGGATCGTCACCGTCAGGTCCTATCTGCCGGTCAATCTACTCGATTGATTTCGTTTGCAACTCGCAGAAAAAATTGTATCGGAACAAGCGTCCTATCGCGGGTGTCGAAGATGGCAACGACGACGCCGTTGCGTGGTTGTCAGGAAGCTGTGAGAATGCCGCCTCAATGTGTCCGGCGAAGATGGAACTGAAGCGATGGCCAAGGCGAAAAACATACTATTCATCATGTTCGATCAGCTCCGCTGGGACTACCTCAGCTGCTATGGTCATCCGTATCTGAAAACACCGAACATTGATCAGCTCGCCAAACGTGGTGTGCGCTTCACGCGCGCATACATACAATCTCCAATCTGTGGCTCCTCGCGAATGTCGACTTACACGGGGCGATACGTCCATTCTCATGGTGCATCTTGGAACGGAATTCCACTCAAAGTCGGCGAGCAGACGTTAGGAGATCATCTGCGCAAAGCCGGGATGTCATGCTGGCTGGTTGGGAAGACGCATATGCGAGCGGACGCCGAGGGCATGGCGCGGTTGGGACTGGCACCGGACTCGCTGATTGGGGCCCGCGTTGCAGAATGCGGCTTTGATGTTTTCGAGCGCGATGATGGCATGCTTCCGGAAGGCCCCGATGGGACTTACGATGAGATACCGGCCGAAACCTACAACAACTACTTGCGCGAACGCGGCTACGACAGCGACAACCCTTGGCACGATTATGCCAATTCCGGGATAGATGACGACGACAATGTTCTGTCCGGCTGGTTTCTGAAAAATGCGACCCAGCCCGCCAACATTGCGCAGGAGGATAGTGAAACGCCCTATCTTACCCGCAGAGGCATGGAGTTTATCGCACAGGCCGACGCGCCGTGGTGCTGCCACCTCTCGTACATCAAGCCACACTGGCCCTACATTGTACCGGAACCGTATCACTCCATGTACACGTCCGAACACATCGTGCCGCCGGTCCGATCAGACGAGGAGTATCAAAACGCGCACCCGGTGCTTCGGGCATTCATGGACAACCCGATCGGCAAAAGCTTCAGCAAGGATCACGTTCGAGCGGCCGTCATCCCGGCCTACATGGGGCTCATCAAGCAGGTCGACGACCAGATGGGCGTCCTCATCAAATGGCTTGAAGAGACGGGACGAATGGAAGACACGATGGTGGTGTTGACCTCCGATCATGGTGACTTTCTTGGCGACCATTGGATGGGGGAGAAGACATTCTTTCACGACGCGTCCACGAAAGTCCCGCTGATCATCTATGATCCCTCTGATGCAGCAAACGCTTCGCGCGGGACCGTTTGCGACTCGCTCGTAGAAAGCATTGATCTTGTGCCAACCTTCATTGAGGCCGCCGGTGCCGAGCCTCCGCAACATATTGTCGAAGGCAGGTCGCTGCTTCCGCTCCTGCACGGAAAGGTTCAAGACACGGGTCGTGACTATGTCATCTGCGAGTATGATTACTCTGCAACGCCAATGGCCACCATTCTGGATCATGGCGTGCGCGAAGCGGTTATGTTCATGGTCGCCACAAAAAAGTGGAAGCTGATGCACTTCGAAGGCGACAGCCAGTCGATGCTGTTTGACCTTGAAAACGACCCCGACGAGTTGGTCGACCTTGGGGACAGCGAGGCGCATGCGCACGTCATCAATGAGATGTACGATCATTTGTCTGCCTGGTCCCGAAGACAGTCTCAGCGGACGACGAGATCAGAAGCGCAACTTGTCGAGATGAGAACAAAGGCACGTCGACGCGGCGTCATTCTCGGCGTTTACGATGAGAACGACACACCACTTGAGTTGACCGTGAAATATCGGAACCGCAAGGCAACGCGACAGTAGTCTATCCAGATCGGCGACCTTCGATCTCAGCCGACGTCGGCCGTTCGACTTTCGAGCAAACTGCTGCCGGGTGCAAACATAGAAGTGAAGGCCGCTCATGATATTTGGCCATAAGAGCACTGGTCATCCATGCTCCGACCTCTGCCACAATATTGCCGCTTGACGTCTGCCGCCGGCGTGGCCTATACCGCCGATCTCTCGCGGCATCGCGCCGCTTCAGCACAACTGAGACAGGACAATGTTCGTCAATTCCGCAGCATCATATTTGGTCGAGAACGCCGCCAGTTTTTGCTGGTACGGCTACGACTGTTGATGCGCGAAGGGTGCTGACTTTACCAACTCAGAATTCCCGAAATTGCGACGCTGTTAAGCAGCATCCTTCCGCGCGCCACAAACATGGAAGCGCAATCCGAAGGATGTAGGGCCTTGCGAATTCGATGCCCTCCACTTCCGCCAATCAAATGCCGAGGTAGCTCAGCGAGTAGAGCGGCTGGTTGAAGGCCAGCGCGTCGGTGGTGCAAATCCATCCCTCGGCACCATAGCATCACAGCGTATGACTAACACAACCTTCACTGGCGGCGGTTCGCCCCCCAAACCGGCGCCGTTAACAGGTCACGTGGCAGAAGGGTAGATGCGTCGGATTGCAACCCCGAAGGCCCCGGTTCGAGTCCGGGCGTGACCTCCAAGATATCGGCCAGCCCTCGTTGTTGGCCGTGAGAGATTGGTGATCGCCACCTCCCAGATCAGGGCGGCAGGTATTACGACGTCGCACTCGCAAACCGAGGCGGTCACCAAGTTAGATGTTCTGGCGTAGTGTCAATGGTAGCACGCCCGACTGTTAATCGGTCAGTCCCGGTTCGAACCCAGGCGCCAGAGCCAGCATTTTTACACTTGCTCGTCAACAATCTGCGCCACATGCATGTCGGGTCGCACAACAACATTGCCTCGACGTGGCAAACCGGCGGACATGGCCGCAAGAGCTGCTGGGCCATCCACGTCGATTTGCGTTGAAGGGCCGCTCCAGTCCGCGACAGTGCATGGCGGTGCATCACCGAAATTGAGGACAATATATCCAGGATTGACGAGCCAATCATAACTGCTGCCGCCATCCCATTCAAACCACGGAAAGCGATCACCAGAGTGAATTGAACCACTACGAGTACCATCGCTTAACATACGTCCTCGATACGAAATGCGAGTTTGCGAAACCGTCTTGAACATCAAGCTTCTCAAGCGCTCGAATTGCAAGACGGTACTTAAGGCTATCGGCAGTATATGCGTGCGGACCAGGCGGGGGAGCCAACTCTTTGAAACCATCATCGTGAATGCTCGATCGGTCGTATGCACGAGCTGCACGCCAAAAGGGCGACGTTCATCATTGTAAGAGTCCAGAATCTTCGCCTCACACCATCCGTTGACGACACCTGCGAGTTTCCATCCGAGGTTAATCGCGTCGCCGAGGCCGGTGTTCATGCCCTGGCCACCGGCTGGGCTGTGGATGTGCGCGGCATCACCAACGAGAAACGCATTGCCAGACCGAAAATTGTCAACGATACGGTGATGGACCCGATATCCTGCGTGCCAGGAGTGGCCAATGACCTTGGCGGGCAAACCAAAGTTGCCCTCAATGTGGTCTTTCAAATCATCAAACGAAAAGTCATCGGGATTTTTGATCGACTGCGGCAACACGCCTATCGCACGATACTGCTGCGGCCCGGACATTGGGAAGAACGCCAGAAACTCGCTTTTGTTGATGGCTAGAAGCAAGCCTTGCTTTTCCAGGTCAACCTCCAATTCAATGTCCGCGACAAAGAACAACTGCTCGTTCGTGCCACCTCGAAAGGGCATGCCTAAAAAATGCCGGACCGGACTGCTCGCCCCGCCACAACCGATCAGATATTGACACTCGAACATTTCGGACGAGCCATCGTGCCGCTTCAACGTCCCCGTATAACCCTCATGGATTTGGTTCACGTCCGTGACCTGCGTTCCCCACTGAACGTCGCCACCTTGGTTCGTGATCGTGTCTAATATCAAGGCTTCATTTCGTGATTGCTCAAGAATGAACAGGTATGGATAGGGACTGAGGCCGGCACCGATTTCGCCAAGCGGTATCTTGGCACGGACGCGCCCGTTCACAATGAACCGCACACTCTTGGCGACAAAACCCTGTGCGATGGCGGTCTCCGCAATCCCGAGTTGTTGATACTGTTCGAGCGTTCGCGCTTGAACAGCAAGCGCTTTGCTCAGATCGGTCACACCTTCCTTTTGATCGACAATGACATGAGCAGCACCGTAGCGATGGAGTTGTGCGGATAGCATGAGGCCCGAAGGGCCGGCGCCGACGATAAGGATGGGCGTCTTGATCATTGATCGGCTCCGATTGTTGATCTGGCGTCGAAGTCTAAGATTCATTTACCGCATTCTGTCCTGGTCCCGTCAGGATCGCGTTAGCATCAAGTTGCGACAAAGCTTGGACCGACTTGTTGCTTGTTGGACGTCGGTTTGATCGAAACGCAGCAATCAAACTTCATTCACCAGATTTGCATCAGCGTCCGGCCGATAGCTCCGATCGTGGGCTTGACACTGCCACAGCCGCCCAGCCTACTAAACTCGTGGGTGCTTGAATGTGTCGTACGAACGGACGGTTGACGACGGCGCATCAGCAAACACCGTTTGATGCAACTCACCGCCGGCCCAGAATGAGCCAGCGAAACGCGAAAAGTCTGAAGCAGTGCGAACGTTTGATTTTGTGATTGTTGGAGCAGGTTCCGCCGGCTGTGTGTTGGCCAATCGTCTGACCGAGACAGGCCGGTACACAGTCTTGCTTTTGGAGGCCGGCCCGCCAGATCGCAATCCTTGGATACATATTCCGATTGGGTATGGAAAGACGATGTTTCACGCTGAACTCAATTAGCGGTTTGAAACTGAGCCGCAAGAACATCTCAATGGCCGGCAGGATTATTGGCCGCGAGGACGCACTCTGGGTGGTTCCAGCGCCATCAACGGCATGATCCAAATTCGCGGTCAGCCCGAAGACTTTGATGGCTGGGAAGAACGGGGTGCCACCGGATGGAGCGCCCGCGACACGCTGCCGTATTTCATCAAATCGGAAGCAAATTCTCGAGGTGCGAGTGCCTACCACGGCGCGGACGGACCTCTCGCCGTATCGGACATTGGCGATCGCAACGAACTTGTCGACGGCTTTATCCGCGGCGCTGGCGAACTCGGAATTCCAGCGACGGACGACTTCAATGGCCCGAACCAGGAGGGCGCTGGCTACCTGCAGCTTACGACACGCAATGGAAAGCGCTGCTCAGCTGCGACCGGTTATCTCAAACCGGCAAGGGGACGCGGCAATCTGACTGTCGAGACCGGCGCGATGGTGGAAAAGATCGAGTTTGAAGGCACCCGTGCCGTCGGCGTGCGATATTCCCGTGACGGCAAATCGCATTCCGTCAGCGCGAAGCTTTCAGTGATCGTGTGCGCCGGCGCACTGCAGTCGCCGCAGTTATTACAAGCGTCAGGTATCGGGCCCGCGGCGTTGCTGAAGGCGCACGACATCGCGGTTGTCGCGGACCGGCCGGAAGTGGGTGAAAACCTGCAAGACCACCTGATTGTCAGATTCTTGTACAAATGCACCAAACCCGTCACCACGAATGATGCTCTTCGAAATCCGTTCGCAAAGCTGTTGACCGGCCTCAAGTGGCTCCTATTGCGCAAAGGTCCGATGGCGGTCGGGGTGATGATGGCTGGCATCATCTGCCGTGTGATGCCCGATGCAAAAACACCGGATATCCAGTATTTTTTAAGCACGGTCAGTGCTGACGATCGAGGCAAGCAGCCCCATGCATTTTCCGGCTTTACCGTATCGTTCTATCCCATGCGCCCAAGCAGCCGGGGGCATGTGCGCATCACGTCGAAGGACACACGTGATCCTCCGGCTATCCAGCCAAACTATCTGAGTACCAATTATGACCGGGCGACCCTTATCAGCGGCGCCAAGCTGGCGCGGAGGTTGGCAAGCACCGTTGCGTTGAGTGCCTATGTCAAAGAGGAATACCGACCGGGCATTGGCGTGGAAACAGACGAGGAGCTTCTCGAGTATGTGCGGCGCGCGGCAACCACCGGTTTTCACCCCGTCGGCACCTGCCGTATGGGCAGCGATCCGCAAGCCGTGGTGGACCCGCGCCTTCGCGTCAATGGTGTAACGGGGCTACGCGTCGTTGACGCCTCGGTGATGCCGACGCTGGTCTCGGGAAATACCAATGCGGCAACCATCATGATCGCTGAGAAAGCGGCCGACATGATAGGCGAAGACTTTCAGGCACACAGCTAGGCCCAGAGGCTTTCTTGACACCTGATACGAGCGTCGAACTTCCGTCCAAAACCGATCCTGCCACTGCCTGCCGAAACACGGGTTCCGGTCATGTCTATCGGGGTGGTCAACCGGCATGGTAATACAGTGCGCAAGCGCTATACTGCATCACGGAAAACTCGAAACAGTGAGAACACGTCGTATGCCTTCCATTGAGTTGAAACCGGTCGCATCCCCGGCCGCGTGGCACGGCCCGGATTTGGCTGACCGAAGCAGCGAGTGGAAACAAGCCCTGAGTGATCGGGAGGTCAGCGAACTTTATGATCTCGTTGCATCTTTACGCACCAAGTCAAACGATCTCCTGAGTTTATCACGTGCCGATGCACCGCTTTCCATCCTCGGAGAACGGCTCGCCAATATGCGCAAAGAACTCCTGCATGGACGCGGTTTTGCGATGTTGGGCGGGATGCCGGTCGACGACCATGCATTGGAGGACAACGCCTGGGCCTACTGGGCGATCGGCCTGCATCTCGGAGATGCTGTCCCGCAGAACGGCAAGAACCATATGCTTGGACACGTCACCGACATCGGCCTCGACTATGCCAAGCCGGACACGCGCGGTTATCAGACCAGCGCGCGCCTTCCTTATCATACGGATTACTCCGATATTGTCGGGTTGCTTTGCATTCGGGCTGCAAAGCGTGGCGGGCTCTCAAGCATTGCCAGTTCAGTTGCGATCTACAACGAACTGGTGCGCAAGAAGCCGGAGCTTGCCGCCGCTTTGACCCAGCCGATTGCGCGCACGCGCTGGAGCGAGGTGCCGGCGGGACAGAAACCGTGGGCGATGACACCGATTTTCATGCCAAACGATGGCAACGTTGTTACGACCTATGTGCGCAGTGCCATCCGCAAAGGACAATTGCTGAACGGCGCGCCCCCCGTGACCGTCCAACAAGAAGCCGCTTTTGATGCGATCGATGCATTGGCCGCGGATCCCGCCTTCCATCTCGACATGGAGTTTGCCCCCGGCGACATGCAGTTTCTGAACAACCACGTCATCCTCCACTCGCGTACGACCTACGAGGATCATCCAGACCCTGACCGGCGCCGCCACCTTTTGCGCCTTTGGCTTGCCTGCGATGATGGCCCACCGTTGCCGAAGGCGATGATCGATGACGCATTTCAAGGTGGCACAAGGCATGGCCGGCCGAATGGCATCTCGGTGCCTGGCGTGACGCCGATTGCGACGCTTGATCCCATGGCAGAAGTCAGAGCGGAATAAGAGAGTGCAAGCCAAGTTCGATCAAATGCACACATTGCGGCCAACAACATGAACGCCCAAAGACCAAATCCAAACCATCGGAGACTGCCAAACGCGAGACGGCTGCCTTGACCGCTGCGCCCCAAAATCTCACGCGCAAGATTCTCGCCACTCATCTTGTCGGTGGCGAGATGAATGTCGGCGAAGAAGTCCGTCTTTCTGTTGACCAGGCTCTGTTGCACGACGGAACAGCAACCCTCACGATCCAGGCGCTTGATGCGATCGGCCTGGACAGAATCCGGGTCGGTCTCGCCTGCCAATATATCGACCATAACCTCTTCCAGGCCGACTTTAAGAACGGCGACGATCATCTGTTCCTGCAATCCGCAGCCGAGCGCTTCGGTTTGTATTTTTCAAGGCCTGGGAATGGCATCTCTCATCCCGTGCATATGGAACGGTTCGGCGTACCTGGAACGCTTCTGGTTGGGGCGGACTCGCACACACCGGCGGCCGGTGCGCTTGGGGTGCTGGCGATCGGGGCTGGCTCTGTTGAAGTAGCAACAGTTCTGGCCGGCGAACCACTGGCGCTGAACATGCCAGAGGTATGGGGCGTTCGTTTGACAGGAAAACTGCCCGATTGGGTCAGCGCCAAAGATGTGATTCTTGAAATGTTGCGGCGACACTCGGTTAAAGGCGGTGTCGGGCGCATTATCGAATACTTCGGCCCAGGCGTTGGCGCGCTCTCGGCGATGGACCGACACGTGATCTGCAATATGGGCGCCGAGCTTGGCGCGACGACCTCCGTGTTTCCCGCCGACGAACAGGTTCGAATATTCATGGAAGCGCATGGCCGAGGTGATGCGTTCAGCGCGATCGCAGCTGATGCGAACTGTACCTATGACGTCACTGACGAAATGGATCTTTCAGATCTCGTCCCGCTGATTGCGACACCGGGCAGCCCGGACAATGTCGTGCCGGTGCGTGAGGTGGCAGGTGCACCGGTGTATCAAGCCTACATTGGATCGTCGGCCAATCCGGGTTACCGCGACTTTGCAATTGCTGCTCAAATGGTTGCCGGACGGATCGTGCCACCGAATGTGTCGTTTGACATCAACCCGAGCAGCCGACAGGTTCTCGCCGACCTGATGTTGTCCGGTTCGATCGCACACCTCATCCAGGCCGGCGGTCGCATGCATCAAGCCGGATGCAATGGTTGTAACGGCATGGGGCAGGCGCCGGCCTCAGGCAAGAACTCACTGCGCACGACGCCGCGTAATTTCGATGGCCGGTCTGGTAACAAGGACGATCGTGTCTATCTTTGCAGCCCGGAGACGGCAACAGCGTCGGCACTGGCGGGCGTGATCACAGACCCGCGCGACTGGGGCTGCGAGCTCCGGCTGGGGTATCCGAATGTCGTGCTGCCTGAGCGTGCGTCCCCCCTCCCCGGCGCATTGCAGGCGCCATTGCCGCGCGCTGAAGCAGCAAAGGTTCAATTGGCGTTTGGGCCGAACATCACGCCGCTCGCACCGATCATGCCATTGCCCGACACGATCGAGGTGCCGGTACTCTTGCTGCTCGGCAATGATGTCTCGACAGATACAATCAGCCCGGCGGGCGCGGAGGCGCTTCCATTTCGTTCCAATCTTGCCGGCCTCGCAGAGTTCTGCTTCAGGCGGCACGACCCAGAATATGTGGCCCGCGCGAAGTCACACCAGATGTCTGGCGGCCATGCCTTGGTTGGTGGCACAAATTACGGGCAGGGCTCGAGTCGTGAACATGCGGCGCTCTGTCCGCAGTTTCTCGGCCTGCGCCTGGTGCTCGCGAAATCATTCGCGCGCATTCATCAACAGAATCTGATCAATGCCGGCATTCTGCCACTCTCGTTTGACCGGCAGGAAGACTACGACGTACTCGATGCCGGCGATGTCCTGCAGTTGCGAAACATACACGATGCGGTTCGCAACGATGCTCCCGTGACCGTATACGTTGCTGGCAAAGATCTTGATATCTCGGCGCACTATCAAATGTCGGCACGGCAGCGAGAGATTTTCTTCGCAGGCGGCCTGATCAACTGGTTCAAAGACAGGTCGAATTAGCTGCTCTGCGCTTACCGACGGACATGTTCCAGCCAACGCGACATTTGCGCGATGAGTCCGTTCGGGACTTCTTGCATCTCGGACAAGAGCTGGGACATTACCTTATCCCAATCATCACTTGGCCAGGGAGTTTACGAACGTTGCCGTCAGGCCATCACGTGTTGCGTTTTGAGGGCGCACTGCATAGACAGCAATCGACGAAATGCGCCACTCCGGCAGAAGCACCTGCGTAGTGCCGGCCTGAATATCAGCTTCCGCAAGGAAACGTGGCAGAGCGGCGATTCCTGCGCCTCGGGCAACGAACTGGTAAAGGGCGGCCGCACTATTAGCGGTCAACCTCGTAGCAGGACGCAAGGTGATCGTTTTTTGGGAGGCATGCCGAAATATTGGCTTCAACGGCACGGATGCGAGGTCAAGCCAATCCCAATCTTCAAGGTCCTTCGGCGATTTCGGCACAGGCCTTCCCGTCAGCAAACTATTTGATGCGACCAGAACCCTTTCCACGTCATAGAGCTTTCTTGCCTTCAAAGCACTGTCACGAAGCCAACCCATCCGTATTGCCACGTCGATTCCATCGGCGACGACATCGCGCCGATCGTCGGAAAAATCGATCGAAATCTTGACACCTGGGTGCACCCTCAAGAATTGTGTAATCTTGTCTGCGAGCGGCGACTGGGCAAGAACTGCGGGCGCGGTGATTTGCAGTTCGCCACTCAGTCCCGACGCATGGTCGAGAACGGTGTTTATGCCATCCTCTGCCGCACTTAGCATGGCCTGTGCTGCACCAATCAAGCGCTCACCATCTCTTGTCAGCGATAACGTCCGTGTCGATCGATACAGAAGCGCAACGCCAAGTTGCTCCTCAAGCTGTGAAATATGATGACTGACGACCGATGGCGACAATTCCAAATCGTCGGCCGCGGCCCGGAAGGAGCCATGTTCCACTGTTTTCGCGAAGACGGCGAGGGCCCTCAGGTGATTTATCATTGGTCCAATTTTTCGATTAATAAATTCTAATTACACCATCTAATCACGCAAACCTCCTTTGTCTACATTCAACGTCACCGCCAATGATCGGCGTTGGAATATCTGCAATCAAGGAGATTAAGCATGCTTAGAATTGGAACTCTGTTGGTCGTGGCTTTGCTTTCAGCCACGTCCCTGACGACAGGAGCTGCCGCAAACGACAAGGCCGCGGTGAAAACGTTCTATGATTTTCTAAGCAATCCAGGCTCGACCTCACATGCCAAAACGTTTCGGGCCAATGTGGCCGACAACTGGCAGAGCGTTGGCAACTACTCAGGCAAGAATAAAACCGCAAACGCCTTCATTGGTCAGTTGGGCTTTTTTGCAAAACTCATCCCTGACATGAACTGGAAGGTTGAGGAAATGATCCAGGCTGGCAATCGGGTCATCGTTCGAGGCCGTGCTACCGGGACGCCTAAGGGACCACTTTTTGGGGTCGATGGCAAAGGCAAGAGCTTCATGATTATGTCAATCGACATCCACACGCTCGAGAATGGAAAGATTATCAAGACCTTCCATGTCGAAGATTGGGCCGGTGCGCTTCGGCAATTGAAAGGAAAGTAACGGCTTGGCCTGGTCGTCACTGCAACTGATGACCAGGCCACACACATGGCCGGTTTGCCAATCACTCGCCCTGAACTCGTCTCAGCATCCATCTTCACTTCTCGAATTGCCTGGAACGCATTTCTCGCGGCCGACGCATTGCTCGATCGCAAGAAACGGACTGTGCCCGTTACGATCGCCAATTCGCTGACCGAGCATGACATCGACTGGGCTGGCAACCGAAGTGCTGTTGGCGCCCATCGTTTCGAGCCGTGCGCATAATGTCGAGATACTCGTGTCGTGGCATGCCCGCTTGATGGTTTTAGCCTGGTCAGTGCTCTTTCCCTGCGGCGTGCCGGCCCGGCCAGGACTGGCCGTCGGAACGAGACAATGTCGCGAAAGAGATTTTCAATCTCGCAATGCGACTTGAGCCGATTGATCAAGTCAACAATGACTTAGGCATTGCAGCCTGCCGTGTTCGGCAAAGCCTACAGAACGGCATCCATGACCTTTTCTGCGAACTCTGCGAAGTGCTCCTTTTGTATCCATCTGGTCACGCAGACCATGTCATGGTCAGGGTCCACCCAGATATAATTGGCGCCCACACCCATCGCGAAGAAGTTGCTTTGCGGAGCAGCCGGTGCCTGCTCACCGATCGCGTTCAGCCACCATAGCAAACCGTAGCTCTTGTTTAGGCCGCAAGGCGTCGTCGACAACTTGATCCAGTCTCTCGAAATGACCTCACGACCATTCCAATTCCCTTCGTTCAACATCAGCAGACCGACCCGGGCGTGATCCAGCGTGCTAATCCACAAACCGCCGCCCCAATGACCGCCACCCGAAACCGATTGCATGCGCTGCCCGTCTATCTCAACAAACGAATTTTCATAGCCATGCCACTCCCAGGTGTTTGACGCACCGATCGGATCCATGATCCGCTCTTTCAAAACTTCAGGCAACGGCCGCTTAAAAACGCGCAACAGAGCAAGCGCCAATCGATTGACACGAACATCGTTGTATTCCCAGTAGGTTCCGGGTTCCTGCATCGTGCGCAGCTTGCCCTTAAGCGTTGCCTCGCCGGGCTTCGATGAGAGATTGCGATTGTGGTCGATTGAATCTGGCTTGTCCCACAACTCGCCTTGCCATTCACTCGTCAGCTGCAAGAGTTGCAACCACGTGATTGGACGGTTTTGCGGACTGTCAAATCCGCCGTCATCGACAAGTTCGCGGACGGGTGCGTGAATATCGGGAATCAACCCATCTTTCACCGCAAGTCCTGCACACAGCGACAGATAGCTTTTTGTTGCACTGAACGTCATATCGACTCGCTCGACATCACCCCATTCGGCAACGATGCGGCCACCACGAATGATCACTCCGTTCGGCGCGTCACGATCTTTAACGGGTCCGACAATCTTGTTAATCGGTGGCGGCTCGGAAAAATGACCATCGACAAGGGCCTGCCGAATATTCCGGTTCATGGACGACTCATGAGCAACCGCGAATTCGACGGCTCGATCAACCGCGAGACCATCGAGGCCGCTGCTCTTTGGAACTGCGCGCTGCCATTGGCCCGGCTCCGGCCAGTGTGTAACCATACTTCTTACCTATTGCTTTGCTATGCTAGCCAGATTCAATTGCCGACATTCTTCACGGGTCGCAACGACCCAATTTATGCGGCAATCTTTACCGGAAGGTCTTCGAAGCCCATCACGAAATTGGATCGCGTGCGCTTTGCTTCTCCAACGACATCAATGCGATCAAAACGCTTCAGAATCTCTTCCCAAAGAATACGTAATTGCATTTCCGCAACCCTGTTGCCCATGCAGCGGTGAATGCCGAAACCAAATGAGATATGGTTGCGTGCGTTGTCGCGCTCAATCCGGAACTTGTACGGCTCGGTGAATTTGGCGTCGTCACGGTTGCCGGACACGTACCACATAATGACTTTGTCACCCGTTCTGATCTGCTTTCCGCCGATTTCACAATCTTCGATCGCACGCCGCCGCATGTGGGCAAGCGGCGTTTGCCAGCGAATGATTTCAGATACCATGTTGGGAACTAAGTCCATGCCGCCGGCGCGCAATCGATCGTACTGATCCGGATTTTCGTTCAGTGCGTTGAGCCCGCCGGATATGGAATTGCGCGTCGTATCATTGCCGCCAACGATCAACAACATGAGATTGCCAAGCAAGTCGAGTGGTGCCTCATTGAGATCTTTCGTATCTGGGTGGTGAGCCAACAGAGAAATGAAATCGTGGCGCGGTTCTGCCTTGGCGCGCTCCGTCCATAGCTCTTGGAAATAGGCGGCACACTCCATCAGAATTTTCTGACGTTCCTCAGCCGAAATCGAGGCATACCCCATCTGGTCGGTATTGGTGACGGTATCCGACCAGAACGTCAAAAGCCGCCGGTCCTCCCACGGAAAATCGAATAATGTCGCCAGCATTTGGGTGGTGAGTTCTATCGAAACCAGCTCGACCCAATTGAAGGTTTCATTGCGCGGAAGGTCGTCAAGGATCTTCCCGACACGCTCTCGAACCAGGGTCTGCAATTCCTGTAAGCGCTGTGGTCCCACAGCCGGCATTGTCGGTTTGCGCCACGTCCCATGCAGCGGCTCGTCGGAGGTAATGAAACTGCGCGGAACGAAATCGGCGGCCCGGTCCCCGATAAATATACCGTCTGCAGACGATAGCGCCTTGTGAGATGTTTCAGCCGTCATGATATCGTCCCACCTCATGATGGACCAATAGGGACCGAATTCACTTTCCGGGCAGAAGTGAACGGGGGCCTCACGACGAACGCGATCAAAGAACGGCCAGTGCGTATTGCTCTCGAAGCGGTGAGCTTCTCCAAGATGAATTTCGTCGAGCGGCACGGACAATGCTTCCTCACGCGCCTGATCCAACACATTGTTGTTCATCTCGGTCATGCGTGTGTGTCCTTCGTTTGCCGACAACGAAATTATCAAGCGCTCATCGGCTACTGGGCCATGCTGCCCCGCTCGCCCAACATATAGCGTGCCACGTCAACGTAGTCGAACGCCAGCGACAACACGATTGTCACCAGGAATACGATGATCACATGCCGAAATGGTGCAATGATCTCCGGGTTCTTTAGACGCTGCCAAAGATAGACGGCGAGCGGTGTCCAGACGACGACGTGGACAATGCCGAGGAGCCGAACGAACCCGATCTGCTGATAGAGCCACATCATCGCGAAGTATATGACCGCGGTCGTGACCAGAATAACTGCTGAATCCCGCCGGGTCGCCTTTGAAAACAACAGAGCAATCATGGTGCCAATGATTGCAATTCCCATCCAGGCTACCCAATAGCGTACCCAAGCTGGCTGAGTGGCAACAGCATCTTCAAAGGACATGTTTGGACTCCCAAGTCGTGGTGTTCATGCCGGTGAGCGAGCACCCAATATAGCAGACCTGCCCTTGCCGAAAGTGCAGAAATCGCCATGCGTAGATGTGGGCCGCCGTTCAGAACTGCTTGCGTTGCAACACCCATCGGGTGTTTGACTGTACGCAGCTCGCCGTGGTTGTCGACCATGCCGACACGAGCGCGCGCCGGAAGAGGTTTCAAAACCCACAATTGTCAAAGTTGGCGACTGTACTCTATACAGAAATCACGATTGCTGGCCGCCCAAGCTTACGGCTACTCTCAAGATTGGAGGATGACCATGAACGAGCATAGCCCCATCAAGCCCCGCAACGGGCAACGTATTCCCAATGGTATGCTGGAAGACAATTATCCTCGCAACATGTGGTGGGTCGCAGCGTGGCGCGACGAGGTGACGGAAAAGCCTTTGGCGCGCTGGCTTCTCGAAACGCCGGTTGTCTTGTACAGGCTGGCCGACGGTACGCCGGCCGCTCTATACGACCGCTGTCCGCATCGATGGGCACCATTGTCGGAAGGGCATGTTGACGGCAGCAAGATCGTTTGTCCCTACCACGGTATGGAGTTTGATACGGTCGGCAACTGCACAAAGGCCCCCACCCAGGACATGACACCCGAGACGGCACAGATCCCGTCTTACGTGGTGCGCGAAGCCGGCGCCTTCGTCTGGATTTGGATGGGTGACGCAGACGCAATCGACCAGGACCCGCCAGATGTCAGCTATCAGACCGATCCTGGCTGGAGTTTCATCACCGGCTACTACGAGGTCGCAGCCAACTGGGTGCTGATCCGCGAAAATGTGATGGACCTGACGCATATCGCGTTCGTGCACAAAAACACATTCAAGCAAGACGATTGGATTACGGCTCCGGACACCTACTTGGATGGCGAGACGGTGTGCTACGAGCAGGAGTTCGATCTTGCGCCGTTGTCGCCGCTCTTTTGTGCGGGCATGGGACTACCGGAGGACAAACCTATCAAACGCAAGCAGGTTGGTCGCATGCCGACGCTTGCCATCTCCTTTTCGGACTGGAATGTCCACGATCCTGCACCGGAACCAGGCCGCAGATCAGATTTCGTGATGCGCGGATGCCATATCATCACGCCGTCGCGGCGTGGCCGGACGCACTACTTCTGGGGCGCGGCATTCGATGTCCCGGACCTGCCGCGCGACGTGGCCGACAAGACGAAGGCGAGCGTTGTCGCGGCCTTCGACGAGGACAAGCATCTCCTCGAAAAAATCCAGTCGCAGGTCACTGACGACCCGCGCGGCATGGACTATCTGGAGGTGACGCTGGGTGCTGATGGCGCGGGCGTGCGCGTGCGTCAGATCCTAAACAAAAAGCTCAAGGCCGAAGGTCGGGTACTTTAGCTGCCGGTCGCAGGACATAACTGCCGGTTCCGGACCGTCGGCGGAATCTTGTCATCGCGGCCCGGTCGGAGAGCCGCATGGCGCAATGGACGAACAATCGCCCCCCTTATCGCGATTGATTCTCGTCAATTGGGAGCGTGTGCGCTTGGCGAACGGCGTCTTGTCTCCGTGTCGTGAAAGCTCACTCATTTCTGTAAAGCAATCCTTTTCGCTGAGCCCCAACAACTCGTAGAATTCTTAGGACGCTCAAAGATCCGAGCCGCTCTATCGGCAACTTCAGCAAAGACCGACGCAAGTACTTCAAATCCTATTCGGCATAGAGAATAAGGAAGCGCAAAATGGAATTTGTCGACTATCACGTCGCAGACCATATCGCCCACGTTGTCATGAACCGTGGCCCGGTCAATGCCTTGAGTACCGAATTGGTCCGAGACATCCTCAAGGCCTATAAACTTGCCAAGGAAGACCCCGATGTACGCTGCGTGATGCTTGAGAGTGCGCTGCCAACAGTGTTCTGTGCTGGTATGGACCTTGACATGATGCGCGGTGGTGACAGCGGGCGCATTCGCGATTACCTGGACAAGCTGTATCTTGACATGCATCTCGCTCAATACCGCATGGCAAAGCCGACAATCGCCGTCGTCAATGGCGCCGCACGAGCAGCGGGCGTGACGGTAGCAGTCTCGTGCGATTGCATCCTCGCAAGCGATCAGGCGAGTTTTGGCTATCCTGAAATCGATGTCGGCGTCATTCCCGCGATGCACTACGTCCATCTGCCTCGTCAAATCGGGCGTCACAAAGCGTTTGAGCTCTGCTTTAACGGTAAACCGATCGATGCGGTTACTGCAGAACGCTGGAACCTCATCAATCGTGTTGTGCCGCACGATGAGCTAGCTCACGAGGCCCTGACGCTCGCCAAGGATTTCGCCCGAAAGTCTCCACAGATCATGCGCATTGCGCGCGACAGCTTCATGCGGGCAAACGACTATGAGTACCGTCGCAACATCGAAAATGTGGTCGAAACCATTTGCTTGATCATGGAGCAGCCGGATGCATTGGAGGGATTGAACGCGTTCGCTGAAAAGCGCGCACCGGTATGGCAAGCGGACAAAACGGAGGACTAGCCGCGTTACTGTGAGAAATGCGGGCTGTTCTCGCGAACGGGTTCAGCGCGCGAGCCTGAGAAATTGAACCCGTACGGGGGCGCCACCACGTCGTTCATATCCCAACTCGATAGCTGCACGCCGTGTCAGATCAATGATACGATTCGCGATGAACGGTCCTCGGTCGTTGATCCGCACCACGACTTGGCGACCGTTATCCAGATTGGTTACGCGCGCGAGTGAGGGCAGTGGCAGTGTCGGGTGCGCAGCAGTCATCAATCGATCGTCAAAGATTTCACCATTGGCGGTACGACGGCCATTGTGGCCTCGGCCATACCAGGATGCCCTGCCGACCTTGTTATATTTTGGTTCGTGGCGAGGCACGTATGTCTTGCCGCGAATGGTGTAGGGGCGGCCAAGCTTGTAGTTTGCGGATCTGTGCTGGCGCGGACGGGCGCGGCGCACACGTTGGCGTCGGTACTGCCGCTGGGCTTCCTGCTGGACTGTGTGGCCAACTCCGAATGCGCGCGGCTCGTAGGCCGGATTGCTGGAGCAGGCGGCAAGGCCAGTAGCGACAAACAGTGTCGCGCCCGCGCGAATTGCGCGTGGCAGATACGCTAGAAAAGACATGCGGCATCCCTACGAAAATCATGATCGCACTCACAGGATGCCACCTGAGGGATAAGGTTCCGTCAGAAAAATAGTTCAAATTTTCCGTAATTGGGCAAAGTCTTAAGAACTTGCTCCAAATAACCTTGAGTACAACTGACCGGCAAAGCCGATCACTACGAGGCTCTATGAAGTTGGCGCAGGTACTGGCAGAGATATCAGTTTGTTCATCCGCGACCTTTTAGAAGCCAATGCACGCATGGATCTCAAGCATCCGCTGGGCGGTTGGTTTGCATGGCCGTGCCCTGCCCCGCGATCGACATGGAGCGGATTCGCGCGGCGATCCTCATTTCGGCCTCGTTTCGCTCGTCACGCGAATGAATGTCGAACAATCCTGATAAGAGCGTAAAGCCCGCTGCATGTTCGTTCCATTTGGACTTGCCGGCCTCGAGATCTTTTTCCAATTCGTGAACTGCTACTCTCTCAGCTTCTTCCGCCAGCGCCATCAGGTCGGCGGAGGGCAGGTCATTGCAGAGTCCGATCATGGTGCCGTCGTAATGCTTCTTGTTGAGGTAAAATCGCGCGATATTTCCCAACAACAAGGCCATACTCTGAAAAACCAGAGGATCACACTGATCAATTCTATCCAATACCTTTGCCGCCTTGTAGGCGCGACTTCCCTCTGCCACGCCCGTCACCCAGGGCGGGCCACCGGCCTGCGGCGCCTTTCCCTTCCACCGAAACCAACTGAACATCGCCGCCCCTCAATGAACCCTTGTCGCGGCAAGATGCACCTACCTGCACCACCGCCCTTTTCCATTATGGATCGGCCGCCACGCACGCATGTGCTTCATCGGTGACAACAATCCAATCATCGTGCGCACCTTCGCCGAACCGCACGCCGGGCTTGCCCGATCCGCAGAATGTGACGCCCAATTCGACAGGCGACGGCGGCGTCATCGAGCTGAAACAAACGACCGCAACTTTCCGGTCAACCATTCTAACCGCGCCCTAGTCTGAGCACCAGATGCCCCTGAATTTTACTCAACGCATTCCACCAACCATCTCAAACCGGCCAAAAGAACCCGCGTCCCCCGACGACGCGCTTCACGGGCGCAGGATGGCTCTCCCGGCGATCCGGCGATTTTGCAAGTCGTCCAGGGCTCGGGCATACGCGACCAAAGGATACACGGTGACAGGCGCAGGTTTGATGTGACCGGCACGGTACAGCTCAAATATCTCCTGAAAACAGGCGCGCATCAGATCCGGCATGCGTTTGCGATAGTCGCTGACTTGGATGCCGCTCACCTCGATGTTCTTCAACAACAGGTAATTCGCTTTGACTTCCGGAATGCGACCTGCCGCGAAGCCGACAACGACCAACCGGCCACGCCACGCAACAGCACGGATTGCAGCGTCAAAATAGTCGCCGCCTAGTGGATCGATGACGACATCGACGCCGCTGCGGCCGGTCACCGCATAAACCTGCTCGCGCAATCCATCGCGCAGATCCGTCACCGACAGATCAATGATTTCATCGGCACCGGCTTCACGAACGAGAGCGGCTTTAGACATGGAGGAAACGCCCGCCAGAACGCGCGCTCCTTTGGCCTTGGCGAGCTGAATCGCAGCCAAACCGACGGCGCCTGTAGCCCCGAGTACGAGTGCCGTATCACCCTCCTGCAACCGGGCGCGCTCGATCAATGCGACCCAAGCCGTGTCATAGGCAAGTGCAACGGCAGCGGCATCGTCGAACGTCATGTTGCCCGGGAGCTGCCAGCACTGAGAATGGGCAGCGCAAACAAACTCAGCGTAACCACCATGCTCGGCCATCGTCAGCACTCGATCGCCAGGCTCAAAGTTCTGCACGCCTGAGCCGACCGCCCGAATTGTCCCTACCGGCAATTTCCCTGGCGAGAATGGCAGGTCAGGCAGGAACTGGTACTTTCCTTCCATGACCAGCGTGTCAACGAAATTGGCAGCAACAGCGGCAATCTCCACCAATACCTCTTCGGTATCCGGAGTGGGTGCGGGCACGTCCTCAATCACCGCTGTGCCAATCGGCCCGAATTCGTGGACAACGACAGCCTTCATGATCACATCTCCTTTGCGTGTCGGCCGATCCACTGCGCAGCCAATCAATTTCCTAACAAATCATCTCGAGCAAGAATCTATCCATCGGCTGTATTCGCTCACTGGCCTTCACCAGGCCTCGGCATCGCAAGAGGGCATAGTGTACCGTCGGCAATGAGCGGAAGCAGTGCACGTTTCAGAACTTTGCCGCTAGCGCTCAAGGGGATCTCGTCAACCTGCAAATAGAATTCCGGCATGTCGTACTTTGACAAGCCCTGGTCATGAAGGTGCGTGAGCAATGCCTCCGGATCGACTTTCGCGCCGGCTTTGGGGACGAAAACGATACAGACGCGCTCCCCCAACCGCTCATCCTTGACCGGCACCGCCGCGGCCCGTTCGACTGCAGAATGGCGCATCGCCAAGGACTCGATCCGCGCCGGATGGATGTTATGACCGCCGCGAATTATGATGTCCTTTATGCGCCCGGTGATTTGCAGATAACCGTCAGCATCCATCCGCCCCATATCACCGGTCATGAACCAACCTTGACTATTGAAGGCGTTCTCGGTGCTCGCCTGATCGTTGAAATAGCCGAGCATCAGGCTACCGCCGCGTCCGCCGATCTGCCCGATCTCACCAGCAGGTAGCCGCACATCCGGATCATCGGTTGAAAAGATATTCACTTCGTAGCCGCCGCATGCTCTCCCCGAAGTGTTTACAATCCTTTCGGGGGCATCTGTCGGCAGTGTGTAGTGATGCGAGCAGGCCTCTGTCATACCGTAACCGCTCTGAGGCGTGATACCGTAGGCAATCAGCCTCTCGACGACACTGCGCGGCACTGCTCCTCCAGAGATTCGAAAGCCGCGCAGCCGTTCGAGATTCGCGCCATCAGCGAGATCGATCTCTTTTAAGAGATCCATCGCGTGGGCCGGCACGCCAAAGATGAAGGTCGCCCCAATTTCACGCAATCGCGTCAGCAGGCTGGCACCGCGCGGAAGATCATGCAGGACGATCTCGCCGCCGACGAGGATAGTCAGAACCAGCGCCCCAAAACCAAGATTGTGACTGAGGGGACTGAGTGTGTAGGTCACGGATTTTCTGTCAAAATGCCAATCCGCAGCGATCGCACGGGCATTGGCAAGCAATGTGTTGTTAGAGTGCAGAACGCCCTTCGGCTCGCCGGTTGTACCGGAAGTGAATGCGAGATAGACGACGTCATTGGCACCGCCGGTCGGGCCGGCCGCTGCGCTGGACGTGACGGCCAGCGCCGTCGCAATACTGTCGGCGGTTCGTGCCGCGGCAGGCTTTAACCGAACCGTTTTGCGCACATGATCCAAAGCCGCGAGCCGAGTGAATATCTCTTCTCGATCCACGCCGACGCCAAATGCTTCCTCCACGATTACAGCGCGTGCGCTGCAGCTTGCCACCAGGGCGACAATTTCCTCGACCGTATGATTGCGATGAAGAGATGGACTAAGAACAAATCCTTCCCGGGAGCATGCCAGTAACAGCGCTGCGATCTCGACCCTGCTCGACATCCACGCCGCAACGCGGTCACCCGCTCTGAGACCGGTCGCCAGCAGGTCGGCGGCTATCCCGTCGGCCAGGCCAACGAGTTCACCGTAACTGAGCGAACCATAGCTATCTCGCACAGCAATCTTGTCGGGTGTCGTGCCGGCGTGAGTTGCGGCAAGATCATAGAGTGTTTCGTCGCGCCAAAACCCGCTGGCGTAAAATTGCTGCAGTTGCCCGTGCGTGATGCGGGTCAGCAGGTTTTGGCCAGCGTGATGTCGGTCGCGGTTCATTCCAACCTCCGTTTCGCAGTCTCGCCAGACAACGTGGCGGCCAGACTAGCACTGTCAGCTATAACAGTGCTTTTCAATGAACAAAGCTTCGTTCGCCACGGCCATCGGGAACGCGATTTCTGCACGCGCATTTTTCGGCGCGCTTGGCAACCCACTGGCAAATTGCAATCATGGTTCATCGGGAGTCGGGCGTACCGAGGATTCAATACTTGGTTGATCAGAGCTCATTGAAGCGCGGGCGTTATATCGGCCAGTCGGTGAGACGGCTGGAGGACGGGCCGCTCGTGACAGGACGGGCACGTTTCATCGGCGACTTGGATTTTCCACACCAGCTCCATGCACGGATCGTCCGCTCCGGCCATGCACGCGGCCAGATAACGGAAATCGATGCCGACGCCGCTCGGGCATTGCCAGGGGTGATTGCCGTATGGACAGGCAATGATCTTGCCGCGATCCCGAACATTCCGTTTCGGGCAACCGCGATCAAAGGGCTCACCCCCTACACTCAGCCCGCCGTTGCACGTGATTGTGTGCGCTACGTCGGCGAGCCCGTCGCCGTCGTCATCGCGGAAGACCCGTACGTGGCTGAAGACGCCGCCGAATTGACAATGGTCGAGATCGACCCGGCGGGTGCGTATCTCGATGTGACATCGGCACCCGGCGACTTCGCACCCGGGCTGGGTTGCGAACCCGCAGTGATCACCAAGGGCTATGGCGACGTAGATGAAGCGATGGCACGGGCACACGCAACAGTCAGCCTCGACCTTTCGATCGGACGGCATTCTGCGGTGCCGTTGGAGACGCGCGGTCTTCTCGCCAGATACGATGAGGCCCGCGGCGTTCTTGAACTGCACGGCGCGACCAAGCGGCCACACTGGAACCGGGACCAGTTGGCCGAACTCTTCGAACTGAGCCCGGCTCGTATCGAACTCTATGAACACCACGTCGGCGGCGGTTTTGGCGTGCGTGGCGAGCTTTACCCGGAAGACCTGATACTGTGCCATGCCGCGATGACACTGCGGCGACCGGTCAAATGGACTGAGGACCGCCGTGAACACTTGATGACGGCCAACCAATCACGCGAACAGGTCCATAAAATTCGTGCCGCAGTCGAAGCCGATGGGCGCATCCTTGCGATCGACGAAACACTTTACCACGACCAAGGCGCCTATGTTCGTACCCACGGTGCGCGCGTTCCTGATATGACGATCGGTTTGCTACTCGGCCCTTATCGCGTGCCGGCATACAAAGCGAAAGCGCATTACCGCCTGACCAACAAGACGCCGGCTGCAACCTATCGTGCGCCTGGGCGCTTCGAGGGATCTTTCGTCCGCGAGCGACTGATAGACGCCATCGCCAGCCAGCTGGGCCTTGACCCACTCCAGGTTCGCAGCCGCAACTTTATTGGCAAAGCCGAAATGCCTTTCGATCGTGGATTGACCGCACTCGAAACCAATGTCGTCCTCGATTCAGGCGACTATGCAGGTCTGCTTGAAAAGGCCAAGGCTTTCTCGGAATGGGGCGAGCTTCAATCGGAAGTGACGGCACGGCGTGCGCAGGGTGAGGCCGTCGGGGTTGGACTGGGAATGTTCGTTGAAAAAAGCGGCCTCGGACCGGCAGAGATGGTTGACCTGTCGGTAGAGACCGATGGCACCGTCGTCGTCGTGACGGGAGCAGCCTCTCTTGGCCAAGGCGTGGAGACCGTCATTGCCCAAATCTGCGCTGAGACACTTGGCGTTGACTATCGCCGGGTGCGCGTGCTGCACGGGGACACAACACGCATCCCCTACGGCTTCGGTGCTCACGCGTCACGCGTTACCGTTATGACAGGCGAGGCAACGCGCCGCGCAAGTGTCATGGCTCGCGACAAGGCGCTTGATGTGGCCGCCGAGATACTCCAGACGGACCGGAACGGACTAGACGTGATCGATGGCGCCGTCGTTGCCGTCAACGGCACGGGTCCCTCCATCACATTGGGCGAACTGGCGCGCAACCTCGGCCCCGCGTCGCCCACCAGAGGCGATCGCGAGCCGGGGCTATCCGCCACCGCTTGGTATCACAACACGCAGATGAACTATCCCTATGGCATTCACATCGCCAAGGTTTGCGTCGACTGCCTAACCGGCCATGTCGATGTCGAGAAATTCTTCGTCGTCTACGACATCGGCCGTGCAATCAACCCGGCGCTCGTTGAAGGCCAGATCCTTGGCGGACTTGCACAAGGCCTCGGCGGGGCGCTGCTCGAGGAATTCATCTATGATGATGCCGGTCAGCCGCTGGCGGTCACCCTCGCCGATTACCGAATGCCAACGGTCGCGGAAATGCCGCCGGTGGATATCTTGCTCCTGGAAGATGCACCAAGCCCGCTCAATCCACTTGGCATGAAAGGTGCCGGTGAAGCCGGCATCAACGCCGTCGGCGCAGCCGTCGCTTCCGCCGTCGACGATGCGCTGCAGTCGCCAGGATTTGTACGGCAGCTCCCCGTAACACCGCCCTATGTCGTGGCTCGCTTGGCCGAAATTGCGGGGCGCAACAATGGCTGAGACGACAGAAGGCATGATTGGCCGATCAGTCCCCCGGATCGAGGACCGCGCCCTCGTTACAGGAAACGGTCGCTTCGTCGATGACATTCATCCCGACGGCTGCGCGGCTGTCGCTTTCGTGCGAAGCCCCTATGCGCATGCCGCCTTCACACACATCGAAACGGCGACGGCACAGAAGATGCCGGGCGTGCATGCCGTCTTTACGCTATCAGACCTGGCACCTTCGCTCACCAGTACGCGTCTGTCGGTAGGTTTGCCCAGCGCCGCCATCGAACTGCTTGTCGATCGACCAGTACTCGCCGACGGAGAGGTGGTCCATGTCGGCGAGGCCATTGCCATGGTTATCGCCGACACACGCGCCCAGGCGGAAGACGCTGCCGAGGCCGTCGACATCGACTTTTCACCGCTGCCGGTTGTCACCGACTGCCAGGCAGCGCTCGCGGATGGCTCGCCGACCGTTCACCTTAGCGAGCCTCACAATCGCTTGGCGACTTTCGGGTTCAACTTCGGCGATGTCGCTGAGGCGTTCGCCAGCGCCGCGCGCATCGTCAGCGACGTTTACGAGATCCATCGCGGCGTTGCTCACTCGCTCGAAGGACGCGGAGTGCTGGCGATCACCAATCCAATCGACGGCAAGCTCAGTGTCTTTAGTTCGACGCAAACACCGCAAGCACTGAAGAAACTTCTTTGCGACTTGTTGGGGCGAGATGAAGATCAGATCAGCGTGCGCCCGCCCGACCTCGGCGGAGGATTTGGCCCGAAGCTCATCACTTACCCTGAGGAGATAGCGGTCGCCCTTGCTGCCCTGCTGACGGGCCGGCCTGTCAAATGGATCGAGGATCGCCGCGAGCATTTTGTTGCCTCAACGCAGGAGCGCGATCAAGTCTGGGACATGTCGATGGCCCTGGCCTCCGACGGTCGGATCCTCGGCATTCGCGGATCGATGGTGCACGATCATGGCGCCTATACGGCGCGCGGCCTCAACATTCCCTATGGCGCTGGTGTCACCGTGCCGCTGCCCTACAACGTTGGTGCCTATGAACTCGATATCAAAGTTGCCCTTACCAACAAGGTGCCAACTTCTCCCATTCGTGGCGCGGGCCAGCCGCAGGGCGCGTTTGTCATGGAGCGACTTCTGGACAAGGGCGCCCGGGCCTTGCGACTTGATCGGACCGAGATCCGCCGGCGCAATCTCGTGAGGGCGGATCAAATGCCCTGCCAAAAACCGCTCAAGCTTCGTGGCGGCACCAACATCGTGCTCGACAGTGGCGACTACCCAGCGACCATGGCTGCTGCCCTTCATCGCGCCGACTGGACGGAGTTTGCCACTCGGCGTTGCCAGAGCCAGGCAGCGGGCCTTCGCCGCGGCATCGGCATCGCCAACTATGTCGAGGCGACCGGCCGTGGTCCCTATGAAGGTGTGCGCGTCGAAGTCAGCCGCAACGGGCGCATCCTGGTGACGACAGGCGCAACGGCAATGGGCCAGGGCACGGAAACGATGCTGGCCCAGATTGTCGCCGAACAACTGGGTGGTGACCTTTCACTCATTTCGGTTCGCACCGGAGACACGGAAAGCCCGCTCGGCTTTGGCGGTTTCAATTCACGCCAGACAGTTGTCGCCGGCGCATCGGCCCACGCTGCTTCATTGCAGGTGCGTGATCAGCTGTTGCGTGTTGCAAGTCATACGCTGCAATTGGCCGCTGCAGATCTGGAGTTGCTTCCAGGTTGCGTCGCGCGGAGGGGCGCCAACGATCGGCACGTTACGTTCGCCACCTTGGCGCGAAGCGCCACCGGGTTGCCCGGCTTTTCCCTTCCCGGATTGGACGCGCCCGGCATCGCCGCAACCGAACAAGTCATCATTGACGACATGGCATACTCGAACGGCACCGCCATTGCCGAAGTCGAGGTCGATCCGGCAACCGGTGCCGTCGTCGTGTTATCGATTACGCTTGCGCATGACTGTGGTCGCATGGTCAACCCAGTTCTGGTGGACGGCCAGATCGTCGGTGGCATAGCGCACGGCCTTGGCAACGCGCTGTTCGAACAAATGTACTATGACGCGGAAGGCCAACCGCTGACGACAACCTTGGCGGACTATCTTCTGTTAACCGCAGCAGAAATGCCACCCGTCGATATTTTGCATACAGAGTCGCCAAGCCCGCTCAATCAGCTCGGTGTCAAGGGAGTGGGTGAGTCGGGCGTTATTCCCGTCTTGCCGGCGATCGCATCCGCCATCGATGATGCGCTGTCGGAGTGGGACGTCCATATTGCCAAGATGCCGATCTTCCCGCCTGCGCTGCGCGCACTGATTGCGCAGGCATCATGTCGGGAGGATCTGCGATGATCAACAAGCAAACGCGCTCGGCGCAGCTCAACGATCTCGCGACGGCACATCGTCTCTTGGTGCATCAAGGCGTCCTTGACACATTCGGCCATGTCAGCATCCGCGATCCTGACCAATCAGATCGGTTTTGGCTGGCACGCGCTCTGCCACCGAACCGCGTCGTGCCCTCGGCTTTCATCTCCTTCGGCCTCGACGGCGAGCCTGTTGCACCAACCCAAGAACCACTATTTTCGGAGCGCTACATTCATTCAGAAATCTATGCATTGCGTTCGGACGTCCACTCGGTCTGCCATCATCACGCCCCGGCGTTGCTGCCTTTCTGTCTTGCCCCGATCCCACTGACGGCAGTCAGCCAGACCGGGGCTTTCCTTGGCAAGGAAACTCCCGTTTGGGACAGTGCCGACGAATTCGGGCCAACCCGGATGTTGGTCGATACTCCGGATCAGGCAGCTTCACTTGCGCGGGCTCTTGGCGACAGATCGCTGGTCCTGATGCGCGGTCATGGGGCAACTATTGCCGGGCGAAACATCAAAGATGTCGTTTTCAAATCGATATATGCCTGCCGCGACGCCGACGCTCATTTGTCAGCGGCTGCTCTCGGGCCGGTGAAGCCCCTATCTGATGGCGAGATCGAGAAGGCCCAAGTGCCTGCTGACACAGCTCTTAGTCGCGGCTGGGATTTCTGGACACAGGAACTCGCCGCATTCCCCGAAGAGGACAAAGGAACCAGCGCATGAAAGCAGCTTCCTTTACGCTCCACCGACCGGCAACCCTCGAAGAGGCTGTCCGTCTCCTCTCCGAATTTGGAGATGAAGGCGGTCTCATCCTTGCCGGAGGACAAAGCCTGACACCGATGATGGCGTTGCGCTTGGCCTATCCGCCGCACCTCGTGGATATCAACAACATCAACGAACTGGACAGCCTGACAGCCAGCGATGATCATCTTCTGGTCGGCGCGACGGTTCGCCATGCCCACTTCCACCGGCCCGTCGAAAAGGCAGGCCAGCTCGGCGAGTTGCTGGCACAGGTCGTCCGCTACATCGCGCACTATCCTATCCGCCTGCGCGGAACGTTTTGCGGCAGCATTGCGCACGCAGATCCGGCATCGGAATGGTGCATGGTCGCCGCAACGCTCGACGCACGCGTTCGCTTGATGAGCACCCGCGGCGAGCGCACGGTCGCATTTGATGACTACATCGAAAGTGCCCTTTCGACGACACGGGCGCCGGATGAGATCTTGGTCGAAACCCACCTCCCACTGCTGCCAAAAGATGCGCATTACGGTTTCTACGAATTCAGCCGCCGCGCAGGTGATTTCGCGTTGGGCATGGCATTGACCGTCTATGAACTGGACGGAAACGTTATGCGCAACGTACGCATCGGCATTGGCAGTATCGAAATGAAGCCTCGGCGGATCACGGCAGCCGAGCAGGCGCTTGAGGGCCGGGCGGTATCCGACGAGGCGTTCGCAGCCGCAGCCGCCGCTACAGTTGGCAGCGTGAACGCGATGGATGATCCAAGTACGCCACGCAGCTACAGGAGGGATCTGTCCGGCGTCGTGGTGCAGCGTGCGCTAGAGGCAAGCCGCACAACAGCAACGAGTTAAGGCAACCGAGATGTCCACGAACATGCAAGCGCTTGAGCTGACCGTTAATGGCAAGGTTCACCGGGTTGACGTTGAGCACCGCAAGACGCTGGTCGATACGCTGCGCGAAGACTGCGGTCTGACGGGCACGCACGTCGGCTGCGAGCATGGTGTTTGTGGCGCTTGCACCGTAATCGTTGACGGCCAGCCCGTCCGATCCTGTTTGATATTCGCCCATCAAGCCGCTGACAGCGAAATTCGAACAGTAGAATCCCTAACCAACGGCGACGAGTTGCGCCCACTACAACAGGCATTCATTGACAACCATGCGCTGCAATGCGGCTTCTGCACACCGGGTTTCCTGATGCTGATTATTGGCGTTTATGAAAAGGACCCTGACATTGCCGAAGCAGAGTTGATTGAGGTCTTGGCCTCCAATCTATGCCGCTGCACTGGATACCATAACATCATCAAAGCAGTGCGGTCGGTGGCAAAGGAGTTGCGCGCAACGAGTCCCCGCAATCCCTGAATGGCGGCCACACGGCATCACAGCTTTAAGCAATAGTAAGAACGACACTGATGCCGAACGATAGCTGGACGGCGGCCTGCACCGCCACACACAGTCGGTCTACGCGGCAGCCAATCCCGCGATGAGCCGGTCGATGTCCTCATGGTTATTGCAACAATGTACACCAGCCCGGAGGTGCTCGTCCTTTGCGGCAATACGCACACCTTGAGTCTTTAGTTCGGCTTCAATTTCGTCAGCTTCACCATTGACAGCGATCGCAACGATACCGGCTCTCTAATTCCAACGCGTTGGCGTCAGTATCCGGATCTGGCGCGCACGGGCTTAATCGGAAACATTTCGACAATTAATGTGAGAAGTTTTCGTAGGCACCGTCGCGTTGAAAAGTCACAGAAACTGGCATACCGGTATGGCAGCATATACTCACTAACGGCGCCAAGTGACCGGCAAGCCGAGCAGAGGTCATGCCGATTTCGAAATCGACGTATCTGGGTGCATCCAGGATTTAAGCGGAGCCTTTCGGCACACTTGGTGTTGCAAAGTCTGGAATTGAAGCGGAGCGCTATCTCAGCGAAGATCGGATAGCTGATGGAAGAAGATTGTACAGGAATGAAGGCATGATTGATCTGACCCGAGACGGGGACGTCTTTGTGTTAACGATGAACGATGGTGAAAACCGCTGGACAACCACGTTCGCGCGCGCGTTTGCCGCTGCACTCGACACCGTTGAAGCCTCCGAAGGCCCAGCGGCGTTGGTGACAACCGGGGGAACCGAGAAGTTCTATTCCAACGGTCTGAACCTAGAGTGGCGGCGTTCGGCGGGCGACGACGCAGGCGGCGATCCAAGTGTTTTCACTGCCGAGTTCATGGGGTTGATGGCACGACTCATTACGTTCCCGATCCCGACGGTAAGCGCGATCAACGGCCATGCTTTCGGCGCGGGGTTCATGGCAGCGTTATGCCATGATGTTCGTATCATGCGGGAAGATCGCGGGTATGTTTGTGCAAATGAGATGCAACTTGGCATGCTGATCCCTGAACCCGAGCTGACGCTATTCCGCCACAAAATCCCGATGAACGCGTATTTCGAAACGGTGCAATTGGCCCGCCGATGGACAGGACCTGACGCGTTGGCCGCTGGCATTGTGCAGCAGACCGCAAGCCGGGACACACTATTGCCAAGCGCGATCGAACGAGCGGCTCAGCTTGCCCCCTTCGGTTCGAACCGCGAGGTTTATCAGGCCCAGAAAGAGCGCATCTACGGTGAGAACGCGGCACTTAACAATCCGCATGGACCGGCTTACATGCTGCGCAACCCAAAACAGTTTCGGTATTGAAACCCTTGCCCAGCACCAAGAGACGTCATAGCGGAAATGTTGTCGGAAGCAATCGACGATCAATCAAAGATCGATAATCGCTGCCGCGTGAACGCAACCGCTGGTCGAGCAGCCAATCAGGATCAGCGTATCGATACCAAGGCCCATCAATGTCGATTGGAGCGTGGTGCCAAAAAAACAACTTGGGTAATTTTTGACGATAACCAGATCCTCGGGCTCTGGTGTTATTTTCGAGTCGATTTCAGCCAACGGTTCCCCGGCAACCAGCGCCCGCAGCGCTGGAACTTTCTTGACGAACAGTCCGCCATCCATCCCAGACGGATGGTAGAGCACTTTCGCTGGTTGGCGAAAGGCCTAGCCCCAGACCTTTTCGGTCAACGGTAGGCCCTCGATATCCGCCGCGGTCAACGGCCGGTCAGGCTCAATGCCGACCTGCTCCAGCAAGGCTGCGACCTGTCGAACATGCTGCGTTGAATGCCAGACGGTCCGTTCTAACATTTCATGGCGGGTCGTGCCGCCGAAATAGGTTGGCACCTGGCCGTCAAAATCCTCGCCGTCAGAGTTTTTCGCCCAGGCATTGAACCGTTCCCGGACATCGTTGCCGAACGCAGCGATTGCAGCGCTCGTCGTCATGTCATCCGGCGGCGGCCCGACCATGTTTTCGTAGGTCAAGGTCTCGCCGGTTGCTTCCATATCGAGAAATGCCGTCGGGATCTGGAAGACATGGTGCAAAAGCACGCGCCACGATCGTGGCCGATCCGGCAGTTCCTTCTCAAGATGCTCATCCGGCATTGCTTCGACAAGACGGATAGCGGTTTCCAAAACGTGATCGTAACGCTGCTTCAGCTGATCTGGCGACAGCGTCGGTGCCGTATCATCCTTCAGGCCAAGGAATTCGACGACATCCTTGATGACTTGCGCAAATACGAACTTGTCGCCTTGGGAAACGACCGGGATCGTACGGGCGCCCAATCGCTGCAGTTCTTCCATGCCGGCAGGATCTGCAAGCACGTTGACGGATTCGAAATCGATCTCACGGACCGACAGGTACTCTTTGACCCTGAGACAGCTCGTTCAATGGGGCTGCCAGAAAACCTTGATCGGTGGGGACATTGGAATTCTCCTTGTCTATTTCCAAGACGTCGGTTGCGCCTGTTTCGTCGGATTACAACCTGTCTTCCAAGCTGTAATCCGAACTTGCTCTTCAATGCGCTCGTTTCTGCTCACCCAAGGTGCGCCGCCAGCTACTTCCTGTCCAACCAGACGTTCTCAAGACGCCAGGAATTGTAGATGCTGTTGGAGTGCAGGCTGACGCCCTTGACATGCGGGTGCCAGCAGGTCGCTGCTTTCAAGTGAGATATGATCGGTCGGGCGACATCGAGTGCGAGTTGCTTCTCGATTTCCCAAACGATCTTCTTGCGCTTGTTCTCATCGGCTTCCATCGACTGGGCCTCGAACAGCTTCTCAAGATCCTTGTTGCAGTACTTGGTATAGTTGCGCTGAGACTCGCACTTGTAGTTTTCATAGAAGTTGACATCCGGATCATCGACGCCGACACCGGTCAGGTTGAGCCCGACCGAATAGTCCTTGCGAGCAACCTTGGCGTGCCAGATTGAGGTATCAACGACATCCAGTTCGGCCGCGATGTGGATCGTCTTGAGCTGATCGATCAGAATCACGGCAGGGTCACGATAGATCGCGATGTTGCGTGTCGAGATCTTGACCTTCAGAGGCTTCTCCTTCGAATAACCAAGTCCCTCCATGATCTTGCGCGCCTTGGCCCTGTTCTTGCCAACATCGTTGTCGTTGTAACCAGGCAGTTGATCCAACATCTCCTTGGGCATGCCCCACTTGCCTGACGGTGGCGGCAACATGGCACCACCTTTAACCGCCTTGCCTTCACTCAATATGTCGATGAACGCCTTGCGGTCCAACGACAGCGACATCGCTTCCCGGATTTTGGCATCGTTGAACGGCGGCGCTGTCGCGTTGACGATCAAATTCGTACTGACGCCTGTCGACTTCAGATCACAAACCGCTTTGGGCGCACGCGCTTTGACGTCTTTCAGCAACGGGATGGTCACGTCTGAATCAAAGGTGATGTCGAAATCGCCATTCGTGAATGCAAGGACCCGTGTCGAGCGACTCTTGATGATCCGCCATTCGTGACCATCGAGCAGGGGTTTGCCCTTTTTCCAGTAGTCGGGGTTCCTGGTGAACTTGATATGCTCACTGCGTTTGAACTCGACAAACTTGAAGGGGCCGGTACCGATCGGGTTGGTACGCATTTTCTTCGGCGAAACATGGCAGGGATAGACGGGTGAGTAACCGGCTGCCAGCATCAGCAGGAATGCGGGTTGTGGACGGCCGAGCACGAAAGTCGCAGCGTTGTCGCTGTCAACCTTGACCTCTTTGAGATTGTGATACCAAATCGACCGCGGGTTCTTTCGCAACCTGCTTTTGGATTTCCCCTGAAGCAGGTCGAAGGTGCATTTGACGTCTTTGGCGGTGAACGGCTTACCATCGTGCCACTTGACGCCGCTGCGCAGCTGGAATGTCAGTTTGGTCTTCGAGGCATCCCATTTCCAGCTTGTTGCCAGATCAGGAACCAAGGTCTCGGCGCTCTCGATGCGCTTTGCAGGATCAAACATCACCAGGTTATTGAAGACGCTCATGTACTGCATGACGGTCGAGATCGTCGCTTCTTCATGCGGAGACCCTGACGGTGGGTTACCTCGGTGGTAGCCTTTGAGGATACCGCCGCTTTTCTGGGCCAGAGCTGGTGCAGCAACGGCCGACACCGCGACCGCCGTGGCCAAAACTGCTAATGAGATCCTTCTCATACACATTCTCCCTAGTTGGTTTGCCTCACCCCGCTGCACGCGGAGCCGCCCCGACTTTGCCGGCTCAATTTCCGACATAAACAAAATGCTATCGGTCGCGCCCATCCTGATCAAGCAAGGTCGCGTGTTCTTGGAGATGCAAGCGATGCGGACATAGAGCCCACTCGCTGCTATGCTGCTCCGCTCACGGCAATTGAACTTGGAAAATCTCTGTCACTGCAAGGCTGTTATTGCTGCGGATTGGCCGCAAGATTAATGCCGATCTTCCTTATGATTATTTTTCCGGTGCCACCGAGCTTTTCGCGATGCGTCCTCTAGACTGACCGCGAAAATTGAAAAAGCCACTTCGTGGTCCGATGTTTGCGCCACGTCATTTTCATTCCGGCACACGACCAAAACCGCAAGATCCCGTGTTGTCCGTTTCCAAGAGGCAAGCTTTACATGTCGAAGTCAAAACCAAGGGTCGCCTTCATCGGAACAGGCGGCACGATCTCGTCGATCGGTCGCGATGAGCTTGATTTGATCGATTATCCCGATGGCAGCGCCAAACTCGAAATCGACGAGCTCATCGAAAAATTCCCTTTGGTGCGCGAGTTCGTCGAGCCGGTTCCAATCCGTTTCAAGGCTGTTGGCAGCACGAAGATTGCGCCGGAGGACTGGCTTGAGCTGCATAGGGTGATCACCCGAACAGTCGCCGAAGATCCGACAATTACCGGTTTCGTGCTCACGCACGGAACGGCCACAGCCGAGGAAACGGCATACTTCCTCAATCTAACGCTCAAGGTCGAACAACCCGTCGTGGTCGTCGGCGCCCAACGACCCGCTTCCGGGATCTCGACGGATGCGGCGATCAATCTTCTCAATGCGGCCCGCACGGCGAGCGCGCCCGCGTCACGGGGCATGGGTGCACTCTTGATGCTGAACGATGAGATCCAAGCGGCACGCGACGTCACCAAAACTTCGACGCTTCGCATGCAAACTTTTCGCACCACCGACTTTGGTATTCTCGGTCATGTCGACGGAGATGGCGTCTATTACTATCGCGCGCCGCTTCGCCGCCGCATGCCGGATGTCGAGTTCGATATGTCGACCATCACCACGTTACCGCGCGTCGACATTGTGCCCTGTTATGCCGGTTGTGACGACGTCGCCATCGAAGCTTTCATCGCGGCGGGGGCCAAAGGCCTGATATCTGCCGGATTTGCGCCAGGCGTCCTGACGCCTTCTCAATACGATGCATTCGATGCTGCCATCGCGAGTGGCATTGTCGTCGTTCAATCAAGTCGAGCCGGCTCGGGGCGCGTGCCTGGCCGCGTGCGCTTGCTTGAGCGCGGCATGGTCTCCGCCGACAATTTGACTCCGCAAAAAGCCCGCATCCTACTCATGGTCGCGCTGACCCAGACCGACGACACGGCCGATCTGCGCCGCATCTTCGCAGAGTATTGACGACCCGCAACGGATCGAATGCCAACGAAGGCCCCGCGCGGCGACGCGCAATGCTCGCAAGGAGTTCCCATGACTGATGAGATTGGACGAAGCCGGACTGAAGCTTATCCGATCGGGCTGCGCGCCGTCGAAGGCCGCAACAAGCGCCTGCGATCGTTGCTCACCGATCCCGGTATAGTGGTGGCTCCGGGTTGTTTTGATTGCCTGTCCGGACGCCTCGTGGAAGTCGGCGGCTTTCGTGCAGCATATGTGACAGGTTCGGGCGTATCGATCAGCCAACTCGGTGCACCCGACGTCAACCTGGCATCGTTTTCGGAAATCCTGGACCGGGTGAAGCGGATCGCTGATGCGGTTACGATCCCGTTGATTGCCGATATCGACACGGGCTTCGGCGGGCCGCTCAACATCATTCGCACCGTTCGCGAGTTCGAACGTGCGGGCGTTTCGGCCGTTCAGATCGAAGATCAACAGGCGCCGAAAAAATGCGGTCACGAACTCGGCCGGCGCATTGTCGAAACCGCGGAAATGACCAGTCGGATCAAGGCCGCGGTCGACGCGCGTTGCGATTCCGACTTTCTGATCGTCGCACGAACGGATGCCAGGACAAATTTCGGCCTCGAGGCGGCCTTGGAACGAGCTGACGCATATCTCGATGCCGGCGCCGACATTCTGTTCATCGAAAGCCCCGAGAATGAAGCTGAAATGCGCGTGATCTGCGATCACCTGCGTGGGCGCGCGCCAACACTCGCAAACATGGTCGAAGGTGGTCGCACGCCAATCCTACCGGCTCCGCTACTCGAGGAGGTTGGTTTCAAGGTGGCAATTTTCCCGAACGCCCTCACGCGTGCTTTCGCATCTGCCGGCCAATCGCTGCTTGCTGAACTTTCCGCGACGGGGACCACAGATGGATTTCGTGACCGGATGTTCGATCACAGCGAGTTGTGGTCCTTGTTTGACTACCAAACCTGGCTTGATCTCGAACGCAAATTCGGCTCGCCAACCAACGAATAGCTCAGCCGATTGTTTAGCGAACCATCGGGTTATTTGAGCTACAATACGGTCAACGGCAACCTGCAACAGGCGAGTGAACGGTCATGCAAGAAAAATTTATGCGACGCGCATTGGAAATCGCCCGGGACAGTCTTGATGTTCCAGGGGCCCTGCCCTACGGCGCTGTGGTTGTTAAAGGCGATGACATCGTCGGCGAAGGTCTTAACAAGGCGGTCACGCTTCACGACCCGACATCACACGGCGAAGTCGAGGCCATTCGGGATGCGTGCAAACGCCTCGCCACGACCGACCTGAGCGGCTGCGATCTCTACACGACCGCGGAACCCTGTTCGATGTGTGTCGCAACGATGCATGTTACCGGCATCGGCCGCCTCTACTACGCGAGCGCTTCGCCGGAATCTGCCGCCTTCATAGCAAGGCTTGCCAGCATCGACCCTCAATGGACGCGCCGAATGAGCAACGACGACCTTCGACACCAAGTGGGGCTGCCATGCGAACGCCGCTCGATGCCCGCCGAACAACTGCTGGCGCAGGAAGCGCATGATCTATTCGAGACCTACGCCAAACGCCTCGGCGCTTGATCACCGATCAGGCCCGCAACGATCGTCCGCCAGTTCCCAATCTCGCCTTGAGAGATAAGCGACGCCTCTTTGAGATATTCTGGTCTGGCGAAGTCATGTCCCGGATGCCACCACGCGCCACTCACTCCGCCGGCGGTGAGCCTCCCTTGATGACCACGGCGTCGGCTGGGTGGACAACCCACGGATGCGCGGAATCCGTCCAGATATGCCGGTCGATTTGATGCCAGCCCGCTTGATCGAACGTTCCGCTGGCTATGCCGCGATCGTTGGGGCGCATCTCAAGGGTCCAAGTCACCGTTGTCCCGCATTTCGCGCAGAATTCATTTCTGAACCAACGGCCGCTCTCTGACGACTCAAATTGAAAAGTTTTCAATTCACCCGACAGGATCTCGACCTGCTCTTTGGCGAAATAAACACCCACACCAAAGGCGCTACCGGTGCGATGCTGGCAGGCCTTGCAGTGGCAAACGATCGAAACGGCGGGATCGCCTTTAGTGCGATAACGGACCGAGCCACAAAGGCAGCCGCCTTGATGTTCTGCAGACATATGCTTTCCCGAATAATGCAATGAAAGTCAGCCTTACCCGAGAACACTCGAGCAGCCCCTGGGTAACCGGATGTTAGTTGCCGCGACGGAGTGCGGCAAGCCTGCCCCGCGCGCCGCAACTTTTCCAGACGCCGTTCGCGCAATCAATGCTCGATCAGGTGGATCGTTCTTCTGCTTGTCCCGGCCGGTTCAGCCCCAGCCGTCAAGCAAGTGCGCTCACGCTGTCGTGAAATCAGGTCTGAGCGTGCTATCGTCGTCGGGCTCTAATTCACGATCCGTGCGCTTTGGGCCTGCGGCAAGGCTGCGACGTTCGGCAGGCCGGCGTTCGTGAATGCGGCTTCGATCCGAACGCTGCCGTTCCCCTTGAGATGGACCTGATCCGCGACGATCGCCCATGCGCTGGTGTTTTGGCCAAGGTCGCCATTGCCACCGATCTGAAGCGTTTGCGTCGGGAAGTACAGTGCGCCCGTCAGTTGAACGGCGCCGCCGCCCTGCACCATCGAGGTTGCGCCGACGTTGGCGGCGGCATCCTGTGCCACCACGATGCCAGCCAGGGAACCGCTGGCGGAGGCCGTGATCGCGACATCGGCTCCGCCGTTCACGTCCATTTGTGCGCCCGTCCCTGTCAGATAGAACCCGACATTGCTACCGCTGGAGATCGAGCCGCTGCGGAAAATCAGCGGACCGCCTTTGACAACATAAATGCCGGGCTCGAAGATGACGACGGCCTGCGCCATCAACTTCAGGCCGCCGCAATAGGTGCCCGGCGACAGCGTGTGTTCCCCCTTCTTGAGAACCAGCTCTTTTGCATTGCCAGCACACTCCTCGGTCGCGGGAGCAGCCAGCCCGGCAAACGGGTCCGGCACTGCCGTGCAGCCAGTGACCGGGAGCGGCAGAAAATTACCGTTGATGTCGGCGCCGCCGACCGTACAGAAATTGCTCGCCGACACTGTCGGAGCACCGACGGCACGCAGCGACTCGGGCGCTGCTGAGTTCGTGTAGACACCGCAGTTGATGGCTTCGAAGTTGGTCGTGCCGTTGACATAGAAAGCACCATCGGCCGTCGTCGACAATGCCAGCACACAAGCCGGTGCGGCATTGCCAAAGGACTGGCCGACCTTGGCTTTCGACGTTGCCGTAACGGCAACCGAGTCGTACCCCATGATGCGCGTCAGGGTCGTTGGCATTTGCACCGACGAGGTTACGCTCACTGTGCCGTTGGCGACACTGACGCTCGGCACGGCGGCTTTCAGATCCGCCGTATCGCTGACGTTGGCTGCAAAGACGGATTGCGCGGTGGTCAATCGGTCTGCATTTTGGACCGCCGTGCTGGCGGCACTCAAGGCGGCGGCATCGGTTGCCGACTGCAAGGCTGATTTTGTGAAGTAAGCTCGACTTTGATCGACGGCGACGCCGGCGGCCGCGATGAAGGGCACTGCGGAAAGCGCAAAAACGATGGCGGTAGCGCCACGTTTGCAATCGGCGAAGTTGGAGAGGAACTCTCGTGTGCGGTGCATGGCAAAGGTCCGGCAATGACAATCGTTCAGAAGAGATTGCTCCGAAACGAAGGAAACAAACATCTTGCGTTACAGTTTACGCAAGACATCCTTATCGAATATTGCCGTGCTTCGTCAGTTTGGATCTACTCCGTTAGGGTATCGTTTACCGATGACGGACAGAGCAGTCGATCTTGCCTATTTGCCTATTGACCGGCGGCGGCGCGCCTGCGGTTCAGGAAGTCGACATTCTCCAGGACTTGCTCGTCGTCAGGTGACAGCCGTTGCGCACGCGCCAGCATCGTCCCCGCCTTCGCGTAGTTGCCGCGCAGCGTGTACGAGTAGCCGAGATTGTTGAACACCACGACGTTGTCACCGGTCAGCGCCCGTAACTCGTCATAGGCGCGATCGGCGAGGTCGAAGCGCTTGACATGATCATAGGACGCAGCGAGGCCGAGCCACGCTTCAGCGTTTTTTCGATCTTCTTCCACAGCCAAGCGAAAATGCTTTTCAGCCAGTCCATAGGCCTGCCGGTGGAAGTGCGCTTTGGCGATCTGCAGGTTGGATTGGTCCGCTTGCCCCTTGATGGATCCGACCGCTGTTGCATCAACACCACCGACACCGTGGTGCTGACTGCAGCCCGACAACAGGACGGCCATCACACAGGCCGCAACCGCCAGCACGTGGGAGCCGGTCGCCCATCGCCTATGGGTAGAAACTCGAGACAAACGCAACAAGGCCATAACAATCCAAGAACAAGAAAGAGCATGGAAACGGCAGCCCCTTCCGACGTCGACCTGCCGTCGGTTAACATAGAGCGTGCCGATGGTCCGTTCTCGATCTATAGGCGCCAGCCGAATCAATATCGATGACCGCCAGGGCACACCTGATGCTTATCAACAACTTTGAATTGCAGGAGATCCATAAAATTTGAAAGAAATTACACCGGCACGCGCAACGCATTCTTGAGTTGCATCAGATATTCTGGACGTCGCGTCTCGGAGATTTGGCGAAATGAAATTCAAGCAGCTCATTGCGCTTGCCTACGCCGTCAGTGCCGGTGCCCTCGCACTCGGCTTGTCCGCAACCTATATGCGGAACGTGCACGAGGAGGCGAGTGCGTTCTATGGTGCCCAAGTTCGCGCCGTGGAGGTCAAACCCGTTGCAATGTCAACGGTTGTGACGCTCGCGTCATCGCTGCCCTATGGCCACAAGCTGCGCCGCGGCGACTTTAAGGAAACCCCCTGGCCGGAGAAGTCGATCCCGCCCGGAGCGTTTCGCAATATTAGTGACCTGTTTGCCGCCCACGACAGCCCGATCGCCCGGTTCGAACTATCCGAAGGTGAAGTGATGCTGCCGGCCAAGATCAACCGCAGCGACAGTCAATCCGCGTTATCGCTGCTGCTTCCCGAGGGCATGCGCGCAGTTACGATCAAGATCAACGAAGTGCGCGGCGTTGGCGGTTTCATTCAGCCGAAAGACCGGGTTGATATCCTGATGACCGAGAAGACCTCGGTCAGCGATAAGGGCGCGCCGCGCCGCACCAGCGTTCTACTTCAAGACATTCTTGTGATGGCGATCGGCCAGAACGTGAGCGCGCAGAACTACAAGCCCACGGTCGCCAACTCGGTAACCGTTGCGGTTGATTTGAAAGATGCCCAGAAGCTCGCGCTGGCGATCACCGTCGGTCACCTGTCGCTGGCCCTGCGCAATCCTTTACAAACGGAAAAATCTGCACCGCCCGAAATCTCGCTACATGATTTGCGTTCGGATACGCCACGCAAGGCAACCGCCGCGCCCAAGATTCGTGTTTACCGGTCCGCCAAGGCGTCGGATTACAGCATCACGAAGAGCGCCAAATAGGACGCCCACTGTGCAAACCGGGGAAAACCAACCCCGCCAAATTGCAATCCTCTCCGAGAACGATCACGGATAAGCGCTTGCCGGGCGCATGGTGTGCCTCGTTGGTCAGAGTGTGTGATGGGTATGCAGTTCAGCCTCAACCGGTTTCGTGATGCTCTTGGCGGCTTGCGGCGCCTTTCAATCACCAGGATGCTGTTGGCGGTGGTATCGATTGCCTTGGTGAGCGACGTCGCAGTTGCGAAGCAATTTCTCGATGATGGCAGCACCGACGTAACAGTCGTCGCCCACAAATCAACGGTCGTCGAAATTCCGCGACCGTATGCGCAGGCGCTGATCGCGGATGAAAAGATTGCTGATCTGGTGCCGATCACCGATCGCCTCGTTTACATCGTCGGCAAGAAGGTCGGTGCAACCAGCCTCGTTTTGATCGACCCGCAGAAAAATGTCATCGTCACCGCCAACATCAATGTGACGCACAATCTTGCGGACCTGCGCGCAAAGCTGCGCGAGAATCTTCCGCGCAATCGGATACGCGTAAGCGGTGCCAACGGGCGTATCCTCTTGAGCGGCACGGTTCAGGATGCACGCGCAGTCAAAAAAGCACTGATGATCGCCAATCAATACGCACCCGATTCGGTAACCAACGCGCTTGATGTGCGCGCTACCCAGCAGGTGATGCTCGAAGTGCGCTTTGTCGAGGCATCGCGCCGCGCCGCGACCGAGTTGGGGGTCAGCACGCGCGTCCGCAGCGCCCGCGTCAACTCGGACACCGGCGGTCAGGCACTTGTGACCGGAAGCCTGATCAGCGCGGCATCGCTGGCATCGGGTGCACAACCGTTCGGCTCGCTCATCGCCAAACTGCTCAAGGGCGGCACGAACGTTGATGTCATCGTTCGCGCGTTGGAGGAACGCGGCCTCGCGCGCCGGCTGGCGGAACCCAATCTCGTAACCATGTCGGGTGTTTCCGCGAGTTTTCTCGCCGGCGGAGAATTTCCGTTTCCGGTGGATTCTTCTGACGGCAAGGTCACGGTCGCCTTCAAGACGTTTGGAGTCGCGCTCAAGTTCACGCCAACGGTTCTGTCGGACGGGTTGATCAACCTGCAGATTGAACCGGAGGTCAGCGAACTCGATGACACCGCCGGCGTTGCCATTGCCGATGTACGCATCCCGGGGTTGGTTGTGCGCCGCGCACAGACCGCCGTCGAGTTGCGCAACGGGCAGAGCTTCGCAATCGCTGGTCTCTTGCAACACAGCAATACCCGGCTTTCCCGACAACTGCCCTGGATTGGCAAAGTGCCGGTCCTCGGTGCCTTGTTCCGAAGTGCACAATACAAGAAGCAGGAAACCGACCTCGTCATTATCATAACGCCGCGCCTCGTTCGCCCGGCCCGCCCCGGCGAACCGCTGACAACACCGTTGCAGAGTTCGCGCGGCAGCGGTCAACGTGAACTGTTCCTGCGCGGCAAGCATGAGAAGAACAGCTGGCAGGCATCGGTCGTTCGCGGTCACAACGATGCGCTAGCCCCGCAACCGGGACACATCATTTCACTGACCAAGATTGGACACACCAAATGGTGACACGGCTCGGAACCAAAGCGACGGTCATCTTCTGCCTTGCGATAACATTGCTCATCACTGGTTGTCGGGACAATGACTACGCGGACACGATCAACCTCAGCGCCGGCGATGCCATCGCCCGCAACAAGGCGGTCCAAACGATTGATCCATGGCCACGTAGCGCGTTCAAGAAACATCACTCGACGAACGGTCAGCGCATCTCGAGGGCGTACGACAAATACCAAGGCGAGACGTCTGCAGAAGCGCCGAAGAAACCTTGAGCAAGGCATGCAATCTTCGTCGCCTATGGCGTGGCCTGCGCTTTGTGGCACGCAACAGCGGTCAATTTTGGCTGGGTTTACAAATCGGCTAGTTCAAAAATTCAGCTCGCGATGAGCAAACCGTGTCTGTTGCCTTGTCAGTCTTCCAGCACGGCCTTTGTGTGCTCACCGAGTTCCGGGGCTGCGGTCTTCATACCGGGTCGCACTTTGTCGAACTTGATTGCTGGACCGACCACTCGGAATGATCCGTCCGGGGCCTCGACGAAAATATCACCGCCGGATATCTGCTCATGCGACATCGCCTCCTCGAGGGTCTGAATCGGTGCATTCGGCACGTCTGCTGCATCGAGTAACTTGCACCAATGGGCACGCGGTTTATGAGCCAATGCGGCGTTGATCAGCTCTGCCAAAGCATCCTGGTTGTCATCTCGCGCCGCATTGCTCGTAAATCGAGCATCATCGGCAAGGCTTGAGTGCGCGATGACATCGCACAACTTTCGAAACTGGTTGTTCGTGCCGACGGTTATGATCAACCGGCCATCGGATGTCTGAAACGCCTGGTTCGGCACGAGAAGCGGGCCCTTGAGGCCGGACCGTGTCGGAGGCTCTCCACCTGCTTCAATGGTCGCGGCGGATAGGCTCTGCCAAGCGATCGCCGTGTCAAGCATGGCTGCATCGACGACGCATCCGCGGCCCGTCCTATCGCGTTGACGCAGAGCCGCCAATACGCCGACGACCGCCCATAACCCGGTCCCCATGTCGATGATGGGTGCACCAACCCGGGCAGGCGGCCCGTCTGCCGGACCTGTTATATCGACCAGACCGCTGAAGGCCTGAATCAAGGGGTCGTATCCCGGGTTCTGGCTCAGCGGGCCGAAACGCCCGTAGGCCGAAATGTTGAGATAAATCATCTTCGGATTGATCTCGGCGGCATGCTCCGGGCCAAACCCCAATCGATCAGCCACGCCAGGGCGCAGGTTTTGCACAACGACATCAACCGAGGTCGAGGCAAAGTCCTTCAGTTTCTCCAACTCAGTCGGATCGTTGAAATTGACAACAATGGACCTCTTGCCATTGTTCATGACTTGAAAGGTTGGACTGACGTTGCCCAATCGCTGTTCGCTCCATCCTCGAGCAGGGTCACCGCCCGAAGGTGCTTCGACCTTGATGACCTCTGCTCCGAGATCTGCGAGGACACGGCAGCAAAACGGTCCTGCGACGCTCGATCCCATCTCCAGAACGGTTACGCCTTCTAACGGCAAGATGCGCATCTCAGCCTCTCTTGTTGCTTGGCATTGTTCAGGCCTTGGGCACCCGATATCGCGGATCAGTATGACTTCGGCAGCCCCAGCACCCGCTCGGCAAGGTGACTGAGTGCAAGATGCGGCGTCACCGGCGCGATGCGATGGATAATGGCCTCGCGAAGATAACGCTCAACATGATACTCTTTGGCATATCCCATTCCACCATGAGTAAGGATGGCGTTGTTGCAGGCATCAACGGCTGCCTCACCGGCGAGGTATTTCGCAGCATTGGCAAGCGCCCCGCAATCTTCACCGCGGTCGTAGAGCTGGGCTGCACGAAAGGCCATCAAGTTCGCGGCTTCCAACTCGGCCCAGTTTTTAGCAAGCGGGTGCTGGATCGCCTGGTTCATACCGATCGGCCGATTGAAGACGACACGTTCCTTGGCATATTCTGTCGCTTTGTGAAGCGCAGCCCGCCCGAGACCGACCATCCCGGCTGCGATGAGAATACGCTCGGGATTGATGCCGTGCAGCAGATACCGAAAGCCTTTGCCTTCTTCGCCAATGCGGTCCTCGACCGGGATCTCCATGCCATCGAAAAACAGTTCGTTTGAGTCGACGCACTTGCGGCCCATCTTCTCGATCTCGCGGATCTCGACCTTCGATCGATCAAGATCTGTAAAGAACAGGCTAAGGCCGTCTATTGGCCGCTCTGTTTCTGCCTCATCAGCAGTGCGCGCGATCAGTAGGATCTTCGTGGCGATCTGCGCCGTGCTGATCCAGATCTTCTGCCCGTGAACAACGTAACGATCGCCCTTCCGGACAGCCCGCGTTTTGAGACGCGTTGTATCCAGACCGGCATCCGGTTCGGTCACGGCGAAGCACGCCTTGTCCTCTCTGCTGATGACAGGCGCGAGCATCCGTTGCTTCTGCTCCTCCGTGCCGTATCTGACGATCGGGTTCAGGCCGAAAATACCAAGGCTGACCGACGACACACCGCCGTTTCCAGCGCCCGATTGCGATATCGTCTGCATGAGAATTGCGGCTTCTGTGATACCCAGTCCGGATCCGCCATATTCGACTGGCATTGCGATACCCATATAGCCATTGTCTGCAATCGCCCGGCAGAACTCTTCCGGAAACCGACCGTCTGAATCGCGTTCCAGCCAGTATTGATCGCCAAATTCGGCGCATAGGCGCGCCACATTCTCCCTGATCTGTTCCTGCTCCGGCGTGAAATCTATGCTCATGAAAGGCTCCTGGGCCTGGGCTGGAGCGCCGCTGCGCAACGCTTCGTCGAGACGCGTGTTGGACCTACTCTTGCAGTTGAGGCGCCATCTTGTCGACTTGCGCCATAAGCAGCCAGTCTTCCGGCGCTAGCCGTGCAGATGTTTTCAAAATCATGATGGCGTTCCACTAACAGCTCATATTTTCGTCGTGCTCCTGCATGATGCAACTTTTTGCACGTGGCGGGGATTCGATTGTGTCTGGCGGGTCGGGCACCACCTTGAAGAGCGCGCGCCGCCAAGGAAGTCGCCCAAGAGCCATTGACAAATCACTTGGTTTCTATCATCTACCCAACGCGCGGCCGCAAGGCCCAGGCACGCGGAGGTAACCATGACGGAAGATAGCCAGTACCGCGAGGCACGCTGATCGCTCCGTCCGGGGCGTGTCACCGCGCCTCTTTGCAACGCACCCGTTTCGGGTTTGGGCGCGCAATGCCGCGTTGCACCGCTTTACCCAAAAACTAAGCAGCACATTTGATTGAACCGAATTGCGTCCACATTGGGCACAGGACGGCGATTGCTGCGCGCGCGCCTTCGCGGCTTCCAGCCGCCGCAGGCGCATGACTGAACGAGACCAACAATGACCCATCCCCGTCGCAATATCGGCATCATGGCACACGTCGATGCCGGCAAGACCACACTGACTGAGCGCATTCTGTTCAACACCGGCCGCATCCATAAGCTTGGTAACGTCCATGACGGCAATGCCGAAATGGACTTCCGTGCCTTGGAACGGAAACACGGCATCACGATCTCGGCTGCCGCCACGTCGTGTGATTGGCGCGATGCTACGATCACGATCATCGACACGCCGGGACATGTCGACTTCACGATCGAAGTGGAGCGATCCTTGCGCGTGCTCGACTCTGCCATTGCGGTTTTCTCAGCCGTATCCGGTGTTGAGCCGCAATCGGAAACCGTGTGGCGTCAAGCGGATCGCTTTGGCGTGCCGCGTCTGTGTTTCATCAACAAGATGGATCAGGTTGGTGCCAACTTTGATGCCGCGGTCGTGTCCCTTAAGGAACGGCTCGGCGCGCTGCCACTTGTCGCGCAACTGCCGATCGGCAATGAGGCGGACTTTCACGGCCTCGTCGATCTCGTGTCGATGACGGCGCTTGCCTGGAAGAAGGGCGTTTTCGAACCGCTTATCGAAGACATCCCGCCGGACATGCATGACAAGGTGGCCGTCGCCCGCCAATCCCTGATCGAGCAGATCGTGGAAGGCGATGATGCGGCGCTTGAACTATATCTGGAGAAGGGTGATGTGTTTGATACAGAAACGACCCGCAAGCTGATCCGGGCCGGTTGCCTGCTGGGCCGGTTCCAGCCCGTGCTGTGCGGTTCGGCCTTTCGCAACGTCGGCGTGCAACCGCTGCTCGACGCGATCGTGGACTATTGCCCCGGCCCTGCGGATCGTCCCGTCGTGACGGGCGTAAATCCGGGCACTGGAGATATCGAACAGCGTGCGCCCACCACAGACGCGCCGTTCGTCGGTTTGGTCTCGAAAGTGCAGATGCGTCGGACGGGGGCGCTCTCATACGTGCGGATCTACTCCGGACGTATGGACCAGGGCATGTCGTTCATCAACGGTGCGACAGGCGCAGTCGAACGCATCAGTCGCATCAAACGCATGCACGCGGATGCCGAAACGGACATTGCGTTCGCCGAAGCCGGTGACGTCGTGGCTGTCGTCGGCCTTAAGGCGACCGGCGCTGGTGAGACATTGTGTGAGCCCAGGCATCCATTGGTGCTTGACGGTTTTGACTGCCCCGATCCCGTGATCGAGGCGGTTATCGAGCCATTGACATTGGCCGACCAACACAAGCTCAGCAGCGCGCTGCACGGAATGAGCCGAGAGGATCCGTCGCTGCGCATCAGCGTAGACGCCGAGTCAGGGCAGACGCTGGTCGCAGGTATGGGTGAACTACATCTGACCATCGCGGTCGAAACCTTGAAGGAGGATTACAATGTTGATGCCGTCATCGGTGCGCCGCGGGTCGCCTATCGCGAGGCCATAACGGCACGCAGCGAGATCGACCACACGCACAAGAAGCAGAACGGCGGTCAAGGTCAGTTCGCGCGCATGAAGCTTGTCTTTGAGCCGCTCGGCAATGATGAGACGGGCTTACTGTTCGAGGACCGCACGGTTGGCGGGACGATCCCGAAAGAGTTCGTGCCGGCGATCGAAAAAGCCTTGATCGCGGCCATGCACGAAGGTCCGCTTGCCGGGTATCCCTTGCTCGGCCTGCGCGCGACATTGGTTGACGGCGCATTCCATTCGAAAGACTCGTCAGCCATGGCTTTCGAGTTGGCCACGCGGGATGCAGCAAAACTTGGTTTAACCCAGGCTGAGCCCGTACTCCTGGAACCGGTGATGGAGGTCACCGTGACAACGCCCGAGGATCATCTCGGCGCAGTCATCGGTGATTTGCAGAGCCGACGTGGCACCGTGCTGGCAACAGACATAGCGGCGAATGCACATGAGGTCTCGGCCCATGTGCCGCTTGCCAACATGTTCAACTACGTCAACGCAGTACGTTCATTGTCGCACGGCCGCGCCGTCTTCACCATGCGCTTTGGCCACTACGGCCGGGTGCCGGCAAGCGTTGCCGATACAGTGCTCTCGTGCAGCGCTGCCAAATAGGAAAACCGGGATGAGCGGGGGAACCTGCTCATCCTGCCGACTTGCGAGTTGCTTGATGCTCGGTGCCTAGACGCTTTCCAATGTTTTGACCTTTGATGTTTTCTGAACTTCCAGAGACCGCAGGTAGGCCTGTGCTTCCTGTGCCGACAAGGGTTTGCCAAATAAGAATCCCTGCGCATGATGACAGCCGCCGTCCTTCAGGAACGACGCTTGCGATTCCGTCTCCACGCCTTCGGCGACCACCTCGGCCTTTAACCCCTCTGCCATCGAAAGAAAGCCGTCGATGATCACTTCAGCGGTATGATCTCGTCCGATCCCCGCGACAAACTGAGTGTCAATTTTCAACTCGTCAATCGGCAGTTCGGTAAGGTGGCGAAGGGAGGCATAACCGCTTCCGAAGTCATCAAGCGATATCCGAAAGCCAGCATTATGCAGCTTGGCGAGTGATTCACGAATGGCGTCTGAGGACCTCGAAATGAAAACGTCTTCCGTGATTTCAAGCGTGATGCGCTCGCGCGCAATGGGCAACCGTGCCAGTCGCCGCAACAAGTCATCTAAGCCGCTTTCAGTCGCAAGCGTAATCTCGGCAAGATTGATCGCGATTGAAGGAATCTGGAGCCCCTCGCTCTTCCATTCCGCCAACTGCTCTGAGACGGCTTCCAGGACAGCACGCGAAAACTGATCAAGCAGGCCATAGCTGTGGATGTCATCAAGGAAATATTCTGGCGCAACCACGCCGCGATCCGGATGAATCCATCTTGCCAGAGCTTCAAACCCGACGAAGTTACCAGTTTGCATATCAATCTTTGGCTGATAATAAGCCTGGAATTCACCGCATTCGATAGCGCGCTCCAGTTTTGCCGCATAATGAAGATCGGTTTTGCGCGTGTGGCGCCTGGGATTGAAAACTTCAAATGGTATTTCTCGCGAACCCTTGATCGAATACATCGCCTGATCCGCTGCCGACATGACGTAGTCGAAGCCACCCTTTATGTCATTACTCAGCGCAAGCCCGATGCTGGCGCCGACGCTCAACAACCGACCGTCGAACTCTATGGGATCTTGAAAAATCGCGGACAATCGTTCGCCGAACTGTCGTGCTGCGGCCGGAGTCGACATGTCAGCAATAACGACGGCAAACTCATCACCGCCGATGCGAGCGACCATATCGTTTTCTCTGACCAGGCCTAGCAGCCGCCCGGCGATCGCCTTCAACACGGCATCGCCTGCCTTGTGACCATAGGTGTCGTTGATGGGTTTGAAGCGGTCAAGATCGACGAGGGCGTAGCCATAACCCGCAGTATGGCCCGGATCATCAAGCCGTTCAGCAAGCTCATCCAGAGCTTGCCGATTGGGCAACTCCGTCAGACCGTCCTGGTAGGCTAGGTTGTGAAGGTGGCGTTGAACACGATCACGCATCGTGACGTCATCGGCAACGACAATAAGTAGCTTCGATCCGTGCGCCTGGTAGACGATCTTGCGAAATTCGACCTCGCGCAGCCGCTCTTCTTTGGCGAATGCGTCGATCGAGAGATTGAGCTTCAGATTTTCATTTGGATCGAAGTCACGAATCCGCAAGCAGTCATCGTCGCCAACCCAACAACCGAGACTGTCGAGACGCGTTCCGATCAGATCTTCGATCTGGCCATGGACTGGTCCGAATGCACTAATCCAGGCAGCATTGACATTGACGATCGTCAGGTCGTCCGGGCGCAGCACGAGGGTCGGTGTCGGTATCATCCAGAGAATTTCGCGGATGCGACTGTGCATCAAGGCAACCGAACTCAAAAGGCCGCCTTCGACATCGACCCCTTCTGGTATCTCGACGCTGTGGGTAAAATCGCCATCCGCAATTTTTTGCGCCATCTCGATGACCAGACGGTTCTCATAAGCTTCTTGGCGCAGCGCAATCGCCAAGTAGCCCATCATGCCCACAAATGGCAAAAAATAAGCGACATGCAGACCGAAAACCGGCCAGAACGATGGTGTATCAAAGACATAGATTGCCGCCCCGTAGGTCTGCGCGAGACCAAGGAGAAGATGGTGCAGATAGATAAAAACTGTCGCTGAACCCACAACGCGCCAGTCTCGGTAGTAAAGCAGCACGCCAATCAGGCCGAAGGCGCTGAAGTGGGCTTCGATATCACCGCGAAACATGTGAATGATCAAGCCGGTGAACGCCATGAAGGCGCAACCCATGAACAAGCGTGTCAGCAGATGACCTGGCAACGTGTAGGTAAGATAAGCACCCAATAACGTCGTTGGCACACCGATGGCGAAAAGCGACTGCCATGACGACGTCCATGCCGCGAGCGCCGTGCAACACAGCAGCAGAAACACGCACATGCCGAGCATGATCTTATCGGCATGCACCCGATACTCATCGACGAACGGGTCAAAGGTTGCTTCAAGCTGGAAGGGATTGACTAGCCGAGGCATAGAATTGCCCTCCAACCTGCTTCCCACTCGAAATAGGTTAGCGAAGACAAAGAGAATGCAAACCAAACAACAACGGCTGCCACGCCGGTGCACAGCTGTTGCCTGGCCTTCTTGGTATCTTCAATATTGGTCAATAGCCGGCCCTGAAATCCAGTAAGGCACGCGCACCGAATGAGCGCGTCGTTACTTTTTCTATTCGATGTGGAGACAGGCCGGTGACCGGCAGTAGGCGCGCGAATTCATTTCGCGGCGTTCATACGGTTCGACGGCAAGCAAGCGCAACGTCGAGCGACGGAGAGATTCCCGCATTGTTTTTACAATGAGTACGATGAATATTTCTTAACCCAGAAAAATTGCGCTCGATCCTTGCTAAAGGTTTCATGAAGCACTGCCCCAATGTGACCGCGGTAAGCTGGACGAATTCGTGACCCGGCATAATCACCGCACCAGATCACCTGGTTTCGATGCAAGCCGCAAAACCGCTCCTCAATATTGAAAGCAACTACAAAATCGTTCAAATCGAGGTTCCGCTTAATAAATTATTGACCAAGACTAAAGGCGATATTGTCCAGTAACGCGATTTTCATCGCGCTCAGTTTATAAACCTCATCGGAATTTCTGCGATGATCGATTTCGCATCGTCGGCAACTCCAATGCAGCGAAATGATTTCGCGTGCCTATTGCCGGTCAGCGGCCTGTCTCCACATCGAATACTCGTCAGCAGTATCGTTGCATGCAGTGTTTCGCGCAGCAACGAACCGGTCAAACGATCAGGTTCTCTGACGTCCGCAGGCTAAGGGATGCGAAGTATGTTCTGTCCGGACTTGTCGAGGATCGCAAAAGCACTGGATGGTTTGCGGAGCATCGGCGCCGAGCGCAACAACCAGATTGAACGGTCGAGTACCAACCATATTGTTGATGACGCAATCGAGCGACACGATCGAGTGGGCGAAATGTCCATCGGTTTTGCGCAGGCAGGGATCGCCGTCTTCATCCTCTCACTTCACCTGATTTCGGCAGTCCGCCACAATTTTGAGTCCTACAGTTTCTTGGTCGTAGCACTTCTATCAGCACTGACAATCTCATCTCTGGTTCGTATCCGTCTCGTCAAAAAAGCAGAATTCAAGGACAATTACTTCTCGGCATTGACCGTATTTGACGGTTGCCTTCTCGTGGCCACCATCTGGGCCTTCGGCACTGCCTACAATATTCCCCCTGAAGCCAGTTTGAAATCTCCCACCATCGCATTCCTATTCACGTTCGTTGGCATGCGTGCTCTGCGTTTCAGTTTCAAGGCTGTCATGATATCCGGTTTGACAATTGTCGTGGCGTGGGTCGGCGCGATCTGTCTGGCGCATTTCCTGACACCTGGATTGGTGGTTGTCACGCAATACGAGCAGTACTTGGTGCGCAATGTGCTACTGGTCGGGGCCGAAACGGAAAAAATGCTGGCAATCCTTGCCTTGGCGACGTGCGTCGCAATCGGCGCGCGACGTGGTCGCGGTATGGTCGAAGATATCGTCCAATCGCAAGTCGACATGCAGCACATGGCCCACCACGACTCGCTGACTGGACTTCCCAACAGGCTGCTCTTCAACATGCGTCTGGATCAGGCAATGGCTCGGTCAAGGCGCGGAGAGCCTGTTGCCGTGCTGTGCATGGATCTGGACCGGTTCAAATCTGTCAACGACACCTTGGGCCATCCTGTAGGGGACAAGCTGCTTCAGGCTGTCGCCGAGCGCATTCAGTCGCAAACGAGAGAAACTGACACCCTCGCCAGACTGGGTGGTGATGAGTTCGCCGTCATCCAGTCGGGTTTGGAAGATCCAAATGCGCCGGCACGATTGGCGGGACGCATTATCGAATTGCTGAAGCAGCCATTCGAGATCGATGGTCATGTTGTCGTAACCAACACCAGTATCGGGATCGCGATCGCCCCGCTTGACGGAGAAAGATCCGAGCAGCTTATCAAAAACGGCGACCTGGCTCTCTACCGGGCAAAGTCAGAAGGCCGCGCTACCTACCGGTTCTTCGAAGCCGCGATGGACGAAGAAATGCAGGCCAGACGAGAGATGGAGTTGGACCTGCGGTCCGCTCTCGCGCTTGATCAGCTGGAAGTCCACTACCAGCCGCTGGTCGACCCCAAAGTTGGTCAGGTCACCGGTTTCGAGGCACTCGTGCGCTGGTCGCATCCAACCAAGGGATCTATTTCACCGGCGGACTTCATACCGCTTGCCGAGGAAATCGGCTTCATCGGGGAGATAGGGGAAAGAGTGCTGCGCACAGCATGCCGCGATGCGATGCAATGGCCGGAAGCGATCAGCATTGCGGTCAATCTATCGCCGCAGCAATTCAAAGATGTCAATTTGTGCCGCGTGGTGCAAACGGTGCTGAGCGAAACTGGATTGGCGCCAAACCGGCTTGAGCTTGAAATTACCGAAACAAGCCTGATGCAAGATTCAAAGCAGGCCGCCAAAATCCTAACCCAACTGCGCGCGCTTGGCATTAGGATATCACTCGACGACTTTGGAACCGGATACTCTTCTCTGAGTCACTTGCAGAACTTTCCATTCGACAAGGTCAAAGTCGACCGATCTTTTGTGGGCAGGATTGCTCAAGAGGATGATGCCCGCTCCATCGTCCGAGCCGTGCTGCAACTCAGCAGCGATCTTGGCTTGAAAACGACGGCGGAAGGCGTTGAGCAGCTGGATCAGCTAGAGATTTTGCAAAGTGAAGGTGTCTGTGAGATCCAGGGATACTTCTACAGCGCAGCCAAACCGGCAAGCGAGGTGCCAGATCTCATCGAAGCCATTTCTCAGAAAAGAAAAGCACCCAACGTCGCAGCATAACGTTGCCCCGCTCGCCGGCAACGCGAACGCCTGACCTCATTGCGACAGGCTGACCAGAACAACACCCGGCACTACGAGTGCAATCGTTAAGATTGTGCGCCAGGTGATGGTTTCCTTGTCAAAAACAAACAGGCCGAGCAGCATCGCGAAAACGGGAGAGATCGCGACGATCGGGATCACGGTAATGACTTTTCCTATTTCCAGCGCGACGTTGAGAATGAAAAATGCAACGCTGGTAATGAGCCCGGTCAGGATGAACCACTTCATGCTATGCGTCTGGAACTCCGGCTTTCGGCCCTCCACCAGGAAGCGGATCGTCAGCGTGACGGCACCAACGGTTGTGGCCACGAGAGCTGCAAAGAATGGATCAGGCACATCATCAAACCCAATCTTGGTAACTGAATGCGCGATGGCACGCAGAAGTTCGGCCGCCATCGGCAACAAGATCGCCCACCAAGGCCATGACTTTGCACCGCTCTTGCCGCGATATGATGACACGAAAATGCCGCCTGCGACTGCCGCCGTTCCGATGGCGATCGGCAACGTCATCCTCTCTCCAACAATGACGTAGGCGGCGATGGCGGTGAAAATCGGCCCGATGGCGCCGATGCCGGAGTTCAATGTTGGTCCGAGCAGGCGGATGCCATGTGTCCAGAGCGAGGCCGAAAGTGTCGGCCGAAGCAAACCGGCGGCGGCAAACAATAGTGTTCCCTGGCTCCACCAGTTGGTCGTTTCGACAAAGACCGGAGCTGCTAGCCAGAACATTGCGGCCGTCGTGACGAGAATCACAAGCGTGGCTGTCTCGGCGTTCTTTCTGTCCAATCCGATGTTCTGGACGTGCGCGGAGACCGCGAACAGGAAAGCGGATGCGAGCGCAAGGAGGCTGGGGAGGGCAGCGCTCATGCGGAATACATCAATCGCGCTTGTTTGGAACCGTTCCACCGGACGTCAACGCCCGTCTCTCCAAACTCGCGATCAAGGTTGACGGGTGGCGGCATCGACTAACCAATTCTGGTTTGTTGGCTCAAGACTATCATGCGTCGGACGCCACACGTGATCTGGCACATCGCTTCGCAAGCCGAAGGTGACTGATTTTAATGATTGTTGCAAAACGACCAATCGACGCCGTGAAAAGCAACACCCATGCCCGAAACGAGTGCCGTGATCGATAAACACAAGCTCGGCCCGCTCGATCTGGCTGATGAAATGGCAACGCCGCGACGGCCCGCAAGGCGATGACCTGTTACGGGAAAAGGCTCGCACACAGCGGGCAAACCGAACAGGCCTACGTAGCTGCTAAGCAAGAAACGTTATTAACCTCAGCACTTCCGGCGTTCGCCCGTAATATTGCCGCTGCCTTCTTCACACGTGAGCCACACCTCGCTATGAGCCAGCCAGTCAGGATCGTCTTCTTTACCAATGCGACCACCCATGAGAGCCTGCCTGTCCTGAAAGCGCTCAGCGAATCCGAACAGGTAGAGATCCTTCAAGTCGTCTTGTACAACAGGGTGCCCATCTCACTTGGCCGCCTACGAGCGCGAATCCGTCAACACGGATTGAAACGCACGTTAAGCAATGTAGCAAACGGCATCGCGGCCAAGCTTGCCGCCCCGACGTCCGACAGCAACAGCGGCACCAGCACAAGCCGGACCTATGCTGAGGACAACAATCTGCCGATACGGCAGGTGACTTCGGTCAATTCACCTGACGTCCTACAATACATGCGCACGTTGCAGCCGGACCTGTTCGTCGTATGCGCCTTAAGCGAGATCATCAAGCCCGATCTGCTGCAGGTGCCGCGGCTGACCGCGATCAACGTACATCCGTCGCTGCTGCCGAAATATCGTGGTCCCGCTCCAGTGTTTTGGGCGCTCTATCACCGTGAGGCCGAGACCGGCATAACGTTCCACGCCATCGATAGCCGCATCGACAACGGCGCGATCATCGACCAGTTTCGCGTGCCGTTGCACCCCAACGCGCCGCTCGACGATGTCACACGTCAACTATTCTCGATCGCGGGCGAGCACATCGTCAACGCGGTCGTTGGCGTCGGGCGCGACGAAAAGGAATTCAGTCCGCAAAAAAAAGAGGACGCGACCTATTTCAGCATGCCTTCTCTTGCCCAGCGGCAAGAACTCTCACGGCGGACGACCACACAATAACCACCCCTCGCCCGTTCGACCCTTTTGGCTCAAGAGCGCAGGGCCCGAAGTCGGAAGCACTTCCCGCGGCAACTCGGGTGCAAGACCAAGTGGTGGGTCGCAGCGCGGCGGGAACCACTCGCAACCAAATTCGCCTGTCCGGGCAGCGATTGATGTCTGTCAATGAAGTGACATGCGGATAGGGGCAGTGATGGAGAGCTGGGACGTCGAGGCTTGCGGGCGAACGTAAAGGCAGCAGTTTCTCGCCATCCTACAAGTGACCGAGCCGCTATGAACCGTCACGCCGGATGAGCGCACTTGCCGGCACTTGGCGCCCGAAAATGCCTGTGCTGATCGAACTGGAGATGTGCGATGCTCAGCTTGGCCGTAACGTTTTTGATAATTGCTTTGATCGCGGCGACCATCGCATTCGGCGGGTTTACGGGTGCATCAATTGTGCTGCACCAGTTGATTTTCTGGGTATTCATTGTTCTGTTCGTGGTCGCACTCGTCTGTCACATAATCGCGAGACGACGCCCGCCGGCTCCCCCCGCCTAATCATGGTCTGTGGCCACGACCGCCACGTCCCGTCGTCCGTATGTCATTGCCCACCGGATCTTTAGATCGCCAGGTACTTGTGCATCAATTCCTCGTTGTCGAGGACATGCTGGGCCGAACCATCGTAGACAACTTCGCCGGTATCGAGAATGACGGCGCGGTCCGATATTTTCAGCGCTGCGACCGCGTTCTGCTCGACGATGATGCTGGTAATGCCAGCGCTGCGAACCTCGTTGAGCGCCTTGGCGATGTCCTGGCGCACGACCGGGGCAAGCCCCTCGTACGGTTCATCGAGCAGTAGCAATTTGACGTCACGGGCAAGCGCACGCGCAATCGCCAGCATCTGCTGTTCGCCACCCGACATCGTCGTGCCTTCCTGCTTGCGCCGTTCGGCAAGTCGTGGAAACAGTTCGAAAATCCGTTCGAACGACCAGCCATTCTCGCCCGAGATCTGCGCCAGTTGGAGGTTCTCTTCGACGGTTAGCCCTTGAATGATACGCCGGTCTTCCTGCACCAGCTGGATGCCGTGGCCGGCCGCGACGTAGTTGGCTTTGCCATGCAGCGCGACGCCGTCGAGATAGACTTCGCCGGCACGCAACTCCGGAGTCGACGCGCGCGCGATGGCACGCAACGTCGAAGTCTTACCGGCACCGTTGCGCCCGAGAAGAGCGAGGATCTGACCTTCCGCGATGTCGAACGATACGTTCTGGACAATGTAGCTGTCGCCGTAATAGGCCTGCAGCCCACGGCAGGAAAAAAAAGCTGGCGCCGCTTGCTGGTCGCCGGCTGCGCGTTCGATCGTTTCCGTGCTCATACCTGCTCCTCACCGAGATAGGCTTCGACGACCTTCGGGTTGCCTTTGATCTCGTCCGGCGTTCCTTGCGCAATGACGCGCCCACCGGCGAGAACCGTAATGCGGTCAGCCAGAGAGAACACGACATGCATATCGTGTTCGATGATCACGATCGTCAGGCCGCGCTGCTTGATGCGCCCGAGCAGTTCGATCGTCGCGTTGGTGTCGGCACGCGCCATACCGGCGGTCGGCTCATCGAGCAGCAACAGCTTCGGGTGCTGAACAAGGCCCATGGCGAGTTCGAGTCGGCGCTTGTCGCCGCGTGAGAGCGCGCTCGTCAGATGCTGGAAATGCTCGCCCATTCCCAGGTCGACAAGCATCTGCTTGGCCTCTTCCTCGAGGCTGCCTTGATCATCGAGCCGGCTCAGGAAATTGAGGCTGAAGGCGCCATCCCGTTTTGACAGCATCGGGATCATGACGTTCTCGAGCACGGTGAGATCTTCAAAGATCTCTGGTGTCTGGAACACGCGCACGACGCCAAGTTGATTGATCTCGTGCGGCTGCTTGCCGGTAAGTTCCGTACCGCCCTCGAACATCACCTTGCCCCGGCTCGGCTCAAGGCGGCCGATGCAAACATTGAGCAGCGTTGATTTCCCTGCACCGTTCGGCCCGATGATCGCGTGGGTTTCACCCTGGCGAATGTCAAGATTGACGTCGGAGAGCGCATGCAGGCCGGCGAAGCTTTTGTGGACGTCGTCGATATGGAGAACGATATCTTCCATCTGCCTGCTTCTCCTATTCGGCCGGCTGCGTTGGGCGGCTGGAATCAACTTCGCCTTCGGCAACGATGTCGCGTTGTGGCGTGTTGCCGATGCCCGTTGATGTCGGCGTTCCCTTGATCCGCAGCAGGCGCATGATGCCTTCCATCAAGCCGCCTGGCAGGAAGATCACAACAATCATGAACAACAGACCGAGCGTCAGGTGCCAGCCTTCGCCGACAAACAATGAGAACACCTCGACGACACCGTGGCGCAGGCCCTCTGGCAGAAAACTGAAGATTCCATTGAGGATCGAGGCGTTGTAGGCCGAGAAAATATTCTCGAAGTATTTGATCAACCCGGCACCGAGAACCGGCCCGAGCAGTGTACCCGCTCCACCGAGGATGGTCATCAGGACAACCTCCCCCGACGCGGTCCATTGCATCCGTTCGGCACCAGCCAACGGATCGGTCGCCGCCATAAGGCCACCGGCAAGGCCGGCATACATGCCCGAGCTCACGAAGGCCGCGAGGGTGTAGGGCTTGGGGTTGAGGCCGGTGTAGTTCATCCGGGTCTGGTTGGACTTGATCGCCCGCAGCATCATACCGAAGGGCGAGCGGAAGATGCG
>JAGDYV010000035.1:0-25955 GCA_049116495.1 Hyphomicrobiaceae bacterium | reverse complement strand
CGCATGGCGGCGGTGGCCCCGGTGCCGGCCCGGTCGTGCTTTCCGACAAGATCGAAAAATACGCACCCCTGCCGTTCGTCAGGCGGATCGATAGCGGCTTCGAACTCGTCGAAAATATGAGCGATGTCGGCGATGATGCGGCACCTTTTGGCCGCCTCACGGCCTTCCACGGCCAGATGGGCATGTTCGTGCGTGCACTGGCCTACATGCTGAGCCATGGCTCAGACGGCATGCGTCAGGCGAGCGAGGATGCCGTCCTGGCGGCGAACTACGTGCGTGCGGGTTTGCGCGATACATTCACGCAACCGTTCGGCGATCAGGCGTGCATGCACGAGGTGCTGTTTGACGATAGCTTCCTTCATGACACGAAGATTTCGACGCTGGACTTTGCCAAGGCGATGATCGACGAAGGCTTTCATCCGATGACGATGTACTTCCCGCTGGTGGTTCACGGCGCAATGCTGATCGAGCCAACCGAGTCGGAATCGCGGGCAAGCCTTGATCAGTTCATCGGTGCGATGAAGGCGCTTGCCCAGGCCGCGCAGGCCGGCGAGACCGAGCGTTTTATCGAGGCACCGCGCCTGGCACCGCTGCGCCGCCTCGATGAAACCGGTGCGGCACGCAAGCCAAAGCTGACCTGGCAACCGGAACAGGCCGAAGCGTAGACGCGACGATGACGGCGAACCGGCTGGGTGCCTGTCAGTTGTCAGGCCACGGGCCGAGCTGCAGCGGCAAGCGACCCCACCGGTTGGCCGCGACGCAAACATAGACATAGTTTGCGTCCCAACGTATTTCGCCCTGGACGCCGGCCGCGGTCGCGCTTGCCGGCGTCGATGGATTGCGCAGACGGATTGCACCGGCCGTGTCGATGGCGTGGGTCGGAACCGTCTCGCGCGTAAGGCCGAAGCCGACATGCTGCGGGAAAGTTATCCGGCCGGAGGCCCCGTCGGTGATCAGCGCGTCATGCCAGATCGAACCATCTGCACTGACTTTGACGGAAAAATCATCCGTACCCGGAAGACCAAATTCAGCGCGTCCCGAAAACCCGGATTGAAACAGCAGGCTCACCGTATCGCGCTCCCCGGCCTTGTTAATCTTGAGTTGATGCCCGCTGCCATCGTGGTTGAACAGCGATGCTGTTGCATTGAGCGACAATCGATTGGTTGTATCCGCGGTTGCATTCACCCCGACAAGCGGCGTCGGATTGACTGTGGCGTCGGTTGCGACGGGACGCCATGTCGAGCCATCCCAGCCGAGCAATCGCCCTTCATCAGCGATCCAGGCAAGCCATCCTGTCTGCGGTCTGAAGAACTGCCAAGCGCCATCCTGATAAGCAGCCAATTGCGCATCGTGATCGGTCCAGGCGCCCGTTGATGAAGCCGCAACGATGTAGCGGTCACCGTCCGCAGGCGTCGCCGGTGGCGCGGACAAGTCGCGATCGAGCACGGCCAACTGGACGATCGCGTCCAACGCCCGGATCGCCTCGTTATGCGTGACATGTTTTTGTGCTTGCGCGGCAGCGATATAGGGCAGGTCGAGATTTGGTGTGCTGTCCATGGTGTTTTCCCGTGTTGAATGACTGAAAAACAGGATAGCGAACGGTCAGCCCCCGGGGATAAATCGTCGTCAACCTCGAAACCCCGTCGCGATTGACACCGCATGCGGCCTGACGATACGTCTCCAGTCCATGACGCGCCGAATTTGCGCATTCATCGATAGGCCGACAGTAACCATGAAAATTCTCGTCACAGGCGCGGCCGGGTTTATCGGATTTCATACCGCTCGTGCTTTACTGGCGCGCGGCGATGATGTTGTCGGGTTCGATAACGTTAACGCTTACTACGATCCGGCATTGAAGGAAGCGCGGCTCGCCGAGCTCGAGAATACGGCCGCGCAACAGCCTAGGGCGACCTACACGTTCGTACGTGCCGATCTTGGCGATCGGACAGCTGTCGACCAATGCTTCGCCGATCACGCCTTCGACCGTGTCATTCATCTGGCAGCGCAGGCAGGTATACGGCACAGCATCGATGAGCCACGCGACTATGTGCACTCCAATGTCGTCGGCTTCGTCAATATCCTGGAGGCATGCCGGCATGCAGCCGTGCCGCATCTGACGTATGCGTCAACATCAAGCGTCTATGGGGCCAACACAAAGCTGCCCTATTCAGAACATCACGGCGTTGACCATCCAATGCAGTTTTACGCCGCAACCAAACGCGCCAATGAACTGATGGCGCATTCCTACAGCCATTTGTTTCGCCTGCCGACGACGGGGCTGCGGTTTTTCACGGTGTATGGTCCATGGGGACGGCCCGACATGGCCTTGTTCAAGTTCACCGAGAGCATTCTCAATGGTGAGTCCATAAAACTTTTTAATCACGGCCGGCATACGCGGGATTTCACCTACATCGACGACATCGTCGAAGGTGTGATCCGGGCCAGTGATCAGATTGCAGCGCCATCACAGACGTGGGACGCGAACGCGCCCGACCCGGCGACTTCGGACGCGCCATACCGGATTTTCAACATCGGCAACAACGCCCCGGTCAACCTGCTCGACTACGTCAAGGCAATCGAAGCGGCCGCCGGTTGTGAAGCAAAGCTGGAAATGTTGCCGCTGCAGCCCGGCGATGCGCTCGACACGTTCGCCGATGTCTCCGAATTGATCAAAGCTGTCGACTACAAACCGGCAACGTCGGTGACGGACGGCGTTGCGGCATTCGTTGCCTGGTTTCGCGCACATTACATGAAGTAGGGCATACGGCTTGATTTCAACGCCTGTTCGCCAGCCGCGCCATAGTCACGTTGATGTTATGTTGGGACAGTTTTCGTTCAATCGTTTGTGCAAAATTACGATCAATTTGATTGAATTTCGTGGACTTTGAGCGATATCACGCCACAAAGTTTCGTGCATATCGAGTGCAGTCGCAATCCTAACGCGGGCCACAGGAGCAGCGAGATGAGCGGTACTCACACAATAGGGTCTACCCAAGCCGGGCGGGATGCGCGGGGTGTGCCAATCTCGTATGGCGCAAGGCAAGCGATTGATGGTCTCGAGTGCGCGCTCGATGCGGCGCTGGCCTTTCGCGGCGATGCCATCTCGATCATCGACGAGGTCCTCGCTAACCACCCCGATTTCGTCATGGGCTGGCTGTTCAAGACGGCCTGGCTGACGCAGGCGATGGAAACCCGCATTTATCCCGACATGGTCGCGGCACTCGCCGAAGCTGAGAAGCGCATGGCCAATGCCAACGATCGCGAACGCGGGCATTACGCCGCGGTCAAGGCCTGGGTCGAGGGCGATTTCTTTGGGGCAGTGCAGCACTGGGAGACGGTGTTGACCGCCGAGCCGATGGACTTGTTCGCGCTGGCGCTCGTGCACTACACGGACGTTCTGCTCGGTGACGTGGTCGGGCAGCGTGACGTCGTCGCGCGCGTCTACAATCTCTGGGACGAGAGCGTCCCTGGTTATGAATTCGTGCTCGGCTTTTACGCGTTCGGCCTGGAAGAGAACCGCGATTTCGCGCACGCTGAGGAACTCGGCCGCAAGGCACTCGCGTTGCGGCCTGACAATCCTTATGCGGTGCATGCGGTTGGCCATGTCATGGAAATGTGCGGACGGCAATCGGGCGGTATCCGGTTCATGACCGATCATGTCGATCGCTGGGGAACGTCGAACTTCGCGAACCACTTATGGTGGCACACGGCGCTGTTTCATCTCGATATCGAAAACACCGCGAACGTCTTCGACATCTTTGACCAGCATCTGTGTTCCGCGGGCAAGCAGGGCGACAAGTATGAAGAACTGGACGCCGTCGCCTTGCTTTGGCGGATGAACCTGATTGGCGCCGATGTCGGCGATCGCTGGGTTCATCTTGCCAACAAATGGACGCCGGCTGCGAAAGATACGCTCTATGCTTTCAATGACGTGCACGCGATGATGGCTTTCGTCGCGGCCGGGCGTGAGGATGCGCAAAAGGAACTGCTCAGCGCCAATGAACGCTATGTCGAGAATGCGTCCGATGCCAACGTAGCCATGAGCCGCGAAATCGGTATCCCGTTCTGTCTGGCGGTTCAGGACTTCCAGGCGGAGCGCTACGGTGAGTGCGTCGACCGCCTCTTGCCCGTGCGTTATCGCACGCACCGTTTAGGCGGCAGTTTTGCGCAGCGCGATATCATCGGCTGGACGTTGCTGGAGGCGGCGCTGCGTGCCAAACGGTTCGACCTTGCGCTCGGACTGGCAAACGAACGCGCCGCCCTGAAGCCGACATCCGTGCAGAGTTGGCGCAGCATTGCCCGGGCCTTCAAGGGGCTCGGCAACACATCGAAGAGCGATCAGGCAGCAGCTCGTGCGGATTCACTGCTGGCTGCGTAGCAGACGGGGTTGGCGACAGCCGTTTGCGGCTGCCGCGCAGTCTTCAAGATTACCGCAAGCGCTACTTCGCCGCCGTCACCATGATCTCGACAAGCAGATCCGGGTGCATCAGCTCGGCGTGCACGCAAGCGCGAACCGGTGGGTTCTCCGGGTCGACCCAGGCGTTCCACTTTTCATTCATGGCGCCAAAATTCGCCGTGTCAGTGATCCAGATGTTGGCCTGCAGCAGTTTTGATTTGCTGGTGCCGGCCTTGGCCAGATAATCGTCGATGGCGTCAAGGATTTGTTGGGTCTGGCCGCCAACATCGGCCGAACGGTCCTTGGCAGTGAGACCGGCCAAGTAAACCATGTCGCCGTTGACGACGCAGCGGCTCATGCGGGGGCCAGGTCCGGTGGTGATATCGTGACGTGTAATCGACATATCAGTTCTCCTTTGCAGCGATTTCTTTACCATGTCCGCTGAGGCGGGGCGACCATCGCGGTGAGCAGATCGTGCTCGCGATGACTTTTGTTGGAAGGTCGCTCTCCCTAAGGAGCGACCCCGGCCCGCGCGCGCGGGCCAAGCCCGATCTTGAGGCGCTCCTCTGCGAGGGCAATATATTCACAAAGCAGCGGGCGGGTTTCACGCGGGTCGATGATTTCCTCGACCGCCAAGGCTTCCGCTGTCCGGAACGGAGACGTGTAGGCGCGCAGTTCCGCCTCCAGTTCCTGTTCGCGGGCCTTCGGGTCATCGGCCGCTTCGATCTCGCGGCGGAAGGCCGCCGCGACGCCGCCTTCGACTGGCAACGAGCCCCACTCGCCGCTCGGCCAGGCCAGCTTGAGATCTATGTCATTCTTGTTGCAGGTGGCCATGCCGGCCATGCCGTAGCACTTGCGGATGACGAGCGTGACGGTCGGCACCTTGAGCTGGCCAGCCACGTAGACCGCGCGCATGCCTTCGCGCAGCGTCCCTTCCTGCTCCGCCTTGAGGCCGACCATGAAGCCGGGCACGTCAACCAGGAACACCAATGGCAGGTGGAAGGTGTCGCACAGTTCCATGAAGTGGATCTGCTTGCGCGCGGCATCAGCATCCATGGCACCGCCGTAGATGCGGGGGTTGTTGGCGACGATGCCTACAGGGCGGCCACCGAGGCGGGCCAACATGGTGATAACCGCACGCCCGAACGTCGGCCGGATCTCGAAGGTCGAATCCCGGTCGACGACCATTTTGACGAGCTTCTTCATGTCGTAGGGCCGGCGGCGGTTGCCCGGAACAATGTCGAGTAGGGATTCATCGCAGCGATCAACGGGATCATCGATCGGCCCAGTGGGCGGAAGCTGCCAAACGTTCTGCGGCATGTAGCTCAGGAACTGTCTGATCTGGTCGAATGCCGCATCCTCGGTTTCCACCGCATTGTGGATGGACCCGGCCTTGTTGACGGCAACAGCCGGTCCGCCGAGGTCTTCCTTGGTGATCTCCTGGCCGAGCGATCGCTTGACGACGGGTGGGCCGGCGGCGAACACCTGACTGGTGCCCTCGACCATGACGGAGAAGTGCGAGAGGATCGCGCGCCCCGCAGGGCCGCCCGCGGCCGTGCCGAGAACGGCAGAGGCGACCGGTACCTCACCGAGCAGTTCGACCGAACGCTCGAAACCATCGACACCTGGGAACACGACAAACCCGCGCCGTTTGGCCGACGTCACACTGCCGCCGGCACCATCGATGAGATTGACCAATGGCATCTTGTAGTGGTGCGCAAGGTCCTCGATATAGCCGCCCTGTCCGCCCTTGCGGCGCTGCGCGCCGAAGCTGGTGCCACCGCGCACCGTGAAATCCTCACCGCCGATGGCAACCGGGCGCCCGTTGATGCGTGCCGTACCGGCAACGTAGGTTGCAGGCGTAACCTTCTTGAGCTTGAGGTTTTCATCGTATTCACCGGTTCCGGCGAGGCTGCCGACTTCGCGGAAACTTTCCGCGTCTGTGATCCGGGCGATGCGCTCGCGCACCGTCAGGCGGCCAGCGCCGTGCTGGCGGGCGATATTGTCAGGACCGCCCATTTCCTTGGCAAAGTCGCGGCGGCGGTTGAGTTCATCGATCTGGTCGGCCCAGAAGCTATCGCCATCTTCTTTGTCTTGATCGGACACAGCGGTTCTTTCAATCGTTCTTGGAAGGTTTACGTCTCGTCCTGCTGCGCGGGCAGACCCGGCCCGGCGACAATGCCAGCCTTGGCCAGCGCATCGATTTCGGCCGTCGAAAGTTCCAACTCGCGTTGCAGAACATCAAACGTGTCCGCACCCGTGTCGCGACCGGGCCAGCGGATTGTGCCCGGAGACGCCGAGAGCTTGGGCACGACGCCGGCAAGCGTGACCGGCCCGAGCACATCATCCTCGACGTCGACGAGCATGTTGCGTGCCTTGTAGTGCGGATCGGCGAAGATATCAGCCATGTTGTAGATGCGTTGCGCCGGCACCTTGGCGGTGTCCATCGCTGTTTCGACCGCCGCCAGATCAAGCGTGCTGGTCCATGCACTGACGGCGTCATCACAGGCGGCCATGTTTTTACCGCGCGCAACGCCGGTCGCAAAGCGCGGATCATCGAGCATGTCGGCGCGACCCATGGCCTGCGCAAGACGCCGGAACACGGCATCGGACGCTGCCGTGATGAGAATGTAACTGCCATCGTTTGTCGGGTAGATCGAATTCGGCGCGTTGCCTGGCAGGTGCGGGCCGGCGCGTTCCGCAATGATGCCGAGTTGCTGGAAGGCGGGAATGTGCGGCTCCATGAAACTGAAGGAGCCTTCGTAGAGCGCCGAGTCGACAACCTGACCGCGGCCGGTGCGATGGCGCTCCAACACCGCCATCACGGTGCCGAATGCGGCGTAGACGCCAGCGATATAATCGGTGAGCGGCGTCGCCGTGCGCGGCGGCGGGCGGTCGGGCTCGCCGGTGATTTCCCTGAGGCCGCTCATCGCCTCGCAGACGACGCCGTAGCCCGCGCGATGGCTGTAGGGCCCGTCCTGGCCGAAGCCGCTCACGCGGACCATGATCAGGCCGGGGTTGATCCCACTCAGATCTTCGTACCCGAGGTCCCAAGCTTCGAGTGTGCCGGGGCGAAAGTTCTCGACGACAATATCAGCTTTCGCGCACAGGCGTCGTGTCAGCTCGCGACCTTCATCGGTACGCAGGTTGAGCGACACGATCTCCTTGCCGCGCTGCACTGACGCATTGTAGAGCGACCGGCCCTTATGGCGATGACCCAGACTGCGCACCGCATCACCATCGGCCTGCTCGACCTTGATGACTTCGCATCCGAAGTCAGCCAGCAGGCGCGCGCAGAACGGCCCGGCAACCGTAGAGCCGAGCTCAATGGCACGCAGCCCGATCAATGGGCCCGACCTGGGCGGCGTAGAAGGCGCTTCGGACATGATGATCTCTCGGTGACGCAAGCGGTGACTGAATGTTGGACACTCGACACAAGCGTGTCCAGGCCCCGGCGGGTCTTGCCGGGGTGACGATCTCGTAGCGGATTATCGGCCGGTCACTTGAGGCCGGCAACTTCGGCGTAGGCGCGCATCTCACGCTCGACATCAACGCCGCTTGTGCCAAAGATGATGCCCGTTGCGCCAGCCGCCTCGAGTTTATCAAGGCGTTCGCGCAAATCATCGCGCGTTCCCGAGAACGTCATTTCCTTGGCTCCCTCAACGCCGACGAGGTGATCGTGACCATTCGAGACATCAAGGGTATGGCCACGGTGAACGGAAAGATGGCGCAAGGGCTCATCGATTTTTTCGAGGCTTGCCAACCAGGCTTCACCGTTCGGCAGCGCCTTCAAGCCGTCCGGGTCGTTCGTGTACTTGAAGTGATAGGCGAGAGCGACAAGCGGCCTCACGGCGGCGGCCGCACGCGGCGAAGTGATATCCTCACCGTCATCGAGAACCGTGCCGTTGGTCGAGACGAGGCAGGTTTCAAACCCTGGCGATGGCGCGCCGAGCGCAATCATGCCGTCAGCAATCTCGCTGGCGAGTTGGCGGGCCTTGGGGCCCTGCGCCGCCATCAGAATAGGCACGTCGATCGGGCGGTCCGGGAGATAGCCATCGGACGCCAGTATCTGGGCAAGCCCACCGTCGATATCGACGACCTCGCCGCGCAGGAGACTTTTGACCTGCTCGATGTGCTGGCGCATGTCGGCCAGCTTGAGTGGTCGCTTGCCCATCCCGGCACGACCGGTAAAACCTGTGCCGAAACCGGACTGCAAGCGCCCTGGCGCGAGGGCTTCAACGGTGGCAATTGCGGAGGCTTGTGCCATCGCATGGCGATAGCTCGGGATCAGAACCGAGGCACCAACGCCGATGCGCGAGGTGCGTTCGGCAATGCGCGCGAGCGTGATCCAGATATCATGGCCGAACGCGGGAATTTCGGGGCACCAGATGCACCGATAGCCAAGCTCTTCCGCCAAGACGGCGTACTCAACCGTTTTCGGTCCCGGCGGCAGCCTGAAGTCATACGTGAGCATCCGCATCCCTTTCACATCTGTTTCGTTCGAGTTGTCGTTCTCAGAGCGTCCAGCCTTCGGTTGGTACCGCGTCAAAATTTCGAGCGGCGTTCCTCGACGTTGGCATGCACGTCAATCAGTACGGTCTTGCCTTCGGCATTGAGCTGCTGCGCCTTTTGCAGGGCCGGTGCGATCTCGGAGGGTTTCTTGACCGTGATGCCGATGGCGCCCATACCCTCGGCGATCTTGGCATAATCGCCCTGCATGGTGGAGACGCCGTAGGTATTGCGCGCTTCCTCTCCAATCGTGCCGCGCGTCGGGCCCGAGTAGGTCGCCATGGCGCTGTTGTTGAGCAGAACCGTGGTGATGGCAGCACCAGAGCGAACGGCCGTTTCGATGTCGGTACCCGACATGCCGAATGCGCCATCGCCCATCACGTTCAGGCAGAATTTATCAGGCTCGGCCATCTTGGCACCGATCATCAGCGGAATGCCGAAGCCGAGATGGGTGGTCTTGCCCCAGCCGATATAGCTGTGCGGTGCGGTTGCAATATGAAAGGGCACCATACAATCGCGCGGCGCACCGGCATCGTGCGTGACGATGCTGTTTTCGAGGTCAAGGTTCTCATTGAGTTCGTGAAGCACGCGATAGTAAGGAATCGGCGTTTCGTCAGATGTCAGGACAGGTGTCCATTCCGCCAGCCAGCGGGCCTTGATTTCGGCGACCTCGGCCTCGGTTTGGGTCCGGTTGCCGCAGCCCTTGCCGCCGGTTTGCGCGTTGATTTCATCGATGAGCGCCTGGATCGCCAGGCCGGTGTCGCCAACCAGGGCAATGTCGGCGGCTTCGTCTTTGTTGATGTCATCGGGGTTGATCGTGTTGTGAATGATGCATTTGTCAGACGGGATCGATTGGCCGTAGGGCGTACGCGTTAGACTCGATCCGAGCGCCAGCAGAACATCGCTGCCCTTAAGCCAATCGTGTGCCGCCAGCGTTGTCGTGCCACTGCCAGCGCCAAGGCTGAGGGGATGGCGCTCGTCGATCGCGGACTTGCCTGGCATGGTCGAGAAAACAGGCGTCGCCGTGAGTTCCGCCAGAGCGCGCAACTCGGTCGTGGCAGCGGCGAACAAGACGCCAGCACCTGCCCAGATCAGTGGGCGCTTGGCGGCGATCAGGGCGCTTGCCGCGGCTTTGACCAGAGCCGGTTCCGGCACCTGGCGCGCGGGTTTTGGAGACTTATACGTTCGTTTGTCGTCCGGCACCTCCTGGCGGCAGACATCCGACGTGAGCTCGACGACGACCGGCCCCGGTGTACCGTTGCGCAGGGCATGAAAGGCGCGGCGCATCACGTCACCGATCTGGTCCGGGGTATAGATTGCCTCGATCTGCTTGGCCCAGCCTTGGGACTGCTGGACGGCGCTGAAGTTCGGGCGAACGGAAATCTGGTTCAGACTATTGCCACCAAGCAGCACCAGGATCGGGATGTTATCGGCATTGGCCTGGGCGAGACCGCCCATCGCGTTTTCGGCGCCAGCCTGATTTTGTACGGCGACGACGCCGAAACGCTTGCGGTCGCTGATGCGGCTGTAACCGTCGGCGGCCATCACCGCGCCGCGCTCGTGGCGAAAGGCGATCGGCCGGATGCCGAGCCGCGCGACAGCGGAGATCATCGGGTTACTCGGAAAGCAGGAGATCCACTCGACGCCCTCGTCTTTCAGGATCTGTGCAATGTAGTCGATGCCGTTCATCAGAAAGCTCCATCCGCCGGACCAATGCAATGCGGGTTGCGCATCATGACTATGCAGACCGTCCTGCGCTGCCGCCAGTCTTCGCGATCGAAAAACTGCGCGATATTCAGAATGTGTTTGGCATCTACTCAAGGCCGTAGAATTTGCTAGAGTTGGCCCAGCTTTCGACTTGGTTCTCCACCGCTGACGCCCCCAAATTGCACCGCTTGGTTCAAGGATGACGCAATGATCACGATCTATCGCGCCCGGAAAATCATCACCATGAACCCGGCACGGCCTGAGGCATCGCACGTGGCGGTGCGGGATGGACGCATTCTGGGTGCGGGTGCACTCGACGAACTCACCGGATGGGGCGAACACACGATCGATGACCGGTTTTCCGAAAACGTTTTGATGCCCGGGCTGGTCGAAGGCCACAGCCATACCATGGAAGGGACGTTCTGGCGGTATGTCTATTGCGGTTACTTCGATCGCACCGATCCGGATGGCAAGACCTGGCCGGGCGCCAAATCGATTGACGAAGTTGTCGAGCGCCTGCGCGAGGCCCAGGACGGACTTGATGATGCCGCAGCGCCACTGGCCGGCTGGTCGCTCGATGCAATCTACTATGGTGACCGCCGGGTCAGTCGCCACGATCTCGACCAGGTGTCGAAGGACCGGCCGATCGGTGTGCTCAATGCCTCCGGGCACATTCTCAATGTCAACTCGAAGGCCCTGGAGCTGGCCGAACTCCTGAAGCCCGGCATCAATCATCCTGGAGTGCCTTTGGGTGACGATGGTCTTCCGACCGGCGAGCTCAAAGGGCCCGATGCGATGACGCCGGTCGGCATCCATGTCGGGTTCGATCGCGATCTGCTTGCCTGCGATGAGCTGGGATTGCGCCAGTTCGCACGCCTCTGCGTGCGCAGCGGCGTGACGACAGCGGCGGATCTTGCCAATCTGCTGCCGCAAGACGCCGTCGAGATGATGGTGCGTGTCACAGGTGAAGCTTCATATCCCGCGCGCATCGTATCGCTGCGCCGCCTGCAAAACATGACGGTGCCGGAGATTGTCGCACGCGCGATCGAACTGCGCGGCATGAGCACGGACAAGTTGCGGCTCGGCATTATCAAGGTTGTCGCGGACGGCTCAATCCAAGGGTTCTCGGCGCGGATCAGATGGCCGGGCTACTACAACGGCGCACCGAACGGGCTTTGGTATGTACCGCCGGAGCAGCTACGGGAAATGTATCAGCTCGCCCTCAAGGAAGGCGTGCAGGTGCACACCCACACCAACGGAGATGAGGCCACGGCACTGGTCCTTGATTGTATCGAGGAAGCGCTGCGCCTGCATCCGTCGCCGGATCACCGCTTTACGCTGCAACATTGCCAGCTGGCCGACGCGGCGCAATTTCGCCGGATGCAGGCGCTCGACATGTGCGTGAACCTGTTTCCCAACCATCACTACTATTGGGGCGATCAGCATTATGCGATGACGGTCGGCCCAGAGCGTGCGGAACGGATGAACGCTTGCGCGACCGCCCTGCGATCCGGCGTGCCGATGGCGATCCATTCCGATGCGCCGGTGACGCCGCTTGGACCGTTGTTCACCGCCTGGTGCGCATGCAATCGGCAGACCGCGTCGGGGCGCACGCTCGGTGATGCCGAACGCATCGGTGTCGACGATGCGCTGCGCACGATCACACTCGGCGCGGCCTATACGCTGAAGCTTGATGGCGAGATCGGCTCGATCGAGACCGGCAAACGCGCTGACTTTGCCGTGCTCGAAGATGACCCGACGACCGTCGGTGCGGATCGTCTCAAGGAGGTCGGCGTCTGGGGCACTGTCCTCGGTGGCCGCGTGTTTGCGGCGGCGGACATCTGACCGCATGGCAACCCAGAACGATACGGCGCTCCCGGTCACGGTGATTGGCGGCTATCTCGGCGCGGGCAAGACCACGCTGGTCAATCACCTGCTGCGCCATGCAGACGGGCTGCGGGTCGCCGTGCTGGTCAACGAGTTCGGTGCGTTGCCGATTGACGCTGACCTCATCGAGGCGCAGGACGACAACATGATCTCGATCGCCGGTGGCTGCGTCTGCTGCAGCTATGGCAACGACCTGATTTTGGCGATGATCGATCTCGCGAAGTTGACCCCGAGGCCGGATCATGTGTTGCTTGAGGCGAGCGGCGTTGCACTGCCGGGTGCAATTGCGAGCAGTGTCGGTTTGTTGGCGCAGTATCGTCTGGATGGTGTCGTGGTGCTGGCCGATGCCGAGACCGTTCGCGAGCGCGCCCGCGACATCTACATGGCAGACACCGTCTGCCGGCAACTCGTGGACGCCGATCTGATCGTCCTCAACAAAACGGATCTGATCGACGAGGCGGACCTTTCGCAAACGCGAGACTGGCTGGATCGCGACTTTGGCGAAGTCCGGGTCATAGAGGCACGCCATGCGAAACTGCCGCTCGAAGTTGCACTCGGGCGTTTTCACACGGACGCTAGCAGCATTGCGGACAACGTTCTGCATCACGCCGAACTGTTCGCGACGGCCAGCTTCACGTTCGAAGAACCAATCGACGCTGCAGCACTCGTGCATGAATTGACCACTTCAGAACTGGGTATCGTCCGCGCCAAGGGCTTTGTTCCATCGCATGACGGAACGCTGCTCGAAATTCAGATCGTCGGACGCCGCGGAACGTTTGCGCCAGCCCGGCACGGCGCACAGAGCGGCATCGTGTGCATCGGCGCCAAGGCCCAGTTCCGGCCGGACCTCGTTGACAACGCCATCCGCCGCTTGACGCCATCGCGTTGATTGGCCGCCGGCCAATGACATTTGTCGTTGTCAGACCTGACCAACACTGTCACGCTGCAAAGGCGGGGACGCCAATCAATGCCAAGCCAATTTGCACGGTAAGGAGAGGAAAACATGAAACTACGAACAGTTGCCCTATCTGGCATCGCACTGAGCGTGCTGCTGGGCGGAGGCGTCAACGCTGCCGAACCGAAGCAAGGCGGCACGCTGACCTTTATCAACCGGCTCATTGGCGGTCATTTCAACACGAACATTGCGTCCGGTACGCCGACAGGCATTCCCGGCGTCCAGCTTCATGCCGCGCTCCTGCGCTTCGACAACAATTGGAAACCGCAGCCCTACCTGGCCGAAAGCTGGGAAATCTCCGAGGACGGTTTGGCCGTCACCGTGAAGCTGCGCAAGAACGCGGTTTTCCATGATGGAAAGCCGATCACGTCGGAAGATGTCGCGTTTTCGATCGCGACCACCAAGGCCAATCATCCGTTCAAGACGATGTATGGCGTCGTCGAGAAAGTCGACACACCCGACAAGCACACCGCCGTTCTCCGCCTGAGCAAACCACACCCGGCCATTCTGCTGGCGATGTCATCGCAGCTCGGCACCGTCATTCCAAAGCACATCTACGGCAAGGAAGGCGTCAACATCCGCAAGAACCCGCAGAACAGCCAGAACGTGGTTGGCTCGGGTCCGTTCAAGTTGAAGGAGTTCAAGCCGGGCGAGTACATCATCTTTGAGCGCTTCGATAAGTACTTCATTCCGGGCCGACCGTATCTCGACCAGATCGTCTACAAGAAGATCTCGGAGTCGACGAGCCGGGTTATCGCGATGGAGAAGAAACAGGCCGACCTTTATGCCTGGGCGGCGGACCCGATCGAACTCAACCGGCTCAAACGTTCGAAGCATCTCGGCATGACGGACAAAGGCTACGAAGCTGTCGGTGCGCTGCAATGGCTCGGCTTCAACATGACGCGCAAGCCGTTCGATGACAAACGCGTGCGTCAGGCGCTCGCCTATGCGATCAACAAGGAATTCATCCTCAAGGCGATCATGGGTGGCTTCGCCAAGCGCGCGAGCGGCCCGGTTCACCCCGGCAGCGTTTTTTATTCGGACGATGTCAATCCGTTCAAGTTCAATCTGGATAAAGCGAAGGCGCTGCTCGATGAAGCCGGCCTCAAACCGGACGGCAATGGTATCCGGTTCAAGACAACGATGAACGTCGTGATCTTCTCGGGCACGTTCAAGCGCATCGCCGAATATATCCGGTCGCAGTTCAAGAAGATCGGCGTCGAAGTGACGATCAAGGCGTCGGCCGACATCCGCGCCTGGATCAAGACGGTCTCGAACCACAACTTCGACATGACCGTCGACTCGGTGTTCAACTGGGGCGACCCGGTCATCGGCATCCACCGCACGTATCTCTCGACCAACATCCGCAAGGGCGTGCCGTGGCACAACACGCAGCAGTACAAGAACCCGGCGCTTGACAAGTTGATGGCCGAGGCCGGTTCCGAGAACGACCTCGACAAGCGCAGGGCGCTCTACGCGAAGATCCAGAAAATCGTCGTCGAAGATACGCCGATCGCATTCTTGGTGACGTCGCCGTATCACACCATCTGGAACAAGGAGCGCGTCGGCAACCCGCCGGTCGATTCGATCTGGGGCACGCAGGTTCCGTGGGACAACGTCTATATCAAGCAGTGATGACCAGACATCATGTTTGACGAAGACCATGTCCGGCGCCGCCGTGCGCCGGACACCCGCCGGAACCGCAAGCCCAGAGTTGGTCGGCCATGAAACTCCTGACTGTTCTTGCCCAGCGCGTCGGCAATGCGCTCATCCTGCTGATCGCGGTCATTATCTTCAATTACATTTTGCTGTCGCTGGTGCCAGGAGACATTGCCGAAACGATCGCTGGAGAAAGCGGCGGTGCCAGCGCCGAGGTGATGGCCGAAATCCGCCGCAGCTACGGCCTCGACCAGCCGTTCTATTATCAACTCTATTCGTATGTCACGCGGGTACTACAGGGTGACCTGGGTACGTCGTACTATTTCAACATGCCGGTCACCGATTTGATCCTCGAGCGCCTTGGGCCGACGCTGCTGCTCGTGACCACGGCACTGTTGACGGCAATTTTCGTTGGCACATTGCTTGGCGTGATTGCCGCGCAAAAGCCGAACGGCTGGTTCAGTCATTTCATCACGGTGCTGGCCTTGATCGGCTTTTCCGCCCCGGTGTTCTGGACGGCGTTCATGCTGATCGTGCTGTTCGTGTCCGTCCTCGAACTCTTGCCGCTGACCGGCATGGCGGAACCAACCACGGCAAAGGGGACGTTCGCGTGGTATCTCGATGTGGCCTATCATCTCGTCCTGCCGGCGCTGTCTCTGGCCTCGATTTATATCGCCCAATACAGCCGCTTGGCGCGCGCGAGCATGATGGACATCCTTGGTTCCGACTATATTCGCACCGCGCGCGCGAAAGGGCTCGGCCAGCGCATGGTCGTCTACAAACATGCACTGCGCAACGCGATCATTCCGGTGATCACGATTGCCGGGTTGCAGTTCTCACACATTTTTTCCGGTGCCGTCGTCATCGAGACGGTGTTCAACTGGCCGGGCCTTGGCACGTTGGCGCTCGAATCCATCCTGCGCGCCGATACGCCAACGATCATGGGCATCCTGTTCTTTTCCGCGTTCGTCGTCATCGTCTTCAATTTGCTGACAGACCTCGCGTATCGGCTGGTTGATCCGCGCATTCGCACGTCAGCAACGACTTGATCGGGAGGGATATGATGACATCACCAACATCCACATCTCTCGTGACAGCCCAGGCGGCGGATGACGCGCCCATCCGGATCGAGAACCCTTTCATTGAGTTTTTGCGCATGTTCGTGCGCAACATCGCGGCGGTCGCAGGTTTTATCGTCTTTCTGGCGATCGTCCTGGTCGCCGTGTTGGCGCCGATGCTGATGAACGCCGATCCGTTCGAAATCGTCTGGTCTCCGTCCGCGCTTCCCGGCCAGGACGGATTCCTGCTTGGCACCGACAACCTCGGCCGGTCGATGCTTGTTGGCATCATCTACGGCGCACGCGCGAGCCTCCTGGTCGGTGCGGCAGCTGCCACGATCACCATCGTCATCGGGCTGCTGATCGGCTGTCTCGCGGGCTACTACCGCGGCTGGGTCGATGAAGTGCTGATGCGCATCACGGAGTTTTTCCAGGTCTTGCCGCCGCTGCTGCTGTCGATGGTGCTCGTCGCCCTGTTTTCGCCGACCCTGAACACGGTAATTTTTGCGATTGGCATTGTCAGCTGGCCGGGCGTTGCACGTCTGGCGCGGGCGGAATTCCTCAAAATTCGCGAGCTTGAGTACGTCAAGGCCGCGCGCTCGATCGGCGCGACGGACGGTCGCATCATCTGGCGCATCATCCTGCCGAATGCGCTGCCGCCTTTGATCGTGACCGCAGCATTGACGGTCGGGTCCGCCATCCTGTTCGAAGCGGCACTGAGCTTCCTCGGGCTCAGCGACCCCAACGTCATGAGCTGGGGCAAGATCATTGGCGACAACCGCGATTATCTGCTCGAGGCACCGTGGACGGTGATTTTTCCGGGCCTCGCGATCTTCTTCACCGTGCTGGCCGTCAACCTGATCGGTGACGGGCTGAACGATGCGTTCAATCCGAAGCTGAGGGAGCGCTAGGCATGGCCGACAATCCATCCGGCATGCTCCTCGATGTCGCCGATCTCCAGGTCGAGTTCAAGACGCGCCACGGCATCGCGCAGGTCCTTGACGGGATCAGCTTTTCGCTGGCGCCCGGCGAGACGCTCGGCATCGTCGGCGAGTCGGGTTGCGGCAAATCGATGACGGCGCTGTCGATCATGGGGCTGGTGCCGCAGCCACCTGGTGAGATTGCCGGTGGCAGCATCCGTTTCGCCGGCGAAGATCTCCTGCAGGCGAGCGAAGAACGAATCCGCCAAATTCGCGGCAACGAAATCTCGATGATTTTCCAGGAGCCGATGACTTCGCTCAATCCGGTCTATTCGATCGGCGACCAGATTGCCGAAACGGTGATCCTGCACCAGGGGCTGTCGCGCCGCGATGCCTGGGACCGCGCCATCGAGATGCTGAAGGCCGTGCACATTCCGGCGCCGGAAAAGCGGGTTCGAGAATACCCGCATCAACTGTCCGGCGGCATGCGGCAGCGGGCGATGATCGCAATGGCGGTCGCCTGCCAACCGCAGGTGCTGATCGCCGACGAACCGACGACGGCGCTTGATGTGACCGTGCAAGCGCAGGTTTTCGATCTGTTGCTTGAGCTGCGCGAAACGACCGGCACCGCGATCATCCTGATCACGCACGACATGGGGGCGATCGCCGAACTCGCCGACCGGGTCGCCGTCATGTACGCCGGCCGCATGATCGAGAGTGGCACCGTGGAGCAGATTCTTGATACACCGCGCCATCCTTACACGCGGCGGTTGATCGCCTGCGTGCCGCACCTCGAAGCAGACCCGTCGGTGGAACGCGCTTTGCTCGAAGAGATCCCGGGCGTCGTGCCGGCGTTGACCGATCTTGGGACCGGCTGCGCCTTTGCTCCGCGCTGCCACGAAAGAATGCAGCGCTGCGAAAGTGACAAGCCGTTGTCGATCGACGTGGCAGAGGGCCATCACGCACGGTGCTGGCTGATGGCCGAGGAGGGGACGCCTTGACCGAAGCGTCTGATACAAGCCTCGTGCGGATCGAAGACCTCAAGGTTCATTTCAAGACGAGCCGCAAGGACTGGTTCTCTCCGGCGCAAGTTGTGCATGCCGTCGACGGGATCAGCCTCACCATCAAGCGCGGCACGACGTTCGGCATCGTCGGCGAGTCGGGCTCGGGCAAGTCGACGGCAGCCCTGGCCCTGTTGCGGCTGGTGCCGATTACCGCGGGGCGCATTTACCTCGACGACGATCTTCTGTCCGAGGCTGCGGGCGAAGAGCTGCGGCAGCTGCGGCGCAAGGTGCAGATCATCTTTCAGGATCCGTACTCGTCACTCAATCCGCGGGATCGGGCCGGTGCCATCGTGCGCGAGCCGCTCGATCTCATGGATGTCGGCGCGCCGGCCGAGCGGGATTCCCGAGTCGCAGAGCTTTTTGCCAAGGTCGGGCTCAGGCCGGAACAGCGCGCGTTGTTTCCGCACCAGTTCTCGGGCGGTCAACGCCAGCGGATCAGCGTTGCACGCGCGATTGCCAGCCAGCCCGAGCTGATCGTTTGCGACGAACCGGTTTCGGCATTGGACGTGGCGATCCAGGCGCAGATCATCAACATGCTGCGTCAACTCCAGGATGAGTTCGGCCTGACTTATCTGTTCATCTCGCACGATCTCGGCGTCATGCAATACATCTGCGATGAAATCGCGGTGATGTATCTCGGCCAGATCGTCGAGCAAACGGATCGCATCTCACTGTTCAAACGGCCACTGCATCCCTACACGTGGGCGCTGATCAAGGCGGTGCCGTCGGCCTACTCGGGCGCGCGAAAGAACCGCGATCGGGTGCATCTTGAAGGTGACCCGCCATCGCCGATCGATTTACCGGCCGGCTGTCGATTTGCCGGGCGCTGCCCCTTCGCCGAGCCGCGATGCCATGCGGAGCCGCCGGTCATGCGAACGTTCTCGGACAATCATCTCGCGGCCTGCCATTTGATCGATGACAGCGGTGTGCCGCCACATGAGAGAATCTAGAACGTTGTTTAGGAGGCCGTCGTCGTGCCGCATCCCCCTGCACGACGACGTTTTGTTCGCGGCAATGAGTAGATCGCGACCGATGACTTGCCGCTGCGCGTCTTCGAAAAACCTTGGCAAATTGGCGGAAAACCTTCTAGTTTCGGCGACAGGGCCCCGTAGCTCAGCAGGATAGAGCATCAGATTCCTAATCTGAGGGTCGCGCGTTCGAATCGCGCCGGGGTCACCAACGATTTCAATGGTTTACCGAGAATTTAATTACTAACGCTTAAGCAGATAGTGCCAATATAGTGCCAACTGCATCAACCAATTCTGTACCTTGTCACTCCCAAAATGCACCCCAAAAGCCCGGGGCGACCTGCTGCGCGTCACCGCAACTCAACCCCGGCAAATACCTTTCGTCCGTCGCTCTTGTGGTGTCTCACCTTCCTCGCCGCCTTGATCCGGCGCGTCACTGCGGTTTGGCTCACCGGCTCGACGGCCCGCTCACGACACCACACCTGATAGGCCGCATAAAGTTCGGATGATGCGACACGTTTGTTGCGGGCACGGATCACGCAGGCATCCCAAAACGCGACCGGGCAGGGATCAGCAGGGACTATGACAAGGCGCTCCGCAGGGACGGTTGCAGGCGCCTGATCGATACCGTCCTCAAGGTCAGGATCGACTGCCAGCGCGAGGCTGCCAACGGTCCCTGAGATGCTCGGCGCACATCGATCCTGTCGAGGGACGGTTGGAGCATCGTTGATCGTATCCGTGGTGGATCGCGTGAATGGTCCCTCTACCCCCGAAATGTCGGAGCGCAGAGGCGTCACGTTGCTGACGGGCGGGCATGGTTTCAGGGACGGTTCGATCGGCATATCATCAGAGCAGTCAAGCGGTCCGTCCAGGTCCGTGAAATCTGAGTAATCATCAGCGTCGTTGAGGCGACTGTTCTTCGGCATCTCAGGGACGGTAGCGGCAGGCAGGAGCAATTGCCGTAACTGCTCGATGGCCGCAGCGGCCATGACCAATGCCAAGATCTCGATCAGCACAGCGATCGCCAGCAGCGTCACCGCACCTACAGATTCATTGCGCGTGCCGATCAGGCCCGCAAGGATCACTTGGGCCGCATATGGTGTGGCGGTTCCACCTGATCGGCGCGCCGTCTCGATGCGGCTATTCATGGTGGCAATCTTGGTGCGCAACTCTTCGGCTTTGGTCGCACCGGCGAGTTGACTGAAGAGCCGTCCATGTTCGGCACAGAACGCACGCGATGCTGATGCGGTAACTTTGGTGCAGCCGACGGTCGACGCCCAGCGCCGGTCGAATTCCATTGCCTTCATGCTTCGACTGATAACTTCCGGTGCAGCGATCGTGCCGTAGTTAGCCAATTGCGCCGCCAGAGCGACCCGCTGAGTCTTTAAATCGGATATCTGTGCTGTGTGCACCCTAGCAGCGTCAGCAACACTCTCACGGCCTTGTAGACCCAGAGAAACCAATGCCCAGATCGATGCGGCGGCAAGGCCGATCATCAACGTAGTAGTGCCGGCAGCGGCAAGGCGACGGCGCTGAGTCCACTGCTCGCCAATTGTCCAGGGCAGCGCCAACTTTCCGATGTCTGCTACAGCGATGCCAAATGCGTAAAGCACCGGTGCCGATATTCCTAAGCTCCCGAAAAGCCAGATCGCGTATCGATAGTTAAGTTGCACGGAGTAAGTGGCGAGTGCGATAGCGACTGCTGACAAAGATAGCGCACCGATCCACCGACTCAACTGGAACGACATGTGATGTTTCCCTCGGGTGTCGCAACGAGCACGCTCATTCGAGACCCGGATTTCTTTGAGAATTTGGAAACAACAAAGTCCTTTACTGTATAAGGCGGCTGACTAAGAAAAAGCAACCAAAGGGATCTGAGAAGTAGACGTTATCAACGTCAGCCAAGATCGCTGGGTGTGCCACTGGGCCAGTCATGCGAGCAAAGAATCGCAAACAACACTCTGCGACCACTATTTTAATTGCAAATTTTCCCGCCTTGCTTCGATCCTTCACTTGTTTCGATTAAGCGATTGTATCGAATTGCAAAACGTCATTCTGGTGAAGGGAAATATTGGGCCTTCTGGTTTTCTTCAGTTCTGCACGGAATGCCGTGTCGAACAGTAACGCCCCCGATCGAAGTCATCGCGCCGTGGCAACGTGTTCAACCGAGCTCATCGTGTCCGCTTATCCCTCAGCTTCGAGCCAATCTTGCTCAGATTGAGGTCTTCTGGAGCGGGCCAGCTTCGGAAGTACTCTTTGGATTGAGAAGTCGGCGTTGAAACGCTCCACTTGAACAAATTTTGACCAGTTTGTGCACCATATCAACAAGGGCTAGACGAAGAGTTTGAACCGAACGAGCGCTCGTTGCGACGAACGCAGTGAGTCCTAGTTTGGAGAGCAGTCATGGTGCACGCAGTCCTTGCCATTTTCACTGAAGCAGTTTTCTGGATCGGCGCGTCTCGTCAACGCGCCTTTTTTCTCACATTGATTGTGCTGGCCTTGATCTGGGGCGGCTTGATGTTGTTACGCTGAAGATCATAGTAAAACGTACTAAAGGTTCGTCCAGAAGCCGACGCATACTACTGGACTGGTCACAGATCGCTGCAGGCTTCGTGCGCAACTGGGTCGTTAAGGATGGCCGGAGATCGGGTGAGCTCTGCCACGCGTCATGGGTAATGCGAGCAACGAAAAGCGCCATGTGTTTGACTTGACCTCCTAGATTTAGCACTCTTGAAGCCTTGAGGTTTCAGGAGGTAAGGCGCTGGATTTCATACGGTTGTTAGATGGTTTGGCCGATGCACAGTCGGAGCAGTGCGTTTTGGATCGCGTGACGGAGGCGTTCGAGCATCTCCAACCAATGACAGCTTTCTATTGTGCAGGATCACCGCTCGCCGGAACACGTGGATTGCAGGATAAAGTCGAGTGCGGGCGCACGGTCGGAAAGCTGGTCGATGACCAAGTTCTTGACGCCATCCTCGCCGATCCGCAGTTGCAGGCCGCCGACAAGTTTCCGGGATACTGCAAAACGAATGTTGAGCCCCTTATCTGGGAGTGCAATCCAACCCAGATTGAAGATCCTCATGAAAGAGACTTCTTTAGTCTTGCCGCAGATTTTGGCGTGACCGGCGGGATTACGATCCCGATCCATCAATTGAGCGCATCGACTTACGGAAATTTGACCTTGTTTTTCGGCAAGGAAGCTCAGTTTTGGAGAGACGATCTTCAGTCTTCAAACTCCGATATTCATGTTGCCGCGCTTTATCTCGATGCGCGATTGTCGGTATTGCCTGAAGTCGAACTGCCGAATCCTAAGCTTTCACCACGCGAGCGCGATTGCCTATCGTTGCTCGCACGTGGCTATCAAACAGCGCAGATTGCAGACCGGCTCATGCTATCGGATGCGACCGTGCACGAGTATATCGCCAACGCGCGGCGTAAACTGAAAGCGCGGACACGATCCGAAGCCGTTGCGCGCGCGGTTCACCTCCGCCTGATTGCGCTCTAGCCGTCTGCGCTTCTCTCTCTCTCTCTCTCCTGGTTTGCCGAGTTAAGTCTCAGACCGATGTTGACGCGTTGGCGCATAAGTTAGTCAATCCCGAAGTATTGAGGGATTGGCGAGTGCTTGGCGCATCGCGTCAGCTTACCGATCATGTCGCACCAATTGCTGGCTCCTCGATGATCTCTCGAATGAAGACAAGCCGGGCGGAAAGATCGAAATGAACCAATCCAGCTCCTCTTGCGACTAACCAACAGTGGGTGGCGCAAACGTACGGTCCCATCGGCTCGTTTCAGCTACCAAAAACACAAGCAATGGGGAGATTGAACAATGGCACGCCTAACTCGAATAGCGTTGATGTCGGCAGGAGTGTTGTTTGCTTCGGCAGCAGCACAGGCCGCCCCGGAAGTCACGTCAGCCGGGCTCGATCTGATTTCTGAAGGAGAGATTGTTGCGATCGCGGAAGACGGAAAGAACTATTCAAAGTTGGAGTCGTCCGACCTGACATTCTCGGGCCACGTCGGCGCAAGGGTAAGAAATGGCTACATAAGAGGCTTCGGCATCTTTCATGGTGTTTGCAACGGTAGTCTGTGTGGCACGACGGCATTCAAGAAATTGCACGAGGCAGGCCACTCATCCGGACTTTTGTCCGACCCCGATCTGTCCTTTTCAGTTTCGACGGATCAGTTCCCTCAGGGCTTGTCCAACAATGTGCAGGCTTCGTCCATTTTCACAGCCTGCAATGAGCGCACGAACAATGGCCTTCAAACGACGGCCCCCTTCACACACAATATCCGCGTGACGCTCGGTCTCGACACGGATACCCGTTCCTATGGATTTGATACGATTGAAGGATCAGCCGATTACACAAAGTCCTTTCCGGTGCCGGTCACCGTCAAGTGTCAGCGCACCTCCAACAACCCAATTCCCACGAAAGTTGCATTTGTCGGCGTAGACGCAAAGGCACTGGACAACCGCTGTCTGCAGCGCACCGAAGTTCGGGCAAGAATTGATTTCGCCAAACCAAGAACGGCGGTATTTCGCTTCCGCCACAACGGCAAGCTTTCCGAGGCAATCCGGATCAAGGCACGTAAAGTGAAACGCGGCGGGCGTGAGTTCTATCGTATCGAGCGGGTCAAATACTACAAATTGGAACCAGGAAGTCATCGGTTTCGCGTTGAAGTTCGCGGCGGCGGCAGAAGCAAGGTCATTCGACACCAAGTTGAGTGCGCGCCGTTCAAAGCAAGTATGATGTGGCTGACGCTGAACCAACAGGACAAGGCAACTTGCCCAAAGGATGTGAGGGCGAAGGTGCGCATCACGGCAAACCGTGCTGGCTCCGTTCTAACTAAGATCAAAAACCAGGCGGGCGTCGTGATGGTGATCGAAAGCATTAAGGTCAAACGCAAAGATGATCAGTTCGTCGGCATCCTTCGAAAGACCTTCAACATGCGTGAGATCGACACCATGCTGATGGCGGTTTCTTCGAATGACGCGAATCTGAACTCCGGTTGGCAGCCACTTAAAGTTACCTGCCTGGAGCCCGTTAAGGGCACTCTGTCGTATCAGGATCCGAAGTCGCCGCAGTGTGCACGTGAAGCCAAGGTTGCCATGGCCATTCGTACGACAACGCCGGGCAAGATTCGCTATCGGCTGCAATGTTCGGGTAAGCGCAATTGGGCAGGGCGGCTTGATGCCAAACAGACAGGGCCCAGCACATATCTCGGTGTCGGTCGTCATACGCTCCGGATAAAAAAAGCAGAGCACATCAATTGTGCGCTTCACACGATCGTTGACGGTCGGAGTAAACTGCAAACTTTGCAGGGCAATACGTTCCAATGCATCGGAGCGACACCGACGCCGACCGATGTCGGTGTTGCACCGCAGCCGACACATGATGGTTCGACGCCTATACCGCCCGCTTCGGTAACGCCGATCCCTCCAACCACGGTTGTCGAGTGCGCGCCGGGATTCCGCAAAATGCGTGGGAAATGTGTGCGCATTGTCTGTCCGCGTGGCCTTACATTGGTCGGTAACCGCTGTATTCGCCGCATTGTGGACTGCAAACGCGGTTTCAGGAAAGTTGGCCAACGCTGCATTCGAATCGCATGTCCTCGTGGCCAAACGCAGGTGGGAAACCGTTGCGTCAATCAAACCGTGCAGTGCTCACGTGGCTTCAAGAAGGTTGGGCAGCGCTGTGTGCGGGTTTCCTGTCCTCGCGGCCAGAAGCTGATTGGCAACCGTTGCATCCGTCGTGTCATTGATTGCAAACGCGGTTTCAAGAAAGTCGGACAACGCTGCGTTCGGATTGCGTGTCGCCGTGGCGAAAAGCTGGTCGGCAACCGTTGCGTTCGTGAAACTGTCCAATGCTCGCGGGGTTTCAGGAAAGTTGGTCGGCGCTGTGTGCGGGCATCATGCCCAACTGGCAAAAAGCTGATCCAAGGCCGCTGTCAGAGCACGTTCGTTAGGTGTAGGCCTGGTTTCAAGAGGGTTGGACAACGGTGCGTTCGCGCCCAGACCAGTTGCCCGCGCGGTTACCGCAAATTCCGTGGACGCTGCATCAGGCCGGCGGGTTGAGATCAATCGAGCGTGCTCACCAAACAACTGTCAACGGGCAGCAATACAGCTGTCCGTTGACGTTTGGGTGGGCTGTTTATCCTGAGATGCGGAAGTTCTGCAACGGGTCAAAATTCGCCGGTCGTCGCGCGCTGATCACGACAGCAGGATACTCAAAAGCCGCCAGTCACGGTACGAAGCGTGGTTCCGGCTGTAGTTCCCCAACAAGCTGCCGGTCGACGACTGGCCGGAGAGGGCCACTTTCGGAAATCCTCAATTCCCGCCTACGACGACAACTACATCAAAGCACGTCGGCTAGTCATCCTGACGGAGGATAGATGGCATCGCACCGATCTGGTGAGATAGCCACCTGAAACACCCTGGCGCCGTTCATCAGATGGAACGAGTCTACAATACGAACGCCCGTTTTATAGAGCGTGCCGTGAATGAATTCCCGACACACACGTTTCAACCATCGATGCTCGATCGTTTTGGCGTTGACGGCAAGTTCCGCTTGTTCTTTTGCCTCTATACGAAAATGGATCGTGCGCTCGCCAGGTTCCACATCGATGCGTGCAACCTCCAGATTCGGCGACCCACCCCAACCGTTTGGAAGATTGCCAGCGATATCTCGGCGGTAACGCTTCGCCTGACGGTACAGCCAGCTTATCTGCTCTTCCTTTGTCGCCGTCTCATAGACGAACGGCTTGAGATTTCGGGTGCGCGCCGAAACGATCGTGGCAATGCCGATAGCTAGACATTGTCCGACGTCAGCGCTCC
>JAGDYV010000034.1:0-73656 GCA_049116495.1 Hyphomicrobiaceae bacterium | reverse complement strand
CAGCAGATCAACCAAGGTCAGATGGACCGCTGGTCGATTGTCTGCACGCTCAACTACCTGCCACACGACAATGAAGTCGGCATCGTGGCCTCCAAGGTGAAGAAATACGCCAAGGACGAGAAGAGCAAGCAGATCGTCTCGAACATGGTCCGCGTCGCCGATCTAACGCGTAATGCATTTATCAATGGCGATCTGTCGACAGTGATGAGCCCGCGAACGGTGATCACGTGGGCGGAAAACGCTGATATCTTTTCCGATGTCGGCTTTGCCTTCCGCCTGACCTTCCTTAACAAGTGCGATGAGTTGGAGCGTCCGCTGGTCGCTGAATTCTATCAGCGCTGCTTCGGAGAAGATCTGCCGGAAAGTGCGGCAAACATCGCGCTCAGCTGAGGTCGGTATTCATGTCATCAAGCGGCAGCAACCGTAAGGAATCGCCGGCAGAACCGTTCAAGCGGGCGCTCGCGTCGACCGTGCGCGCGATTGCCGGCGATGGCGAGATCGAGGTTGCTTATTCAGCCGGCAAGCCGGCACTTTCGGGCAAGGCCGTGCAATTGCCTGAGCCGTCACGCGTGCCGACCGCGCGGGAAATCGCCGTTGCCCGCGGCTGGGCCGACAGTCTGGCGCTGACGGCGGCCTGTCATGACGAAAAGCTGCACAAGCGCCTCGCACCACAGGCCGGGCCTGCGCGCGAGGTCTTTGAGGCGGTCGAGCAGGCACGCGTCGAATCGCTTGGCTCAAACCGCATGCCGGGCATGGCCGATAACATTTCCGCAAAGATAGAAGATCACTTTTCGCACGGACGTTTCATCGATGTTACAGCCCACGAGGAGGCACCGCTGGAAGAAGCGCTGTCGTTGATCGTGCGCGAAAAACTGACCGGCAAGCCGCCACCGCCGACCGCTCAGGCGCTCGTCGATGTATGGAAGCCGATCGTCGAAGAACGGGCCGGTGACTCATTCAATCAGATGCACGAATGGGCCGATGATCAGGTCAAGTTCGGCCGTGTCGTCCAGGATTTGCTGCGCCTGCTCGAACTCACTGAGGAAATGAGTGAAGGCGACCAGGAAGATCAGGACGAAGCCGGCGAAGACAGCGAGGATCAGGGCGAGCAGAACCAGGAAGCCGGCGACGATCAAAGCGATGGCCAGGAACGCTCCAGCGAAGAGCAGATGGCGCAGGGCGAAGACGGCGAATACGAAGAAGTCACGGATTCAAGCGACTCTGAAGATTTCGAGATGGAAGCCGATGGTGAAGACCCGGCTGACAGCGACGAGCCGTGGCGCCCCAACCAGTCGGTGCTCGATAACCCGGAAGCATTTGGCTACGCGATCTTCAACAAGACGTTCGACGAAGAGATTTCCGCTGAAGACCTGTCAACGCCTGAAGAACTCGATCGGCTTCGTACCTTTCTCGACAAAGAGCTTCGTTCACTTTCAAGCGTTGTGTCGCGCCTTGCCAACAAGCTGCAGCGCCGCCTGCTGGCGCAGCAGAACCGCGCCTGGGATTTCGATATCGAGGAAGGCGTGCTCGACGCGGCGCGGCTGCCACGGATCGTTATCGACCCGATGTATCCGCTGTCCTACAAGCGCGAGCGCGACACCGATTTTCGCGATACAGTTGTGACATTGGTCCTCGATAACTCGGGCAGTATGCGTGGCCGGCCGATCATGGTTGCGGCCTGCTGTGCCGATATTTTGGCGCGCACGCTTGAGCGCTGCGGCGTCAAAGTCGAGATTCTCGGCTTCACGACACGCGCATGGAAGGGCGGGCAATCGCGCGAGGCGTGGCTCGCCGCCGGTAAGCCGGCCGGGCCTGGCCGCCTCAATGATTTGCGCCATATCATCTACAAGTCGGCCGATGCACCTTGGCGCCGTGCCAAGCGCAATCTTGCGCTGATGATGCGCGAAGGCCTTCTCAAGGAGAATATCGACGGCGAGGCGCTTGCCTGGGCGCATCAGCGCATTCTGGCACGCCCTGAACAGCGTCGCATCCTGATGATGATCTCCGACGGGGCGCCGGTTGATGACTCGACGCTGTCCGTCAACTCCGGCTCTTATCTCGAGCTACACCTGCGTCAGGTTATTCAAGAGATTGAAAGCCGGTCGCCGGTGGAGCTGATTGCGATCGGCATCGGCCACGACGTGACACGCTATTACGAGCGCGCCGTCACGATCACGGATCCAAGCGAGCTCGCTGGCGCTATGACCGACCAGCTTGTCGACATGTTCGAAGAGAACGCCGGGCCCGTCGTCGCACGGCCGCGTGGCGGCGGTCGCGGTCGCGCGGCCTAAGCACGAAAGATTGGACAAGACACCGTGGCCGTTGCCGGCAAGGCAGCGGTACTTGTCGACAACTTTGTTCTCAAATTGTCTCTAAGTCGTCTGCATTTGGCCGGAAATTTCCTCTACGTTCCCGCCATTCGGACGGAACCTCGGGCTCTCCCTACACTTGGGCAGGATGGCTGCATTGCCACTTAAATCTTTTGGCACACTGGTTGTTTTTGGCATCCTCGCGCTGTTGCTCGCTGGTTTCGGTGTGGCCGCGGTCAAACCCAACGCTAGTCGCCTGACGGTCCACGATTTGACGATACGCGCCGCGCCGATCCGCAGGTTCTCGAAATCCGGTGTCGGCGGTGACCGGGTTGGCCGTCTTCGTTTTCGTGGCGGCCTTGTGTTGCGTTCGTCGGACGCGGCATTTGGTGGCTTTTCGGGGCTTGAAATCTCGCCGGACGGGACCCGGCTGCTGGCCGTTTCCGACGCCGGTGCCTGGTTCAGAGCCCGGCTCAGTTATCGTGGCAGCCGGCCGGCAGGCCTCAGTGCCGCGCGTATCGGTCCGATCCTGGCGCTCGGCAACAAGCGGCTGCGGCGTGGCCGCGATCGCGATGCCGAGGCGCTGCGCCTGGTCAAGGGGGATCTCGATAGTGGTGTTGTGCTTGTTGGATTCGAAGCCAATCAGCGCATCGGTTACTTCAAACTCAAGGCCGGCAGCATTGGCTCGCCGAGCCATTATCTCCGTCCACCCGTACGACTGGGGAGAAACAAGGGGATCGAGGCAACGGGCGTGCTGCGCGCCGGCCCGAGAAAGGGTGCTGTTGTCGCTTTTGCCGAGCGTACATTGGATGCCAATGGCCATCATCGCGGCTGGATGTGGCATCGCAAAAAGGTGTTTCCGCTGGCGCTGACCAATGTCCAAGGCTTCGATATCACCGATGTCGCCGGCGCGGCCGACGGCAGCCTCTATGTTCTTGAGCGTCGTTTTCGCTGGTCTGAAGGTGTGAAAATGCGCATCCGGCGGATTGCCGCCAAGCAGATCAAACCGGGCGCGGTGCTCAACGGCGACATCATGATGTCTGCTGATCTTGGCTCGGAGATCGACAATATGGAAGGGCTCGCGATACATCGCGACAGCCGGTCCAAGCGGACCGTGTTGACGGTGATTTCAGACAATAATTTTAACAGTTTCTTGCAGCGGACAATATTGCTGCAATTCGAGGTCCTGACGTAGGGCGCGGGCGGGGCCGATATCCGCGAGGGCGCCAACTCAAAAACGAAAACCGCGCGGCGTTTATAGCCTCGCGGTTCAATGACTCAGGGCTTCCTGACCGGTTCGCCGCTTAAGCGGCCGGTGCTTCAGCGCTATCGGATACGGCTTCCGACTCGGCCTTGGCTATGTCGCGCTTGATCTGACGGCACTTCGGCGACAGCGTCGCAGCTTTGGCCTTCTTGAGATAGGCATCCAGTCCGCCGCGATGCTCAACTGACTTCAGCGCATGAGCACTGATCTTCATGCGGAATGAACGCTTCAACGTATCGCTCATCAGCGTGACCTTGCACAGGTTTGGCCGGAAAACGCGTTTCGTCTTGTTTTCAGCGTGGCTGCGCAGTTGTCCGGACATCGGCAATTTGCCGGTGAGCTCACATTTTCTTGTCATTACAGGCTCCTCACGGCACCGGTCACAGCGCGCGCATCATCGATCGAAATCGGGAAATAGGTTGGATCGCGAGCCACCGATGCGGATCGCGCTTACCGAACGGGCTGTATAAGGGCCATCACCCGGTTTCGTCAAGTGTAGAAGGCGCCTCAGTGACTGAAATTTGGCGCATACAAACCAGTTCGACATGACCTGTCGAATGGCCCATCCCCCCGTCCACAGGCCTTAAAGCCGACACTTTGATGCCTGATGCCAGCGCCTGGGCTTATGCGACGTTCTGGGAGACGTCACGAACAGGGATGGGGACTTCATTGAGCGGACGCCTGGGCCTGAATGGCAGGACTTCTCGATTAATCGCGTTTCTTGCGGCAGCGACCTTGCTCCCCGCAGGGACTGCCCTTGCTGCGAAAAAACCGGCTCTGCGTGTCGCTGCCGACTACAAGATCCGCTACGCCGGAATCAAGATCGGAAGTTTCCAGTTCAAGTCGAAAGTCGCCGGTCGGCGCTATGAGTTGACCAGTAACTCCAACGTCAAACTGCTGTTTGGTGCCTTCAAATGGAGCAGTCAGTCCAACACCAAAGGCGTTGTGTCACGTACGCCGCGGCCGCAGAGCTTTGATTTCGTCTATTACATCAAAAAGAAGCGCAAGAGCGCCTCAATGAAGTTCAAGCGCGGCCGTGTCATCGATCTCAACAACACACCACGCGTTAACTATACAAATAACCATGTTCCCTTGTTGCCCGAGCATCTTATCGGCGTCATGGATCCTATGACGGCGATCATGCGCATGACGCGGGTCGCAAACGGTAACCCGTGCAGTCAATCTGCCGAGATCTTCGATGGCAAGAGGCGGCTGCGCTTGAAACTATCGCCAAAGGGGCGGCGCCGGATTGAGGAACGCAAGCCAAGCGGCCAACCGAGGTTCGGTTATGTCTGCCGGATCCGGTTCACGCCGATCGCTGGGCACAAAAAGACTAGTCGGATCAATTCACTATCTAAAAATCGCGATATGGAAATCGTGTTGCGCCCGGTGCCGGCGGCGAAACTGATGGTGCCCTATGAAATCAACATTCCTACCGGGTTCGGTACGGTTTCGATTGTGGCCCGGTCGATCAACATCGATAATGGCGCCAAGCAGCGGATCGCCTTGCGGCACTAGGATGCGTTTGATCGGCATGGGAGTCGCATCCTAATCAACCAACGATCTGGATCGGTGCGGGCTGATCAATGGAACACGAACGCCGGTTTAACCGGGACCAATTTACGTGAGCCACTTGATCTCTTGTGCCGGGTCTGCGATGCCACCATTCGGCAAATTCCCCCGGAGATAGCAAGACCATGGGCGTCGACCACATGACCCGCATCCGTAACGTCACCGCGGTGCTCGGCCCAACCAACACGGGAAAGACCCATCTCGCGATCGAGCGCATGCTCGGTCACGAGACCGGCATGATCGGTCTGCCGTTGCGCCTGCTGGCCCGGGAAATCTATGACCGCGTCTCTACGCGCGTCGGTCTCGACAAGGTTGCGCTGATCACCGGCGAGGAAAAGATCAAGCCGGAAGGTGCGAAATACTGGATCTGCACCGTCGAGGCTATGCCGCAGGACATAACCGTCGATTTTCTGGCGATCGACGAGATCCAGCTGGCTGCTGACCCGGAGCGTGGCCACGTCTTCACCGACCGCCTGCTGCATGCGCGCGGCGAGATGGAGACGCTGGCACTTGGTGCTTCGACGATGCGCGAGGCGATTTCTGATCTCATCCCCGGCGCCAATTTCATTTCTCGGCCGCGGCTCAGTCAGTTGACCTATGCCGGCCAGAAAAAAATCACACGCCTGCCGCCCCGCTCTGCCATCGTCGCGTTCTCCGCTTCGGACGTCTACGCGATCGCTGAACTGATCCGCCGCCAGCGCGGCGGTGCTGCGGTCGTGCTTGGTGCTTTGTCGCCGCGCACGCGCAATGCCCAGGTCGCGCTCTATCAGTCCGGTGACGTTGACTTCATGGTCGCGACCGATGCGATCGGCATGGGCCTCAATCTGGATGTCGACCACGTTTCATTCTCCAGCGTCCGCAAGTTCGACGGTCAAAAATTCCGCAATCTAACAGCTTCGGAACTGGCTCAGATTGCCGGCCGGGCTGGGCGTCACATGAATGACGGGACGTTTGGTGTGACCGGCGACGCTGAGCCGCTCGCCCAGGATCTGGTTGACCGGCTCGAAGATCACGAGTTCGATCCCATCAAAACGCTGCAATGGCGCGCCCGCGATCTTGACTTCTCCAGCATGGACAGCCTGCGCGATAGCCTTCGTGTTCTGCCCGGCCAGCATCGGCTGATGCGCGCCCGCAGCAGTGATGACCTTGATGCGCTCGAGAGCGTTGCCCGCGATCCGGATGTCGTGCGCCTCGCTCAAACGCGCCAGGACGTTGAGGCGCTCTGGGAAGTCTGCCAGATCCCGGACTATCGCAAGATTTCTTCACAGAACCATGCTGAACTGGTTGCGAGCGTGTTCAAGGACATTCGCGGATCATCGGGGCATATCGACGAAGATTGGTTTGCCAAGCAGGTCGCGTTCTCCGACCGTACAGATGGCGACATCGACACATTGTCCAATCGTCTCGCCCATATCCGAACCTGGACGTTCGTTGCCAATCGACAGGACTGGCTGAAAGATCCCGGCCACTGGCAGATCAAGACGCGCGAGATTGAAGACAACCTGTCGGATGCACTCCATGCCTGCCTGACACAGCGTTTCGTGGATGCGCGTGCCAGCGCCCTCATGAAAGGCATGAAGGACAATCAGGAGTTGTCCGCGGAGATTGGCGACGATGGGGCGATCCACGTTGAAAGCCACTTTGTCGGCAGCCTGAAAGGGTTTCGCTACATTCCGGACGCACAGGCGGATGGCCTTCAAGGCAAGACGACGCGCCATGCGGCAAGTCAGGTGTTGTCCAAGGAAATGTCGATGCGCACCCGGCGCGTTGTTGCCGCCAAGGACGATGCCTTTACGCTTACGCGGCAGGGTCGGATCGTGTGGCGTGGAGACGATATCGCTCAGCTTGATGCAACCGACGACCCCTTGAAGCCGCAAGTTTCCCTGATAGCGGACGAGAGTTTGCAGGGTGCCGATCGCGAACGTGTCTTGAACCGCGTGCAGACCTGGATCACTGACACGATCGGCGAGCGTTTGAAGCCGTTGGTAGAGATTGCCAAATCAGAAGACGTCGACGGGCTGGCACGCGGTATTGCTTTCCGTCTGACCGAAAGTGTCGGCGTTCTGAAGCGCGATGTTGTCGCCGAGGAAATGAGAGCGCTTGACCAGGCGGCGCGTGCCCAGCTGCGTCGTTACGGTGTCCGCTTTGGGGCATTCAATATCTTTTTTCCGCTTCTGTTGAAACCGGTAGCCGCGGATCTGGTGCTGACGTTGTGGTGTCTGCGTTACGGCAAGGATCACGGTATTGATCCCGCGGTGCCACCCGAGGCCCCGCGTGCCGGTCTGACATCGGCTAAAGTTGATCCGGACATTCCGGAAGCGTTTTATCGGGCTTACGGTTTCCATGTTTGCGGCCCGCGCGCCGTGCGCATCGACATGCTTGAGCGTCTCGCCGATAACATTCGTCCGTTGCTTAGTTGGCGCGCGAAGTCCGCTGGCGATACGCCACCGAAAGGCTCGACGGGTGATGGCGGTTTCACCGTGATCCCGGAGATGATGTCGATTCTCGGCTGTTCACCGGAAGAGCTCGGTCACGTTCTGAGTGCACTCGGTTTTCGTTCGGAGAAGAAGGAGGCACCGAAGCCGGTTCCTGCTCCGGACACCGCCACCGGCGGCGAAGCGGGCGCAACGACATCTGAGGCGACCTCACCTGATGCCGGTGGCGATGAAGCATCAAAAGCCGCAGGTTCGACTGAGGGAGAACCGCCGGCAACAGAAGTTCAGGCCACACTAGGTGACACACCCGCGATCGATGCGGCGGCCGCTTCGCCTGACCCGTCTTCGACGGCGACAGCGCCTCAAGGTGAGCCAAATTCGAACGCAGCTGAGTCCAGTGAGGCTGGCAACCCGCCGGAAGTGGTGCCCACACCAGATGTCACACCGGTTGCTGCGAGCGCTGTCGAACAATCTGTGTCTGAAGATGCAACGCCTGAAGAGGCATCCCCCGCTGAAGCGGTGGCGGCGTCCGCGGATGCCGTGCCAGAGGCTGACGCACCGGCAAGCCCCTCGTCCGCCGGCGAGACGGCGCCTGTCGCAGACGGAGGTTCCGGCACCGAGGCGCCGGCTGAACCCGTGATGATCGAAGTATGGCGGCCCAAGCGTCGTCATGATGGTGGACCGCGACGAGGCCGGGGACCGCGGCGCGGCGGCCAAAATGCGGCGTCCGGCGAACAAGCAGAGCACCGTCCGGCGTCCGGTCAGGGGGACCGGCCGGGTGGGCGGCAGGATCGCGCTGCCAAGTCACGCAATGACCGAGACGGCCGTCGTGACAATCGCCGAGACGGGCAACGCCCCAATCAGGATGGCAAAGGCAATCGTGGACCGGGACGCGGCAAGCCGCGGTTCGACAAATCTGGCGGTGGCCGGCGCGACGACAAGCGTCGGGGTTTGAACGTTCACACGTCAGCGCCAGCCCGATCGAAGGGGATGGACCCGGATTCGCCATTTGCGGCGTTGAGTGCGCTTAAAGACAGCCTGGGCAAAGACAGCGGTGAGACATGACCGGCAGTTTGATCGTTGAACAAAAGCGCTCTAATTCTACAGTAAGTTTGTCGTAAAATTGTCGTATCTCGCAGCAAACCTTGGATGAATGCGATCGTATCGTTGTTGACGATTAAGTAGGCGGGGGCATGGCACGCCAGGTCAGTAAATCAGATGCTTCGGCGAATACGGCTGATGTCCAGCGGCTTGACAAGTGGCTTTGGTTTGCACGCGTTGCCAAAACCCGCACGCTGGCTGCAGGGCTGGTCGCGAACGGTCGTGTCCGCGTCAACCGTGTGAGAACGACGAAATCGGCACAAGCGGTCAAGCCGGGTGATGTGATTACGGTCTCGGTTCCTGGAGGTGTCCGCGTCCTGGAGATTGTCGAATGCGGTGTTCGGCGCGGGCCGGCGAGCGAGGCCGCGCTGCTCTACAAAGAAATTGTTCCGCTGCGCCAGGCACCGAGACTGGACGGCGCGGCGAATGGGTCTGCCAGCACGGAAACGGAAAGCTCAGCTGGTCCCGGGCGTGGTGGCCCGATAACCGAAGCAGGGAGTGGGCGACCAACCAAGAAAGACCGCCGCATCCTTGATCGTTTACGCGCGCTTGGCGACGAATAAACCGCTAACCATGATGATGATTGCGCTCGCTCCCTCGGACGCTGTAGGCTCCCGTTCGATAGGCTGTAGAGCAGGTTTTAGAGCGTTGCGACAAACTGACAACGTGCGTATGTCAGCCGATCTTCGTAAATGCCTGTTAACTGCGTTGCGCGCCAACACGCAATGCCACTAAGCCAGAGGGCAACTGAGACGCATGACGTTCATCGTCAACGAAAACTGCATCAAGTGCAAATTCACCGACTGTGTGGAGGTGTGTCCTGTAGACTGTTTCTACGAGGGCGAAAACATGCTGGTCATTCATCCAGATGAATGCATCGATTGCGGCGTGTGCGAGCCGGAGTGTCCGGTAGACGCTATTCAGCCGGATAGTGAGCCGGGTATCGAGAAATGGCTGGAAGTGAACCGTGATTTTGCGGACAAGTGGCCCAACATCACGGCCCAGAAGGAACACCCGGCCGACGCTGACAAATACCGCGACGAAAAAGGTAAATTTGAGAAATATTTCTCCGCAGAACCCGGCGAAGGGGACTGATCGACACGGCCTAGGGAGATAATTGCTACACGGATCAATCGTTAGCAATAGATGTGCAAAGTGGGACGTTTACCTTGCGTTAACCACGAGTTTGCGCATGGGCCCTTCTATTTCAACAAAAATTATGCTATGGTCTTTCTGTTGGCGCTGCTGAACAAATCACGAACCTGTCGTATCCGGCTGTTTGCGCACATCCGGACTTAGTCTCGCAAGGGATATTAATTAGCGCATCAGCCGTCGCAACATCGAAAGCTACATTTGGATCAAGACTTGTTGGTGCCGGGAGCGCCGCAGCTGGGCGACTTTTTCCGAAGTGGTGACGACAATGGAGGTGTCGCTCGGTGCATGACTTTGCACCGGGACGGCAGAGTTTGGCTGCTCGCTCGAGAGAGTGGCAAACGTTCGCCGCATTTGGTTCGCCGATGAACGGCAGCGTTGCGTAGCACGAGAAAGTGAGACGAATTATATGGCTCAGAAGAAAAAAGCTTCAGTCAGTTCGGCAGCGTCGAAGGCAAGCAATGAAGTCAACAAAGTTGCTTCCACACGGGCGAAACCGGCTTTGGCAAAAAAAACAGCCGTAAAGGCAGCCGCACCCAAGAAGGCTGCAACTAAATCAACTGTAAAAGCAAAGGCCCCAACTAAGAAGGCGACTGCACCTAAGGCAGCCCGGAAAACAACCACAAAATCCAAGGCAGCCGAGCCGGTTGCAGCCAAGAAGACGACCAAAGCAGCAGCATCGAAGTCTGCCGCCGCTAAGTCGCGTCCGGCTACAAAGGCAGCTGCGTCGACGAAATCAAAGATTGCTGCGGCTGCACAGATGGTAGCAGCGCGGCGTGCTGCAGCTGCCAAGGCGACGAAGGCATCCGGCCGTCCGCTGAAGGCGGTTGCTGCGGCAGCGCCGACGTCGGCAAAACGCTCGTCCGCGCCGGTCGCCGCAGCCAAGCCAGAAGCACCTGAGGCGCCGAAAAAACCGCTTGGCGCGAAGCACGGCTTCAAGCTGCATGAGTATGTGGTTTATCCGGCTCACGGCGTTGGCCAGATCGTCGGTATCGAAGAGCAGGAAATTGCCGGCATGTCGCTGGAACTCTTTGTCATTACCTTTGACAAGGACAAGATGACGTTGCGGGTACCAACCGCCAAGGTCGATGCCATGCGGAAGCTGTCCGACACCAATGTGGTCGAGAAGGCCATGCATACGCTTAAGGGACGTGCACGCATTAAGCGCACGATGTGGAGCCGACGCGCGCAAGAGTATGAGAACAAGATCAACTCTGGTGATTTGATTTTCATCGCTGAAGTCGTTCGAGATCTCTACCGTTCGGAGAGCCAGCCGGAGCAATCCTACTCAGAGCGCCAGCTCTATGAAGCAGCGCTTGACCGGATGGCCCGTGAACTGGCCGCCGTCGAAAAACTCGACGAGCGCGGTGCCATTCAACGGATTACCGACGTCCTCTCGAAGAGTGCGAAAGGACGCCGGCAGGCTGAAGAAGAGAAAGCCGAAGCTGAGGCAGCCGCCGCAGAAGCGGAAGACGACAACGGTGCTGCAGCTGCCTGATGGCGCACGGAATTTCAGCGGTCCGATGATATTCCGCCATCGGACGATTGGATGACGAAAAAGAGCCCTGTGATTTTAAATCGCAGGGCTTTTTTATATCTTCCTACTCGCGCACCGTCTGTCTGTTTGCCGTTCGTTTACCCAGGAACCGCGGCGGGTCGTGACGCGTGGCTTGGCCTACGGGGCCAAGATCGAGCAGTTCGACCTGCTCGGCGCGCCAGACCCTGATCAAGGGGCCGTTCCGCTTTTCGATCCATCCGCGAACTCGGACTGCTTTGTTCTTCAGCTGTCTTGCTGCGGCTGGACTAATGCCGGTGCGTTTCACCATGAATTGGCTCAGCCTAACCGTGAAATCACGTTTCCAGTTGCGGCCGAAGTTCAAGTAGATTGCGGATCGTCCAACCGATACGCGGGCGATAACGCCTTCGATGATCTGATAGGTGCTGCGAAAGCGGAGCAACTGCCAGATATCTTCGGCACGTTTTGGATTGTATAGCGCGAGCTGCCATAGGCCACGCTGCGCTGACTCCGCTTTCGCCTCGGCGGTCAGCAGTATTTCCGCACAGATCGGATCCATTTCCGGTGTGAGGAGAACCCGCGCGTGGCCGGCACGGACCAGCATCGCTTGCAACCAGCGCGTGTCAGTTCGCGAAGTCTGATCGCGGTTCTTCTGTCCAAAAAAAACCTGACCGACATACCGCCCGTATCGGTCGCGGCCGTTACGTTCTAGCGATACCGATACATTGTGTCCGAGTGCGTGCGCTACCAACGCCGCCTGTGCAGCGGTTTCGGGCGGCCAGGGCGCAGGCGTTGAGGGGCTGTCATAGGACGTCGGCCCGAGAATTCCGGCCAGGCGGAGTTGGGTTCCGTCATCCAGTCTGAGAGTTCGCGTATCGATAATATCGATGACCGTGTGCCTGCGCAGTGTCGGGTGATTGCAGGCCGTCGCTGCTGTCGATACCGCTGGCCAGAGCAAGCTGATGATAACAATGACAAAGGTGCTAAAACGATTGCGAAATCGAATCACGGTGCTGGCTTGTCGAGTAAATTGGCGATGCGGTGGTTGCAGTATAGCTTGCGATCGGTGCCGCGATGAAGCGTGTTGTTTAGCGCGTCAAATAACGCGGGGCGACGCACGAGTTGGAAAGTGATTTGCGTCGGTGCTTGAATACCCTGGTCGTAATATCATGAGAATCGACGCATGAGCGCGGGGATCGTCGCGCGTGCGTTGTCGCGTCGAACGCCCTTTTTCTATGGTTGGCTTGTGCTGTTCGCGGTCTGTTGTGCGGGTTTTGCACGACAGGGGCCGGCGGTCGCCACGCTGTCGATATTCGTCGAGCCGATGACATCGGAGTTCGGCTGGTCGCGTACAGCCATCTCCGGGGCGGTATCGCTTGCCGGCGTTATGGCCGCCGTATTGTCGCCGATGCTGGGGCCGCTGCTCGATCGGCACGGCGCGCGCATGATGTTGACCTTTGCCGTGCTGGTGACTGGCTTGGCGGTCGCGTCGCTCGCATTCACAACGTCAATCTTCTACTTTTATGTAGCCTTTTGCATCGCGCGCACCTGTTTCGCGGGGCCGTTTGACCTCGGCATTTATGGTGCCGTCAACAATTGGTTTCTGCGGCATCGGGCGATTGCCACGGCAATTTCCAATGTCGCCATGATGGCGGGACTCGTTTGCCTGCCCTTGGTCGCACAATACTCGATCGATCAGGCTGGATGGCGCGAAAGCTGGCTGATCGTCGGTGCAACCGTCCTTACTATCGGGCTGCTGCCGGTCTGGCTCCTCGTCGGTCGCAGGCCGGAAGATTTGGGACTTGAGGTTGATGGAGGGCCGGGCAAGGTACGTCATGATGCGGATGGCCAAATAATTGTGCCGCCGTCAGAGCCCCAATTCAGCCGCTCCGAAGCGTTGCGTACACCGACGTTTTGGCTGCTCAATTTCTTCACTCTCTTGGTCTATCCGATTCAGGCCGGCATCTCTCTGCACCAGGCGCCTTTATTGATTGAGCGCGGCATCGATGCGTCGACCGCGGCGCTGGTTGTCGCAACATTCTCGTTGTTTTCGGGCATTTCGGGATTGATTTTTGGCATCGTCGTCCGACGGAGCGGCGTGCGGCCATCGCTGTTGTTGGCGGCCGTTGTTTTGATCGCTTCAGTGTTGTCGATGGAGGCGTTGAGCAATGCGGGGCAGGCGTTTCTTGCAGCGATCCTGTTTGGGTTTGCGATCGGCGGCATATTTACGATCCTGCCAGTGGCCTGGGCCGATTTTTTTGGCCGGGAGAGCTACGGTGCAATCCGAGGGATTGCGCTTTCAATTCAAGTTGTTGCGCAAGCATCGGGGCCGCTCATTTCCGGCATATTGCGTGATGTTACGGGTAGCTATTCGTCCGGGTTATACCTCTATGTTGGCTTGGCTCTGGCGGCATTCATCGTGGCATTGTTTATGAAACGCCCTGTGCAACCAGCGCCAGGAGAACCGTATCGGTGACAGCGACAGGTTCAGATCTGAGCGGGTGACGCGGCGGCGTTCAGGATGGCAACGATCGCGATCATTTTGCACAGCGGTCCTTCTGCAAAAGCAGTTAAGGCCGTTGCAACAGTGTCACGTTCGGAGGCTTCAAGTGTATGGGATGGTTCTGATATTGCGGCACCCAACGGTGCGGCTCGAGACCGGCTATCGGCGAGAATGCCGATGATCAATCCTTCGAGGCGACCATCACGGTCGCAAGGCGCAAGTGTGTCATGGACCAATTTCAGGTAACCCGGCCAATGCGCGAGGTGGCGGTACATGGTCGGAAGAATAGCACGCCGCCCGCCGATGTCGTTAAGCGCGTCAATGAGCGTGCGCGTGTCTGGCGCCATTTCGTCTGGTGACATCAGTCTTGGCATTGCGCCGCCGATCGGCGGACGGTGTCCCACACGTGAATTCTGATCGACCCGTAAACTGATTTCCCGCTGCGCCGGACTGCCAAGACATGCGCTCAGAACGCAAACAGAGATGATGTTTATGGTGTTGCTACGGCCATAGCTCCGCAGGATCATATCAATCTGGTCAATGTCAGTTGGCGATAGTCCGATCGCCGTCAGCACCTCACCGCTGAGCGCACCCGGAGCCACGATTTCTGACGGTACTTTCAGGCCGGCGTTCATCGCCTCGGCTTCTGCGGCAAGGGTCCCCGCATCGTGAAGCGGCTTCAAGGTTGCCCAGGTCCAGGGAAGTGCACCCGGTATCGTTGCGAGATGACGCCATATCAAGTTGACAACTGGCACACGCAGTGTCGCACGAATGTCGGCAAATAGGGCGGCGGTGTCGCCGCTCGCCTCGGCCTCGACAATGGCTGGAACCGGATCGGATGATGGGGTGTTGCCCAAGACAATATCCTTACCCGTTCATGGCTCTTTCATGGCCTGATGTGCGTACCAAGTCAATCAGACAGGCTTGTCCAATAGTCTTGCCTTGCATCAATGCCGTATTGGCTCATGTTTCCGCGAAATGGCAGGCAGCAAGTTGCCCGGGATTGATTTCGCGCAACGGCGGGCTCTCTTTGCGGCAGATGTCTTCGGCAAACGGGCAGCGTGTATGGAAATGGCAGCCTGATGGCGGCTTCACCGGACTGGGTACGTCGCCCTGCAATACTAGTTTTTCACGTTTCAGGGTCGGGTCCGGCACTGGTACGGCGGACAGCAAAGCCTTCGTATAAGGGTGCTTCGGGTTACGGAAAATCGCTTCTTTCGACGCGTATTCGACAATCCGGCCGAGATACATAACGGCAATTTTGTGTGAGATGTGCTCGACGACCGCAAGGTTGTGGGAGATGAAGAGGTAGGAGAGCTTTCGTTCAGCCTGCAGATCAAGCAACAAATTGATGACCTGCGCCTGAATCGACACGTCGAGCGCGGAAACCGGTTCATCACCGACGATAAGTTTGGGGTTCAGCGCCAATGCGCGGGCGATGCCAATGCGTTGTCGCTGTCCGCCGGAAAACTGGTGAGGATAATTATCCATCTGTGCTTTGCGCAAGCCAACACGTTCAAACAGTTCGGCGACCAATTCGCGGCGCTCGTCATTGGTATCGCCAATTCCGTGGACGGTAAGCGGCTCTCCAACGATATTGCCAGCGGTCATGCGTGGATCAAGCGAAGAAAACGGATCCTGGAAAATGATCTGCATCTCGCGACGATATGGCCGAAGTTCGCCTTTCGAGAGATTAGTGACGTCGCGGCCATCGAGTTTGATCGTGCCTGCGGTCGGTTCAATCAGGCGCATTAATGTGCGCCCGACGGTGGATTTTCCACAACCGGATTCGCCAACCAATCCCAGCGTCTCTCCTTCGTTGATGGTAAAGCTCACGCCATCAACCGCGAACACATGTCCGACCGTCGTTTGGAAAATTCCTTTTTTGACGGGGAAATGCTTTTTCAGGTCAATGACTTCAAGGACCGGCGGTTTACTTGTTGCGGTTGCTGGCTGGCTTGCCGTCATCTCGCTCGCATCATTCATTTGGCGCCTCCGTAAAGTGCATCAGAGTGCCAGCAGGCGGCCCAGTGACCGGTTTTCTTCTGTTCGTATGGTGGATATTCGGCGGTACACTTCTCGTCGGCAAACTTGCATCGTGGCGCGAACGCGCAACCTTGTGGCAGATCGCTCAACGCAGGCACGATACCGGAGATTTCCTGCAACCGCTCATGTTCATTGGCGCCGCGGATCAGGTCAAGGCGGGGGATCGAGGCGAGCAGGCCGTGCGTATAGGGATGCTGCGCATCGGCAAAAAGGTCTTCGACAGACGCTTCTTCGACCTTGCGTCCGGCGTACATCACAATGACTCGATCTGCCGTTTCAGCGACCACGCCAAGGTCGTGCGTGATTAATATGATTGCGGTGTCGAGACGATCCTGGAGGTCAACCATGAGGTTCAGGATTTGCGCCTGAATGGTAACGTCCAGTGCTGTCGTCGGCTCGTCTGCGATCAACACCTTTGGTTTGCAGGCGAGCGCCATTGCGATCATGACTCGCTGACGCATGCCACCGGACAACTGATGCGGATATTCCTTGACGCGTTGATGCGGTTCAGGAATGCCAACGAGTTCCAGCATCTCGATTGAGCGCTGCAATGCCTGTTCACGGTTCATGCCTTGATGAAGAATAAGCGCTTCCGAAATCTGGCGCGCGACTGTCATCACGGGGTTGAGTGATGTCATCGGCTCTTGAAAGATCATCGAAACATCATTGCCGCGGATGTCGCGCATCTGATCTTCATCCAGCGTCATTAGATCGACGCCTTCGAGTTCGATCGATCCCTCGATGATGCGGCCCGGCGGATATGGAATTAACCGCAGGAGCGACAGCGCGGTGATGGACTTACCGCATCCGGATTCGCCGACGATCGCGAGCGTTTCTTTCGGCTTCAACTCCAGCGATACACCGTCAACCGCTTTGACGGTGCCTTGTCGCGTGAAGAAGTACGTTTTGAGGCCGTCGACCTTGAGTATGGGCGCGGCATTGTCTCCTTTGGCCGGTGGGTTGTGTTGGTCGTCGACGACTGTCATGAGGGTTCCCGCGGTAAATCCTGCCGAGTGATGGTGAAAGATTGCTAGGCGCGTTGGCGTGGATCAAGAATATCGCGCAGGGCATCGCCGAGTAGGTTGGTGCCGAACACGACCAAGGAAATCGCGATGCCGGGGAAGATAACGAGCCACGGCGCCGTACGCATATATTCCGCCGCCGATTCCGATAGCATTCGACCCCACGATGGGTGAGGCTCGGGGATGCCGAGACCCAGGAAGGACAGTGATGCTTCCGTGAGAATAGCGGATCCCAATTTCGCAGTACCCAGAACAATCAATGGCGCCAACGTGTTCGGCAGGATGTGCTGGACAGCGATGCGCCATTCGCTCATGCCGACGGCTTTCGACGCCTCGACGAACGGCATTTCCCTTAACGCCAACGTGTTGGCACGGATGACACGGGCTGTTTGTGGGATCAGCGGAATCGAGATCGCGATAACGGTGTTGATCAGCGATGGCCCGAGAGCAGCTGCCATCAATAGCGCCATGACCAGGAGCGGTAGTGCCTGCATGATGTCAATGATGCGCTGCATGAGGAGGTCGAACCAGCCACCGATGTACCCGGTGGCGAGGCCGACGATGACACCGATCAAAGAGCCAAGTGCGGCAGAGCCAATGCCAACGATAAGCGAAATGCGCGCGCCATACACAATGCGGCTCCACATGTCTCGGCCCATGAAATCGGCGCCCAGTGCGTGAACTCCGCCCGGAGCAGCAAGGGATGCTGCGGCATTCGTCGTGGTTGGATCAAAAGCCGTAATGAAGTCAGCGAAAATCGCAACCAGCAGGAAGATGAGGACGATAAGTGCGCCGACGGCACCGAGCGGATAGCTGCGAATGAAGAACATGAGCGAGCTATAGCGGCCGGACACGTTGGCACCGGCTTTTTCGAGTTCAGCTTCATGATCGATGATGGCCATCAGGCATCTCCGGGTTGCAGAGCACGGCGTCGTCGTTATTCGTACTTAATGCGGGGATCGAGGAAGGCGTAAGCCATGTCGACGAGGAAGTTGATGAACACCACAATGAACGCAATGAACATCACGAGGTTCTGGACGATCGGATAGTCCCGCCACTGGATGGCTTCGACCAGGAAGCGGGCGACACCCGGAATATTGAAAACAGTTTCCGTTACAATTAGCCCGCCAATCAGGAATGCAGCCTCGATGCCGATGATCGTGATGACCGGCAAGACGGCGTTGCGCAAAGCATGATCGTAGTTCACGGTTTGCTCTGAGGCGCCTTTGGCGCGTGCGGTCCTGATATAGTCCTGGCGCATGACCTCCAGCATCGAAGATCGCGTGAGGCGCATGATCAGTGCCGAAGCACGGAACCCGACAGCGGCGGCCGGGATGCTGAGAAGGCCGAGTTCCTGCCAGAGCGTTTCGGGCTTGTCGGTGTAGATCGGAATCCAGCCGAACCAGTTGACGAAAGCGGTCAGCACCAGCAAACCGAGCCAAAACGATGGCAACGACAGGCCGCTAAGGCTGATGACTCGAAGGAAATAGTCGAGCCAGGTATTTTGTTTCACGGCGCTGATCACGCCAAGCGGTACGCCGAATATCACGGAGAAAAACAGGGCGAGACCGGCAAGTTTTGCTGTCACCGGAATTCGCGGCAGAATTTCATCAATCGCGGGTTGCTCGGAGACGTAGGCGTACCCGAGGTCTCCCTGCAATAGACCGCTGATCCACTGCCAGTATTGCGTCATGATTGGCAGGTCGAGGCCGAGTTCTGCTTCGAGGCGGGCTTTTTCAGCCGGGTCAACGAAACCGGCCGAGTCAAATAGGATGTCCGAGATGTTACCGGGCACGAGTCGGAGCATGACGAAAATCAGGATCGACATTCCGAACAGCGTCAGGATCATCAGAAGCAGTCGCCGGATCATGTAACCGGTCATGCGGGAACTTCCTTTGCGATGCGGGCGGTGATGTTCGTTGCCAACGAGGCTGCCTCTATAAAATGCGTTAGTGGAGGCGCCCCATAGCTGGTTCTGCCAGCCTACATCGGCAACACGCTATGTGCTGCCGATGTAGATTTTTCTTTTGTCAGATCTCGTACCTACTTGTCGAGCCACATGTGCTCGTATTGACGCCAGGCATTATAGCTGGAGTTTTCTGGCGCGACGACACCCTTGACGTAGGGCTGCCAGCACGTGGCGTTGCGGCTGTGGAAGATAATTGGACGGGCGACATCTTCTTGCAACTTCTTGTCGATTTCCCAGACCAATTTACGCCGCTGCTCGAAGTCCGCAATCGTCGACTGCTTCTTGATCAACTTCTCGAGATCCTTGTTGCAGTATTTGGTGTAGTTGCGTTGCGATGTGCACCAATAGTTTTCGTAGAGGTTCACATCGGGATCGTCGACGCCGACACCGGTCAGGTTGAGGCCGACCGCGTAGTCTTTGCGTGCCACCTTTGCGTGCCACTGAGAGGTCTCGACGACTTCAAGCTCGGCCTCAACATTGATCAGTTTCAGCTGGTCGATCAGGATTACGGCCGGGTCACGATAGATCGCGATGTTTCGGGTTGAGACCTTTACCTTGAGCGGCTTGTCCTTTGTGTAGCCAAGCCCTTCCATGATCTTACGGGCCTTTGCACGGTTGGCTTTAACGTCCGGATTGTAGCCAGGGATGGAATCCATCATCTCCTTGGGCATACTCCAGCGGCCTTCCGGCGACGGTTGCATGGCTGTGCCACGCTCAAATTTGCCCTGTCCGAGGATGTCAATGAACGCCTTTCGATCGATCGTAAGGGCGAGTGCCGTCCGGACATCCGGATTGTCGAATGGCGCAGCAGAAGCATTGACGATCAGGTTGGTGGTGACGCCGGTTGCCACGATTTTGCACACGGCATTGGGCGCTTTCGCCTTGACGTCTTTCAACAGTGGTAGGCTGACGTCGGTTGTGAACGTCATGTCGAATTCGCCAGCCGAGAACGCGAGAATTCGGGTCGAGCGGCTCTTGATGATTTTCCACTCGATGCCGTCCATGTATGGCAAACCCTTCTTGAAGTAGTCAGGGTTCTTCTTCAGTGTGATCGATTCGTTGCGTTTCAAAGAAACGAATTTGTACGGACCCGTGCCGATCGGGTTGGTGCGCATATTTTTCGGAGAGACGTGACACGGATACACGGGCGAGTATCCGGAGGCGAGCAGCATGACGAATGCCGGCTGTGGACTATTGAGATTAAACGTTACCGACGTGGGGCTTGATGTCGTGACGTCCTTTAGATTGTGATACCAGATTTTGCGGGGATTTTTGCGCAGGCGGCTCTTGGCTTTGCCTTGTAACAGATCCCACGTGCACTTCACATCTGCCGACGTCATCGGCTTGCCGTCGTGGAACTTGACGTCGTCGCGCAATGTGAACGTCAACTTCGTTTTGCTTGAATCCCAAGACCACTTCGTCGCGAGTTCTGGAATGATCGTGTCAATCGTATTGATCGACTTTTTCGGATCAAACATCACGAGGTTGTTGTAGACGACAGCGAACGGCATCACGGTCGATGTTGTGGCTTCTTCGTGGATCGAAGCGCTCGGCGGGTTGCCGCGGTGATACATACGCATGATGCCACCGGGCTTTTGCGCGAAAGCGACCGTTGGCAGGAGCGCGCTAGCTGCCGCGGAGGCTGCTAGTAGCATGACAGTGGTGTATTTCATTTGGGGTCCCTTGTTTCCTCAGAAGTCTTTTCCGCGAGGGTTAGCTCGTTTCGGCTGTCGGCAAGAACGCTCGCCTTCGATGGTTGAGTGATTGCGTGCCACTCTTCTTGCAACGATGCTCCCGACTGCGGGACGAGCCGCTCGTCATTGACCGTTGCGCTTTGCAGGGTCAGACGACGAACTGCTTATCTTTGCGGCGGCGCCGTGGTTGAGCAGATGGCGCGCCGATGATGAATTGATTGTGAGGTTAGCATGCTATCAGTCGATGGCAACCGGCCAATTCTGATCTGATAGATAATATAGTTACGGATGATTGATATCGGTTTTATGATGCACCCCGTGAGGTTCGGTCATGAGTTCTGACGATAGTGACGTTGCAGAAGGTTGGTCGAAGCGCTCGGCGCAGCCATCTCAACCAAGCCATTGTGGGTTGAGACGGAGGCCGTCTTGATCGATGCACGTCCACAATCAACACCGGAATTAGCAGCGATTTTGTGCGAAAGTTATGCTGGGAACAAACGAACGTAAGAGGTCGCTGCGCTATTTGCGTAACGTCATGGTCGTTGTTGCTCTCATTATGCCAACCTTATCGCTGGTCGTGCTTGGGATGCTGTGGCTTTGGCAGAACAACTACCTGCTGCTCTGGGCGGCAATTGCCGCGTGCGCAGCTGTTGCTGTTTTTTCACTCGAGCGCTGGCTCGTTTTACCAAGCATCAATAGGCTCGACCGCAATCTATCGAGCGGGCGGCACCAATCTCCCGCACAGTCGAACACAGTGCTCACTGAGAGCGAGCGTGACGCTCTCGTTCGGGTTGAATCTCTTGCCGAAAATATTGAACCTTCAAAGTTGACCGATCGAGCGTCAATCCTGGCACTCGGATTAGAGACGGTCGAAGCCGTTGCTCACAGTATGCACCCCGGTCAGAAAGACCCACTTTGGCGTTTCACTGTTCCCGAGGCGTTGGCGCTCGTTGGTCAGGTCAACTCCCGGCTCAACAAGTTTGTTGTCGAGGACGTACCCCTCGGTGATCAACTTACGGTCGGCCAGTTGCTGACTGTTTACCGCTGGCGCTCGGTAACAACGGTTGCGGAAAAGGCATACGACGTCTGGCGTATTCTACGTTTTATCAATCCGGCAACTGCGATCGCCGGAGAACTGCGCGAGAAAATATCGGGTGAACTGATCAAGGGAATGCGATCGGAGTTTACGCGTAGAGTGGCGCAGGCCTACGTGCGTGAAGTCGGCCGCGCCGCGGTTGACTTGTATAGTGGTCGATTGCGCCCGGATCTCGACTTTTCATCGTCTGAGGTTTCGCCCGATGAGCAAGCGCCGGCGAGACGCGCAGTACGACTGCTCGTGCTCGGCCAGCAAGGCGTTGGCAAATCTTCCACGATTAACGCGTTGTCCGGTGAATTGCGTGCCGCTGTGAATTCCGTATCTCTCGGTGACGGCTATCTCGGGCACGTCATTAAGAGTGAAGGAGCCGAGGATATTAATCTGGTCGACAGTCCTGCTCTCATCAGAGCTGACGGTGAGGTCGAACCGCTTCTTTACGAACAAGCAGCGCGCGCTGATGCTATCTTATGGGTGCTCTCGGTCACGAGGCCCGATCGGTCCACCGATGCGGCGGTGTTAGGCGACTTGCGTACTGCACTGTCGGCCAACAAGTTCAGGCCGATGCCGCCTATGACATTTGTGTTGACACACATAGATCAGGTGCGGCCGTTTCAGGAATGGTCTCCACCGTACGATTTGGCTGACCCGGCATCGGACAAGAGTCGATCGATACGTGCGGCCATTGAGGCTGTCGCTGATGATATGCAGATCGATTCGTTGAAGATTGTCCCGATCATGACGAAGACTGTCGATGGGGCATACAACATAGAGACGCTTTGGGCGAACGTCTTGGAGCTTTTGCCGGCTGCAACCAATCTGCAATTGGCGCGCGCGTTGGACGAACGCGCCCGAGCCGGGATCAAATGGGGCGGTGTGTGGAGGCAAGCAATGAACGCCGGCTTGGTCGTTGGTCGAACACTCCGGCAAACAAATAGCTCGACGGATAAGAGAGGTTGATGGCTGGCCCAACGGCGAGGTCGAGGCGCTGCTGGTGCGTATTCCCTGATTACGACCTGAGACGACTATATTGCTCTGTCGGCGGCGAAGCCACGCGGGCAGATGTCATTGGTATCAGAGAAACAAGCAGCAAGCCGGCGGCCGCGATCAGTGGATACGAGAAGCTGTCTGATGCGCTGTAAGCCCATCCTGCCAAGACTGGTCCAACAATCTGGCCCAATGCGAATGCAGCGGTCATCAATGCGACAAGTGTCTGCGCACTAGCGTTGCCAGTCATGCGATGTGCTTCCTTGAGGCCGGCCATCGTCACGACCATGAAGGTGCCGCCCACGCACGCGGCGCTGATCGCAATTGTCGCGATGCTGGGGGCCAAAGCCGGCAGGATCAAGCCGGTGGCCATGATTACCTGGCTGACAACCCAGATCTGTCGATTGGAATACGCACGGTGCAGTCGAGACGACAGGAGTGTGGATATCGCTGCTGCGATACCAAAAATCGGCCAACCCCAGCCGAAGACCAATGGTGACGAGATCGATTGTTGTGCCATTACGGGCAAATAGGTTGCGGGAATGATATAGCCTGCGCCCATGGCGCCATACGGCAGAATGATTCGCCATGCAGGAACACCACAGCTCGCGGATCGAGATTGCAGCCGGTGGGTGGATTGGAACAAATCTGCCCTCAGAGAGCGAAGCAGTAATCCGGTCGCGCCAAGGGCTGCGATACCGAATGTCAGCCAGCCGATTGTGCTGTTCACACTATTGGCCATGAAGACGAGCATTACGAAGCCAGTCACGGCCGTGCCGGCTCCGACGCCAGAAAATACAAGACCCTGTAAATCCGGGCGACCCGCTTCAGTAAGCCGTTGGAGAAAGTGGGTGCTTACAACGACAAGCACTAGTGCACTGCAAACTCCGGTCATCCATCTGGCGATGAGCCACAACAGGTGATTTTCGGTTAATCCCATCGAGAGCGTTGAAAGACTGACGCCGACCAGTGCCCCGATCAAGGTTGTTCTGGGCAGTGCTGTCAGAGCGGCTCCAAGCAAGGCGCCCATCGCATAACCGACAAAATGAACTGATGCGAGTGCGCCTGCTTCGCTGATGCTCAGCAGATTTTCGTTCTGCATTACCGGCAACAATGGGGTGAACGCGAAGCGGCCGATACCCATCGAGAAAACCAGGATGGTGAATCCGAGCATCGCGGTGCGGACTGGCGATGACGAGTGGGACATTTTTTGCCTGCCTAGCCTCAATATCACCATGGACTTTACATGATCTCTAGTTTCTATAATAATGAATTAAAAAGATATGTGAGTTCTTAGAATGAGAAATGTATCTCATCTCAATCTGCATGCGCTTGAGATGTTTCGACACGTTGCTGTAGAGGGCAGCATACTTGCCGCATCAGCTAAATTGCACCGTGTGCAGTCGAACGTGAGTACCCGAATAAAACAGCTTGAAGAGCAAGTCGGGGCTGCTCTATTCGTCAGGAGAGCAAGGGGATTGAGCCTGACTGAAGATGGCGAGGTTCTACTTCGTTACGCCGAGCAAATGCTTGCTCTGTCCAATGAAGCGCTCGATGCGCTTCATTCGTCCTATCCGACCGGTGAGTTTCGCATCGGGACGATGGAAAGCACCGCCGCCGTTCGTTTGCCATCAGTCTTATCCGCTTACCACAAGCAGTTTTCCGACGTCCAGATCCACGTTGAAACAGATACTGCAGGCGCGCTGACGAACCGCCTTCTGTCAGGTGATATTGATGTTGCCTTCATTGCAGAACCGCTGTCACACGCCGAACTCGTGTCGGAGCCGGTGTTTGTCGAGCAGTTGATGCTGATTTCTCCGCCTTCCTTTGCCTCTTTGCGCAACCGGCAAAAGATTAACGGAGCAACGATGATCGCTTTCGAAGAGGGTTGTGCTTATCGCCGTTATCTTCAGGATTGGCTCAGCGAGGAGAGAATACAACCGGGGCAGATTTTGTCTGTCGGGTCTTATCTGGCAATTCTCGCCTGCGTATCGGCCGGAACGGGACTTGCTGTTGTTCCGAAATCTGTACTTGATGCCATAGCGAGTGACGGTGATTTTAAGTGCCATCCGTTACCGAAGAAATATTCGAAAATAGCAACGTTGCTCACGTGGCGCGGAGATTATAGATCCCGAAAGCTCGAGGCGCTGAGGGCGTTGCTGCCAGGGTTGCGCTAGGAAAAATCAAAATCGCCGCTCGGGCTGGCATGTTTCAGGTTCGCCTCGTTGATCGCTACCGCACCCGACAAAGAATGTAGGATGCCGAGCTGGGTCGGTCGCTTGCGCAGAGGTCGTTAGTGTGTCCCTGGAGATGGCCAGTCAAGGGACGATTGTAGGGAGACTGCTCTCCGGTTCTCCGAGATGAGGTTGTTTGCAAGCTATCTCGGTATTCTCATCTTGAAACAGTTGGCAATCGATCAGGAAGTTAGCAGATTCAATCGTCAGCAATTTCGACCGAAAGGTATGGGGTTTCACGCCTCATTAGGTATTCGTCGCTACACTCAGTCGTCCGTGTATTGGAGTGTGACATTGCTTAGTACCGCGTTCAGCATTGCTCGATCAGGTCTTGCCGCAGAAGCGGTTCGCGTTGAGGTTGCAGCCAGCAATATAGCGAATGCTTCGTCTCCTGATTACGTCCCGCGCCAGGTTGAGCAAGCAACGCACGGACATTCTGGCGGAGTAACGACGACAATTCGTCCGACAGCGGGTTCTCAACTTTCGTCGACGGCGCAGGGTGTCGACATTGTGCGGGAAGTCACCACGCTCATTCAGGCACAGGCCGCATATGAAGCTAACCTCGCTGTTATCGTTGCCGTTGATCAAATGACCGAAACACTTCTGGATATTGTCGGTGATAATGATTCCGACAAGCATTAGTCAACCGGAGTAGTTTCAGGTCATCTCTTTATTGTGAACCTCATTGAGGGGCCCGGGTTTGCAGCGTCCAACAACCAAAGCTACCTTGCGGATAAGATCGACCTGCTTTTTGCGATGTCCCAACCCTGTTGCCAGCAAACGAAATAAATTGCGGCTAGGACCAGCGATAGTCTTGCGCTGCGCATGAGCCGACGTCTCGTCCAAGCCACACTTTCGATCAATACTTGCCAACGTCAGTTGTAATCATCTGCGAGACGCAAAGCTTATGGACCGGCAAACAGCAGGAATGCGCATGCTTGGCTCAAAAATGGCAGTGAACACCTTTTGCTTTGTCATGCTGCTGTCGATAGGCGCTCAGGCATCGGAGCCAAGTTCGATAATAGATGTTGGGGCTTTGAAAAGCTGGGGCTATCAGCTGCAACGGCTTGACGTGCAGCAAGCCGCTCGAATGCCTCATGACCTTTTAGTCGTAGATTACTCTAAAGATGGAACTGAAGCGGGTGCGCTCACCTGGAGTGAAGTTAGTCAACTCAAGCAAAAGCCTGACGGCAGCCGACGCGTCGTGCTGGCCTACATGAGCATCGGCGAGGCGGAGAACTATAGATACTATTGGAAACCCAGCTGGAAAAAGAAGCCGCCACAGTGGCTTGGCCGCGAAAATAAGCAATGGCCAGGAAACTTCCTAGCGAAGTACTGGATGCCGCAATGGCAACGGATCATTCTGGGGGAGGAGGCCGGTTACCTTTCGAGGATTATAGGTGGGGGGTTTGACGGTGTGTATCTCGATCGGATCGATGCCTACTCAGACTGGCTGTCATCGCGGAAAGGTTCCCGTAGGCAAATGATCGAGTTCGTCATTAAGCTGTCGCGGCTGGCAAAGCATAGGAAACGCGAATTCCTTGTGTTTGCGCAAAACGCGGAGGAGCTGCTTTCTGACTCGCGTTATATTGAGCATATTGACGGCATTGCTAAAGAGGATATGCTATTTGGCGTGTCTCATAAAGTTGAACCGAATTCCAAATCTCTTCGATCATCTCACATCAAGTATTTGAACTTAGCTAGAAAGAAAGATAAACCTGTTCTCGTTGTAGAGTATTTGCCATCACATTTTTCCGAAATTTCTAAAGCGGTAAAGGCGATTAGACATTTAAATTTTGTACCTTACATTTCCGAACGGCAGTTGAATGTTCTTCTACCCCCGCCGAAGTGACGTTATCATATTATGGTATCGATATTGACACTTGCCAAAACCTCAAATTGAGCGTTATTTGGAATGTTTTGAGGTCTAATTGTGGCCATAAGTCAGCCACAAATCTCCGATGAATGTAATCAAGTTGCCAAAGTGTATCCAACTTTCAGGGAAGTTGGAGGGGGGAGCTTAGTCGAAATTATGATATTTCTAATCTGTAGCTATACCCAAGAAGATTTTATGGTTTCGAGCAGAATGCCGTGGGCTGGAAAATTGAAATGCTTCAATGCTCACGTGTGGAAAAACGGCGCGTGCGCGGTTGCAGGATTTTTGAAACCGGTAAGATGCCGGATGTTGTTTGTGCCTCTCGTTTTCCTTGCGATGTTGTCTGGAGCAAATGCTGATAATCGAAAATCGATCAAGATCAACGATTATGTAGAACTCAAATTTGGAATGTATGCTGAGCTGGGTCTGGAGTACATCGCCTCGCTGGGGAACGAATATTCGTCAAAGTACCAGTTCTCCGCATATGGAGAAAAACGCGCAAGTCTTATGTTTGGAAAGAATTGGGCGTTGCAGTCCGTCGTCAAGGCTGAAGAGTTCGATCGGCGAGACGAGAACGATGACGATGAAGGTTACGGAGTTGCCTGGGACCGTCTCTATCTGGAGTACAAGAATTCTCGAATTCGAGCGTATGCGGGCAAATTTCAGGCGCGCTTCGGGCTGGCGTCAGACGCTGATCTTGGAAAGTACGGAAGTGATTTCAAAGACTACGAGATTGATGAGAAGGTGGGGATCGGTGGCGGTATCGCTTTCGGCAGTTCCGCCTATGGTCAGCACCTATTCTCCGCTAGCGCGTTCACTGCGGACACTTCCTTCCTCAGTGACAGCTTGTTTTTCCGTCGTGGACGTTTAGATCGCTCCGATGGTGGACCGGGCAATACGGGTGACCTTTCGTCATTTGCCGTGGCGGTCGATGGCAAAGGCATGCCTTGGTTCAGCCCGGATCTGAGGTATCACGTGGGCTACGCTCACCTGGCGCCGGGTTCCGGTGGTCAAGACGGTTCTGATGCTGTCGTCTTTGGTGTTCGTCAAACCGGAATAAAAATCTTGTCCGACATAGAGGTGGCACTGGTAGGTGAGATCGCCTACGTTTCCAACGTTGACGGCGATGGTGATGATGTCACGTATTACACCTTGGGGGGGCATGCCAGATACGGGCGATATAATTTTACGCTCGTTTACGCGCCTCGTCGCGTTGACGCGAACGACCCTCAGGACGATCGGACGGAGCAACTGTTTGCGGCCAGTGCGGGATACAATTTTACCGACAATCTCGGTGTCAATGTCAGCTACCGTTACCGCGAAGAAGAAGATGTCAGGGACAACACGGTTTCGATGAATTTTGCGTTCAACTACTGACCGTTTATCGAGTGTGGTTGATTGTTCGATGGAGCGAAGTTGATGAATGGTGGATCGATGTGCCCGTTCGTCAATGCATTCTTCCGGATCCGGCGGAGCCTTTTATCAAGTTGTCCAAGTTTAACGTTGAGAATTTCTGTGCTGCGGCGCAGGAACCTCGTGGCGATATTTTTTTTATTTGCGTTCGGTAGTGACGTGATTCTCGCACAGGATGACCGTTACGTTAATCGTAGCATCTTGGCGCTCTACGATTCGCGCGAGGAAGGACCGGCAATACAATCCCGGTTGCACAAGTATGCGGAGATGCCACTCAATCATCTCGGCTATCAAATTGCGCTGGTCGATATCAACCGAGGTCTTCCAAAGCTGTCAGAGATGGCCAGGTACCGTGCTATCCTGACTTGGTTTAAGGATACGGTTCCTCGTCAATCGCCCTATCTCAAGTGGACGATGCGCAACCTTTCTGCGGGTCGAAAGCTCATCGTGCTCGGTCATCTAGGTCTTGACCAGGCCACGACGAAAGGCGGCCGTGCCACGGTGCTGCGGGCGCTCGGCTTGAGGGAGGCGGGGAGATGGAATGAACTCGCTTTTGATGTTTCGATCCATTATCTTGAGCCAAAGCTGTTCAACTTCGAAGCCACTGTTGCGCCTGATGTGCCCGCTTATGTCAGCATGGAGTTGCTCGACACGCGCGCCGTGCCGGGGCTGCAGCTCAAACGGCGATTGTCAAACGGCAGGGATGAAATCAGCACTGTTGCCACATACGGGCCAGCCGGGGGATTGGTTGCAGACGGGTTTGCGATGCGAGAGTTTGATATTGCGAAGCGCACTCGCTGGCTCATCAATCCATTCTTATTTTTTGACAAGGCCTTGGGCGGAGATGAATTTCCAATTCCCGATGTTACGACGATTGCCGGGAGGCGCCTGTACTTCTCCCACATCGATGGCGATGGTTGGAACAATGTCAGCGGAATAGAGCGTTTTCGAGCAAAGCAAGTGCTTTCTTCCGAGGTTGTTTACCGCGAGTTGATCCGTCGGTTTCCTGATCTCCCGGTGACCGTAGGTTTAATTGCAGGTGACGTTGATCCTGCGATGGGCGGCCGCCGGGCCAGTGCAGATATCGCCAGAAAGTTGTTTGCACTGCCTCAGGTCGAAGTTGGTAGTCACTCGCACAGTCATCCGTTCAATTGGCGGTACTTCGAGACCTACAAGCGAGGGCCTGAGCTCAAGCTCATTGCGCGTTTGAAGCGTCAAACGGAGTCCCGCCTGCTAAAGGTGGCGCGCACGATTGGCCTTGCTGATATTCTCGCTCCGGCAGGTCGCGATCGGGAGTACTACACATCGGGGTCCGATGAGTTGCCTCGAACTTACATGCAAAAGCCTTTCGATCTTCAAACAGAGGTGGCGGGCTCACTTCGTACTGCGGAAGCGCTGGCTCCGGTCGGGAAAAAAGCCAAGTTGTTTCAGTGGAGTGGGGACACGACCCCGTTTGAACGGGCGATTGCGGTTGTGCGCAAGCAAGGGGTGCGAAATATCAATGGTGGGGATTCGAGGTTTGACACCGAGTTTCCATCTGTCGCCTATGTACCGCCAATTGGCCGGACTGTTGGTGCAGAGCGACAGATCTACGCTGTAAACAGCAATGAGAACACTTACACGCAGGATTGGACCGACAACTACTTTGGCCAGGCGCTTCTTGAGCAGACGTTGCGAAATACGCAATCTCCGCGGCGGTTGAAGGGTTTCAACCTCTATTATCATATGTACTCAGGTGAACGTGCGGCGGCGCTTCATGCGGTGCAACGACTGCTGCTTCGCGCGCGTCGAGAACCGGTCATACCGATTCCTGCTTCGCAATATGCAGCCATTGCCGACAGCTTCTTTGATGTTCGCATAAAGCCGCAAACTAACCGCCGCTGGCGAATCGAGAACCGAAAATCACTCAACACGTTTAGGTTTGATCATCCAAACCAACGCGTCGTGGACATTGGTAAAAGTGTTGGAGTTCTTGGCTATCGACGAACCAACGGATCGCTCTACATCGCGATCGATGATGCTGTTCGACCTGCGGAAATCGTGCTCACGAAGACGGACGGTGCTCGGGTTCCCTACCTCGAACAAAGTCGGTGGCAGATTTCCCATCTCATGCGAGAGGATTGCCGATTGAGGATGCAGGCCACTGGATTTGGAAATAGCGAGATGACCTGGCGTTCACTGTCGCGAAGGGCTTATCGCGTTCAAGTTTCGCGAAACGGTCGGGCTCTTTGGCAAGCAAAAGTTTCACCTGACACCAATGGGAGGACCGTGATCAATGCGCCGGTTGATGCACGCGCTCCGGTCGATATCTCAATCACCTGCTACTAGGTTGAGTTCCGAGCTGCAAATTGTCCGTGGTTCCAGTATTACTGTTTGGGGATTTGCGTGCTGTGCAATTGTGGCTGCGGCTGTTGCGCTGCCGACCAACAAAGAGATTGCGCACGGACTGATTGTTGATGGAAACTTCAAAGATGCGCGTGTGCGATTGATTGGTCTGCACGCGCAAGGTGCCGGGGATATCCACTCGGCGATAGCTCTTCATCAGTTGCATCTGGGGTTTGGCGACCTTAACCAGGCGGACCAGGTTATCCAAGAAGTGCTGCAAAAGCAGCCCGCCAATGTTGAGCTGCTCAAGAGAGCCGCTCGATTTTACAAACAGGTGCAGAACCCGGCGAAACGACTCGAAATACTGGTTCGCCTGCTCAATATCAGCCCGACGTCGGAGACTTTGGATGAAGCCCTTCTCATTTTGAGATTGGAAGACAACTACGAAGGCGAAAAAGCTGTTCTTGGGAGGTTTGCCAATTCTCCTGTCCTCAAAGTTGCGCATCACGAGCGGCTGGGAAACCTCTTCGCCCGAGACCAAAAGCTTGAACTGGCAGTGCGCCACTTCGTTCGCTCTGACGCGATGTCAGGGGTGCCGAACTGGCGCTTGCGGTTTGCGCTATTTCGAATTCTATTGCTCCAGCAGCGCTTCTCCCAATCACGAAGTTTCATGGAACAGTGGCTGTCCGAGGAAATTGACCACAATCAACTCAGCCTTTTCTACAAAGAAGCGATTGATGCGAAGCGCCTTCAACTGGCCCAGCTCATCATCAAGGAAGCGCTTCGTCGAAATCATATTTCACAGGCTGACGCTGTCAGCTTACGACGCGGCGCGCGAGAGTGAGTTGCTTGTGCGCCCGCGTGCGACTGTCAATGTCATGGTTCTATAGTTTATTGTTCGAGATGAAGGTTAGAAAGTTTATGTCATTCAAGACACGGATCATGGCAAAATACGATAGCATTGCGGAAATCAGGATGGCCGCAAAATATCCTACCCCAAGATAACTTTCGCCACCTAGTGTGCTGATTATGGTGAAAAGCAAGCTCGTCAGAAGAAAAATAATTTGCAGATTTAAAAATAATCGTTGCCGATCAAGAAACAAAATGATCGAACTGCAGGCGAAAAATAAAAAATGAAATAATGCGCCCAGTGTACCCATTCGAAAAATAGAGAGTTGTTTATATTCAAGGCCGATGGTGACAATTATTGTGGGGCCAAGTAGGAAGGCAATGCTGCAGACAATGATATGCCTGTGCCAAATTCCAAGAACAGCGTTTTGAGTGCGCACTTTCAATGTAATTGCATTATCCTTTATATCCCTCAGGCAGGCATGTGTTGAAATGTCGTGATAGTATTTTTGAAATTGACGATAAAAATTTGTTTCGATATGAACGACATATTGTGCAAGCGCGGGCACGATACATAGAAAAGAAACGAATAGAGCGCTGTCGTAAATGGGAGCGTGCCGCAAACCCCAAAGGACAGTTTCGCCTGCGCCAGAATACCATATAACGATCTTGTCCACCCATATTGCTATGCTTGCGATGGTCGCGCCAACACAGAGCATCCATCGATCCGCAATGCTGCGAGCAAATCCAATCGGATCAACGGCATTGGAGTTCACGGGGTGCGGGAACGTTACGAATATCTGATTGATCAAACTCACAGCAATCGTACATAAGCCGATGTTCATGCCAATCAGCATGCCTTCGACTCCCTGGTTCAGCTTGGCCATGAGGATCGAGTTGATAGTAACGACAATCATTCCGAACAGAAACGACAGCGTTACGATGCGATAATTTCGAATTGCGCTGCAAAAAGCTGTCGAGACCCAGATCAGACTTGTCAGCACGCACGTCGTGATGGCGATGACACCAGCGAATATGGGCAAGCTGAAAGCGACGAAGTATACGAGGAAGCCGACTAATGCTGTTGGCAGCGCGGCCCAAAACAGGCAGTTCAAGAAGACTGCCGGAACTTCACCGATGTTTTTTGCATAGATCGCGTCGGCAACCAGGCGAACGCCGGTAATTATGGCTGGCGATGCGGCAATCGACGAGAGGCAGAAGCCATAAAAAACGACAACGCGAAACGTCGATAGGACTTCTCGATCTGCTAGGCTCTCAGTCGCGATTGCTATCAGTGCCAGGCTCACGATGGTGAACAGCCATGGACCGGTGGCCACGACAGCACCATGTGTTGCGGCTGAGATCTGAGCGAAAAGTGTGTTTCTCGCGCTCAGTTTTTGCAGCTCAAATCCTATGCCGGCCATGGTATTCCATCGACCTGTTTTAGGCAGCCATCATACAGATCCGTGTATCTCTTGAGAACGTCGATGTTGTTGTAGTGCTGATGGACGCGCTCGGCCATTGATTCACCGTACCGGCGGCGCAAGTCCGGCGACGAAAGGAGCGACATAGCGCCATTTGCGATTTGGTCGCTGGACGCGACGTCGGCGATAATGCCGCCTGGGCCGAGTTTTGGATTTTCATCGGGTTGTCCGAGCAGTAGTTCGCGACAGGAGCCGACATCGGTGGCGACAGCTGGTATGCCGGCTGCGCCTGCCTCCAATAGGACAAGTGGCTGCGCCTCACTTATGCTGCTTAGTACGTTGACGTGGATTTCCGGTAGTAGTTTTGTGATGTCCAGGCGGCCGGTAAATTGCACGCAGTTGGCCAGCCCTAAATCAGTACTGAGCGACAGGCATTCATTGTAATACCCTTTGTCTTCATCGATTGGCCCCACGATTATCGTGCGCAGTTCGGGGATGTTTTTGCGGACTTTGGCTGCTGCGTAAAGAAATGTCTTGATGTCTTTAATGGGAACGACGCGACCGATGAGGGCCATCGTGGGACGCATCTCATCCGTCGCGCGCGAGATTTCAGAAAACCGCATCCAATCAATGCCGTTTGGAATGACTTCCAGCCGTTCCTCGTTTGCTCCCAGAATGCGTTGTAGATGTTGATTGTCCTTGTACAAAGTCACGATCTTGGAGCATGCGCCGTAACAAATTCGGCCGTAGCTCTCGAAGCCCCGAACCCACATCTTCTTGAGATCGAACCGGTCGTCGCCAATTGAAAACCCGCTATCCATGGTTTCAGCGATCCAATCCGCCATGAGGATTTCGATTCGTCGTTCGTTCGTGTAGATGCCGTGTTCTGTGAGCAGGGCCGGCCGTTGGTTTTCGATGGCGGCCCGGGCCGCCAGCAAGCCGGCATAGCCGGTTGAGATCGTGTGATAGACGCGTGCACGAGGCAGCGGTGCTAGGAGCATGGCAAACAACCCGCCGAACAACGCGCGCCATGCCCAGAAATAATGTAAGAACGAACCATGCGGCATATGCCTGTCGTACATGATTTGGATGGTTTCCCATGCCACGCGCGAATTCATCAGACTGTCGCGCGTTATTCTGGAGTCTTGGCGCAGCAAGCTTATAACGTCAGAAAAATCCTTCAGCTGGCCCGTTTCAACAATTCGAGAAAGACTGTCGGCGAATTGGGCAGGGTCCAGATCGGGTTGCAGTTGTGCGCTCGATCCATGCGAGGCGCTTTGGTGCAGGCTGATCTTGCGGAAAATCATCACGTTGTCTGGCATATCGTATACGATTTCGGCGGGCTCTGATGTCGGTGAGATCGCAACGATGGCGAAAGAGTATTGCGGCAGGCTTTTGATGAGCCAATCCAACCAGGACGATACGCCGCCTGTCACAAACGGATAGCAACCCTCAACTATGATGCAGATGTCGACGGATGGCTTGGCGCGTCTTTCCGCGCCCATGAACTTGGGCCATAGAGCTCCGTGTGATTGTAGACTTACCATGACAAGAATTCGCCCACACGCGTTTCCAGTTATGCTGCGTAGCTTTTGTTCGTGCTGAGCAAGCCTGACACACCACGTTCATAGCCCTCGAAGGCCGCTTGCAACTGTTTTCGATGCTGGTCGACTTGTCCGCCATACTCTTCCATGCGCACCAGCAGTGCTGCGGCATCGTCAAAATGGGCGAACAAGTAGCGCAGGTCATGAAATAACTCGCGGGCCTCGTCATTATACTTGAGCGAGCCGGCAACATCGTGAACCTTCTTTGATGCGGTCAGAGCGCTCAGTTTTTGATCTGGCTCCAGTAGCCCTGAGAGAATGCACTGCGATAGGCGCTGCCCAGCCGTTGCGACATCTTCCTTGCTCTGTGCCCGGTCTAGGTCAACGAGCGCTGTGCGCAGATCAACCATGGCCGACGTATAGAGTTTGCCTTTTACCGCGGCAGCTTGAACGCGAATGGCGGGCACCGGTGAGGTGAGTGCTAAATTCAAGACGGGTAGCAGTTCAGGTCGGTAACTTCTCGCGACGACTTCCATGATCGCTTGCTTTTGCGAAAAGGTGCCTTCTCTGATTATCAAACTTAAATTTTCTGCGCTGCGCATCGAGTGGGATGTGACGCGACCATTATTGATGGAGCCGATAAGTTCAGCGACGTCATCCCTTGTGACTGAGTCGGCCTGCCGCTGATACCAGGCATCAATTATCTGACGCGATTTCTTAAGCAATAGACCGCTCACTGCCACGAGTGCAGCGATCGTCATGCCGACCGCGCCGAGCAATGCGCCGAGCATAAGCGCGAGCGTCGTGTGTCTTACATCGGCCCCAGAATCCGCTCGGCTTCTTATTAGCCAGCCGAGAAAGCCGAGGATGCCAAAGTGTAGGACGCCACCCACTAGCGGTGATATCGACGAACCGTTGAAGATCAACGACCATGCGATGTAGTCAACCAACGCTAAACCAACAAGCAAGTGGCAGTCGGCAATGGCTTGTGCCTTGCGATGCCTCGATCGTGGCTTTGAGTACTCTTTGCCTAAGTTGTCTTTGCATTGTTTTGGCGAGCGCTGCGGTCGATCAATCATATGCACTGTCCTAACTGCCGGCCCTAACTTGCTGCCCGAAGCGGCGTTGTTTTGTCCGCTTGCTCTCGGTGCGAGCCGCCCGTTTGCAATGCCAATTGTTCCAGAAAAATTCCCATCTCGCGGCCGAGCAAAGTCAATGCGCGCAATTTTTCCGACGAGTAGAGGCCTGCGGTCGTTTCTTCAATTTTGAGCATCCCGAAGGTTTTGCCGTGGTGGATGTACTTGATCGGAACGGCGATTTCTCCCTCGCCTCGAAGGACTTGGTTGTCCCATGGTGAGCGACACGACGAAACGTGTAGCTCCTGCTCGATGACGGTCTGGTACAGAGGATGACTTGGTTGAATTTCCCGAAGGTAGCGATCGCTGTCGGCCCAGCCAAACTGAAATGCGAGATGCAAACCGACACCGTCGTTTATGACAAAGATAGACGCCTTGTGATGGCCGACAAGGGCCTCCAATGCCTCCTCGAATGTCGTCAGAAACTGCTTTATGTTCCGAGGTTCATCACTACCAAGCTGGATCAGTGCGTGTTCGATTGGTGCCGTTTTTCCGGCTGCGATTTTCAGCTGCAAGTCACGATTGGCCTGCTTTGTTTCGGCGCAATGAGTTGACAGAACCTTGGCCTGTACGTGTAGACGTTCCACCTCTTCAATCGCTTGTGCATGTAAAGAAATTTGTCTCTGACGTAGCTCGCCGACGATGAGAGCGGTGGCCAGCCACATGGCTGGCGATACCGAGTTGCGAATAACATGAGCAAAATAGGGCTCGCCAAGGGGCTGCTCCGGACTCAGAAGGAGCCAGTTGATTGCGATTGCTGACGTTGCTGTTACGATTGCGCTTGAAAATCCGTACTGCAAGCTGAGCAATATGACGGGAATCCAAAAAGGATGCGGCTCCAGAGCAAAGAAATCGCCAAATTTTTCGAAGAATACGAAATCGATGGTAAAAAGTGCGAAATAAATGATGACAATTTCAATTACGAGAGTGCGCACGTCCAAATTGCCAGTTAATAACGACTCTGATGATAATTCTTTTTCCTTCTTGGATGTCTCAACCCGAGCAGATTCAAACCTCCCAGCTTCCAGCATCCGTTTGCCTCTTGGAAAATTGGCGGCACTCAATATGGCCGCCAGTTTTTTTTTTGATGGAATTTTCCTGATCGCCCAAAATTCAATGAACTCGGAGCTATAGAGCGTCAACAATTGGCCGAGATTGTGTTCCAACGCGTCGGAAAATCGGTCCGTCGAACCTATTATGTTGGCATGTGACCAGCCTTTGGTTTGGCCGTGGTTGTGCACAAGATATATTGGTTTCCTGGAGTATAAGAGGACCTGGTGAGGAATGTTTTTTTGGAATAGTTTTATAAATGGATCGCTTATATTGCAGAGTCTCTTTAATATCCACTGGGGCTGGAGAACGCCGAAAGGAAATTTCAGTTGAGCCTGATTCCAACCGAGGAGTCGTTTTCTTGTCCAACGGATAACGCTCCGTGGTAAATTTCTGGCGACGCATTTCAGTTCAATTAGCATAAGCGGCATTTGACGAGGGAGGGTGTAGTTCGAATGTGCGGATGCACTGAGCCACTTGGCACGAGCTGGCGACATACCCGACAGGTCAAGATTGTTTCTCTTTTCGGGGAGGATCAGCGATCCCTTTCCGGGAACACAATCGGATGGAAGGGTGGATCGTGTCGATGAGGGCTCATGACCGTGGCGTCGTGAAAGCGGCAATATAGGTCCGCAACGCCGAAGAATGTGTTCGAGGCGGCCTGTCCACGACGTCGATGTTTAAGACTTCGATCGCTTGACCTCTCGGCAGGGCCATATCAATCCGAGGTGCCAAGCGTTCGGCCCGCACGAAACCCAGTGTCGTTGCGCCGCTTAACCGGAGACAGTCCGTAACGGTCAGCAGAGCGCAGCAGTCTTGGAACGTAATACCAGGCCCCGCCGCGCACGACGCGTCGATTGCATTCTTTAACCCGCCTCGCAGTGCCGTTACTTGGGGCCCCCATATAAGACGACGTATAACAATCTTCGACCCACTCCCAAACGTTGCCGTGGAGATCGTATAGACCGAACGGGCTGATCAGGAAGCTTCCGACCGGCGACGTGAACGCCCATTGATCTCGTGCTGATTTGACCCCCGAATTAGCATAACGTGGATTGAAACGGTCCCCCCACCAATACTGACGTTGGCCCTTTCCTGCACGCGCGAGATATTCCCATTCTGCTTCAGCCAGAAGACGGTACGATGTGCTGCCGGCCTTCTTGTTGAGCCAATCTATAAATTGCTTAGCGTTAATCCAGCTTATGCCGACAATGGGATGTCGTGCGTGGGTTAGCGCAGCCCCCAGTCTTTTGTAATGATCATTCGAGCCAGTCTCGATGTTGTAATAGCTTCCGCGCCGACGCCATTGGGGGGCATTACAAGCGCCAGTCATCACGCAGGCTTCGTATTCGGCAACCGTGATTTCGAATTTGCCTGCCGCGAACGCGCGTCCGATCGTTACCTTGTGGATCGGCGTTTCGTCCTGGTTGCCATTGCGCGAACCCATCATGAAAGAGCCGCTCGGTATTACAACCATACGCGGGCAAACAGAGCATTCTTGGAACTCATCAAGCGGTTTGAGTGCGGCGACTTGCTCTTGCGTCAGCCGCTGGTCGAACTTTGGTTGGTCGCGGCGTGCGTCAGCAATAGAAGGTTGGATCCATGAGAAATCACCAGTGACCGGAGTGCCGAGAATGGCAATACACAAGAGCCACGTGCGGCAGCGTTCTCCGAATGTGCCGAGGTCAAGCCAACATGGCCAATTGCCCAGACTGGCAATCCTATCTCGAACATACTTCATGTGAAATTGCTTCACTCATCAGCCTGGGTTGAACGGCGTTTGGTCCGATGTGAGCGCCTTCGGCGAGATTTCGCGGATCAGCTTTTTCTTCATCGCATCAGCAAAATCTTCATAACGTTGCACCCTAACGACGAAAGCACCCGGACCACCAATTACGAAATCTCGATAGTAAAGGCGCAAGTTCTTGTCTTCATTTTCGATTGCAAGCCCATTGATCGTGATGCCTGCTGCAACGGCCTGGTCGCGGTGCCGCCCCGGTGCCTTTGTGATATTGTCATGCCCGTCACCTGAAATGTCGATCACTTTGCGGTGGGCAATGAAGGGGACATCTTCGAGCAAGTTACCACCAAATTCGATTACTCCTGCAACATGGGTGCCGTAGCCGCCGTAGAACCGGACGGCGCGTTCAACGCGTTTGGAAAACCCGATCGCGCTCTTTGCGTCTCGAATGACGACCCAGGGAACAACAACGACCTGTGATTCGTAGTCGGACCACTGCACGACCGTCACCGCAATCTTTTTGAGCGGCCCTTTCTTGATCGCTGCAATCACATCGGGATGCCGGATTGCGTAGGCCAGTCCACTACGCTGCAACTCGTACTCGATCGAATTTACGCTCCGGGAAATATCAACGGCAAGCACGAGGGCCAAGTCGACCTCGGCTCCATTCGCACCGGTACTACGCACATCGAACGAAAAAAGAATCAAAACACCAAGCACGAACGGACGCCATTGGCGCAGGGTGCATCTCGACTTGATTTGCTGAAGTGATAGCAAGCGGAGACCTGTTGCTTTCATGTTCCAAACAGCCTTGTGGGCGACCCGTTGAGACAATCTATGGGATCTAGCAGTCTCGCTCCAGTCGAAACTTCGCGACGTTAGAGGAGAATTCAGTTGGCATTGTCTGCGGAGCACCCGACCGGATATGGCATTTTTTCTCTTTATGGAGCGAACTGCCGTGTTCCAGCTTGATGTGACCGAGTTCGCCTGATCAGCAACCCTTTGCGATCTTTTCAAAGATATTCTGCACGACAGTGCGCGCAGACTGCGCGTCCAGACCGCCGCCGCTGCCATCGCGATTGGCGATGACCTGTGGCCTTTTGGGATTCCAGTGACGACGGGTTTTGGTGCTGGCTTCGTGGCCGTTGTTGATGGCAACGGTGCTTCAAGCTTGCGAGATCTGGCATGCTTTATCCATGGCAGTTCATGGCAGGTGGACCACGCACTAACGAACTGAAAAGATCGCTGCGTACAAGGTTACCGATCATCCTATTGCGGGGCTCATTGTGCGCAAATTGGGTCGATCCGACTCAATCCGCATTCTGGTTATCGTTGCACCATTTGAATATTGTGTCAGACTGTTGGAAGGATTGAGTGTTTGGGCCGCGCTCCGCGACTTGAACATCGTAATCCGTTGACGAGGCTCGGTCCGCTTCTGGAACTGTTCCTCTTGGAATTTTAGTGAATGTGTAAACAGGTAGAGGAGTAAGCTAGATGAAGCTGCGTTCCATCTTGGGTTCTGTCCTAGCAATGGCGGTGGCCGGTGATGTCGCCGCCGCAGACTGGCCGAGCAAACCCATAACGTTGATCGTGCCTTACAAAGCCGGCGGCACGACTTACAGCATGTCCCAGGTGATGTCGAAGGCATTGGGACGCGAATTGGGCACCAAAATCGTCGTCAAACCGACGCCGGGTGGCGGTAGCGCCGTCGGCATCACTCGCGTGTCAAAGGCCAAGCCGGATGGTTACACGATTGCCTATTCCGACCTCAACAACATGATTTGGAACCCGTTGGCGCAAAAGGCCGTGAAATATCGCATGAAGGATCTGCGCCTCATCGCCGGTGTCGCGTCCTATCAACCGGCAATCATTTCAACCCCCAAACAGCCGTACAAAAACTTCCAGGAACTCATCGCATACTCCAAGAAGAAGGCGGTTAACGTCGCAGACATGGGGGGCATCTCCAAGGCCATCCTCGCATTCATCGCCAAGAAAGAGGGTGTGAAGTGGAACCTTATCCCGACCCGCGGCGGCGGCGAAATGGTGCCTTTCATCCTCGGCGGCAAGGTTGAGTTCGCTTACAGCGGCGGCATCCATCAGAAGTACCCGAACGAAATGACGGTGCTGGCGTCGTTCCTGTCCAAACCGTTGGCATACACCCCGGAAGCACCGTCCATCCAAGATCTTTACGGCGTATCGCAAGTCGGCAATGCGGTTCTGGTCGGGCCGGCGGGGCTACCTGATGACATCGCCAAAAAAATTGAAGCAGCGGCTAAGAAAATTTTGGATGATCCCGATTTCACCAAGTTGCTCAAGAACATCAAGTTCCCGAAAGCCTACAAGGCCGGTGCAGACTTGACCAAGTTGGCTGCCGAAACCACCAAGAGTCTGGAAAAGGTTCTGGCGGCCATCCAGTAAACTCTTGCGATATAGTTCGAGGCGGTGCGCGCTCTGCGCCGCCTCGTTCACACCCAATGTGGAGACAAGAGCCCGGTGCGAAACACCCACTTGATAGCTGGACTCATTCTGATTCCGGTTTGTATCTTCTGCCTCGTCTGGCTAATTCCGAATAACACCGAGCCGCCAACCAGCGAGTTTGACATTTCGCCCGGATTGGTTCCGTCGATTGCCGTTGGTGCCGGTTTGATACTCTCCACCTTGATGGCCTGGAACGCGTGGCGGCTGAGTTCCGCCGAAGCTGACGCCATGGATGATGAGTTCGGTAAAGAAGCCACCGGCATCAATGTCGACGTATTGATCAACCTTGGTCTGTGGGCGCTCGGCTCCGGCATTGCCTGGGCGATCATCAGCCATATCGGGTTCGAACCCGGCATGACGGTTCTACTGTTCGCCACGATGTTCTACATCCGCGTGCATCAGATCAAACCGCTGATTGGCACGGCGGTGATCATGCCGATCTTGCTTTCACAAGCGGCTTGGTACTTCTTCTCCACTGAAATGCCAGGCATCTGGCGCTAATCGCACTCGATCGGAAGCTCAATGGAAATCGCGACCATGATGGCGGCCGGCTTCGAGGCTGCATGGACTTGGCAGAACCTTCTATTTATCTGCGCAGGCGTGACGCTCGGCATAATCTTTGGCGTGCTGCCAGGCCTTGGCAGCGTCACGGCCTTGGCGGTGCTGGTCCCGCTTACTTTCTATTTCTCACCGTTGGCGGCAATCGCGTTTCTGGTCGGGGTGAACAAGGGCGGTACATCCGGTGGCGCCATCCCGGCTATTCTGATCAACGCACCCGGTACTCCGGAAGCTGCGGCAACTGCCATGGATGGGTATCCGCTCGCTCAACAAGGCAAACCTGAGAAGGCGATGAAGACGGCGCTTTATTCGTCGGTCTGCGGTGACACATTCTCGGACATCATGCTTATTTTGCTGGCCGCGCCGATTGCCGCCATCGCGCTCAAGTTTGGCCCGGTCGAGTTTACCGCCATTATCCTGTTCTCGTTCACCCTGATCGCTGCTCTAGCCGGAAAATCACTGGTCAAAGGTGTGTTGGCCGCGGCACTAGGTGTTTTCCTAAGCACTTGGGGGCTCGATCCGGTCGACAGTACCGAGCGTCTTACCTTCGGAACGGTAGAGTTGTTTGATGGTATTCCTCTGCTGCCCTTTGCCATTGGCACATTGGCGCTCAGTTCCGTCGTTTCCCAGTTGTTTGATCTGCGCCACCAGGGCGAAGCCCGCCCTGAAGTGCCGCGCACCGCGGCCGAGTTCAAAGCAGACAACAAGTTGGGGGTGCTTGAATTTTGGAGCGGTTGGAAGACACTGCTGCGCTCTGCCGGCATTGGCACCGTGGTCGGCATGTTACCCGGGCTGGGCGTAACCTTGGCCGCGTTTCTGGGATATGGCGCCGCCAAACGCGCCTCCAAGCACAGCGAAGAGTTTGGCAAGGGCCGGTTGGAAGGCATTCAGGCAACCGAGGCCGCGAACAGTGCGGTGGTTGGCTCCAACCTCATTCCGACCATCGCTCTTGGCATTCCCGGCAACGTCGCCGCCGCGGTGCTGATCGGGGCCTTTGAGATCCATGGTGTTGTGCCGGGGCCACTGATGATTCGTGAGCACGGCATTCTGATCTACAGCATCTTTGCTTCCATGCTGTTGGCCAACGTTGCGCACATTATCATCGGCCGGGTGGGTATCCGCCTGTGGGTACAGTTCGTGCGCATTCCCAAACATGTCGTGCTGCCAACCGTGATCGTGCTTTGTGTGATTGGCGTCTACATCCCGTCCAACTCGATGTTTCACGTCGGATTGCTCTTCGTGTTCACTGCTCTTGGCTACTTGATGCGCAAGGGTGGGTTCTCCATCGTATGTCTTGTGATCGGATTTATTCTTGGCGACGACTTCGAGATCGCCTTACGTCAAGCCATCCTGATGAACAGCAATGACTACGCTGTATTCCTGCAGAGCCCCATTGCGCTGTTCTTCTTTGCCTTGACAATTTTTTTCACTTGGCACTTCGGTTTCCGCAGCACCAAGAAAAAGGCCGAGAGTGGTGCTTCTGCTGGAGGAGCCGAGTAGGTTGACGTAGAGCGCCGAGCTTCAAACGACCAATATCGTCTCGTTGTCAAAGTAATCGGAACGCACGACCGGTGCGCCTTCCGTAACTTCCAACAAGTCCTCCATGTGGTAGCCGACCTTGCCGACCCATCGCACGCGAGTCTCAACCGTCATCATCATCCCGGTTTGGAGCGGCGTATTGTCGTGCGGACTGATCAGTGGGTGTTCATGCACTTGCAGGCCGATACCGTGACCATTATGCGCATAAGGAAAAGGAATGTTGTGCTTTTCGTGCAGCCGAGTTGCTGCCTCGAATAACTGCGCGCCGGTGTTGCCGGGGCGGACCATATCGATAATTTCATGATGAATCTCACGCAACCGGGTCCACCAAGAGCGATCTTCATCGTTCAACTTGCCCATCTTGGCCGTGCGGCCGACGTTGGAATAGTAGCGGTTGTAAAACCCACCGGCATCGGCCTTGAGGATGTCGCCAGCAGCAACGGTGTTGTCGGATGGGTCCATGTGTGGATATCCCGTGTTGGGTCCGGCGTTGATGTGGCAGAACGCAACGGATTGAGCACCCGATCGGAGAATCCCATCGCATAGCCGGAACGCCATGTCACGCTCGCTATCACCGACCCGGGTCCCGGTGTACGCTTCCATCAGCGCCTTTTCGGTACCGCGAAAACCGGCCGTCAGAATATCCCGCTCACGTTGGGATTTGATCATTCTCGCCTGAGCGAACAGATCTTCGCAAGGTTCAAGGTGGAGCTCCGGCAGACGCGTCATGAGCGCCTGATAATAGCGCATACCTAGATATTCCGTCTCTATGCCGACCCGGCTTCGCGCCAAACCAAACTCATCCAGCGTGTCTGCTAGAACATCGACAGGCGATGTCACGAATTCCTTGTAGGTACGGATATCATCGATCCAGGATTCTTGGCGAACATAGCCCTCCTCGACTCTGCAAAGAACGTACGCGGGGGCACGGCCTTTGGCCCAGACGACAAAGGCCAGCCGATCGCGAATGTCGACTTGCGTGGAGATGAATACATCGCCGGCATACAGCACGTTTTCCGGCGAAACGGCGACCACGGCATCGAACTCGCTAGCATCGACCAACGCCTGCAAACGGGAAAGATTGCCCGTGGCATCCTGCATTGTCTTCATCGGATTGCGACCTCCTCTTAACAGCGACGACCAATACTACCGACAATCGGCGGGCGTTGTCCAAACGGGGAGGCATAAGGAAAAATCGAGATCAAACGCTGCAACGACGCATCATCTGCTTGGCGCGGCGCACGATCAACCCAACGCCCTTCCAGCTCGCACCAGTTCAACTTGACCATGTTATCGACGAACCGTGTCTTATGCTGCATTATTGTTGGTTGGACCTTACCTGACGTTCTGGTGCTACCGGAGACAGACCGGACATGGATCAATCGGGACATTGTTCCTCTATTGTCATTGCCAGATACTGGCGACCAAATTGCGCTGCGCAATCGCGGAACGTTCCAACCATGCGTCCGCCATTCAAGAATTGACCTGATTGGGGAGCAAGTCGTCGACTGACCGAATTGGATATTCGTTTGAGTTGACAACTGAAGGACAGAGGCATTTCGGAACATGAAGTTGGGTCTTGGCCAGTCGGCAACCAGAGAAGAAGATGATCGCTTCCTGCGCGGTCTCGGACGCTACACGGACGACATAAACCTACCAAATCAGGCTGCGTCCTACCTCTTGCGTTCGCCCCATGCACACGCACTGATCAAGTCCATCGATACAGATGCGGCATGCCAGTCACCGGGCGTTCTGGCCATCTTCTCCGGCGAGGATGTTGCCGGAGCTGGGCTCGGCGATCTGCCGTCGCTAAGCGCGAAGATGTATCCGTTGAAGCGACCGGATGGCCAATCAGGCTTCGTGCCCCCGCATCCCGTCCTGGCTCGTTCCAAAGCGATGTTTGTTGGAGATGCTGTGGCATTTGTCGTGGCCGAAACGCGTCATCAAGCTCGCACTGCAGCTGAACTGATTGAGATCGACTATGAAGAACTCCCAGTCAATACCGACACGGTCGCGGCCTTGGCCGAGGATGCGCCAAGTGTCTGGAATGACTGCCCCGATAACATTTGTTTTCGGTTCGAAGTCGGCGATGAAGCGGCGACGGACGCAGCGTTCTCTGGCGCAGATCACGTGACGCGCATCGAACTCCCGATGCCACGGGTTGCGGTCAATGCCATGGAGCCTCGAGCGGCGTTGGGAGAATACAACGCGTCCGACGCGCGCTACACGCTGCATGCCGGCAACCAGTTCCCGCACGATATGCGGAGCTGGTTGGCGGAATCCGTGCTTCGCGTTCCGGAAGCTCAGGTACGCATCGTCAGTCCTGATATGGGCGGTTCGTTCGGGCTGAGAGCCACGATTTTTCCGGAATTGCCGCTCGTGCTTTGGGCGGCTCGCCAAATCGGTCGCCCCGTCAAATGGGTCAACGATCGCATGGACGGGATATTGGAAGAGCAGGGCCGTGACTTTGTAATGCGGGGCGAGCTTGCGCTCAACGCAGATGGAGATTTCCTTGGATTACGGGTCGATGTAACAGCGAACATGGGAGCGTATCTCTCCAATTTCGGACCACATGCTTCCTTCGGCAACATCAGCGGTGTGGCGGGCGTTTACACAACGCCTGCAATGCATGCGCAGGTGACCGGTGTGCTGACCAACACCAGTCCGACGGGTGCTGTGCGTGGTGCTGGCCGTCCAGAGGCAACGTCACTGATTGAGCAGATTATTGACAAAGCGGCGCACGAGATGGGTCTGAACCGGGTTGGACTGCGCCGTCGCAACCTGATCCAGCCGGCTGCCATGCCCTATCAAACGCCGCTCACCTACAACTATGACTGCGGTGAATTCGAACGCAACATGGACCGGGCCTTGGCCATGATTGACGCTGAAGGTTTCGAAGCACGACGTGCGGCAGCCGCTGCGTCCGGGCGCCTGCTTGGCCTCGGCATCATCAACACCATCGAACAATCGGCTGGCGGTGGCGATGAAGGCGGTGAGATCCGCTTCGATCGTCAAGGAACAGCCACCGTACTCATGGGCACGCACTCCCACGGCCAAGGTCACGAAACGGTCTTCAAGCAGTTGGTATCAGAGCGCTTCGGGCTTGATTTTGAATCCATCCGGTTCGTCCAGGGAGATACCGACGTCGTTGGCTATGGCCACGGTACGGGTGGCTCGCGCGTATCGGCGCTCGGTGGCAGTGCGCTGATGGGGGCTTCGGCCAAGATCATCGAAAAGGGCAAGGCGATTGCCGCACATGCCCTCGAAGCAGCTGAGGAAGACATTAAATTTGAGGATGGGTTGTTCTCGGTTATCGGGACCAATCGCGGCCTGGACATTCGAGAGGTGGCAAGTATTGCCTTTCAGCCGGCGCTCATGCCATCCGGCTTGGATAGCGGACTTTCGGGGTTCGCAACTTTTCTGCCACCTGCGCCAACATTTCCGAACGCTTGCCACGTCGCGGAGGTAGAGATCGATCCTGACACGGGAGTGTCTCAAATACGGCGCTACATCGCGGTTGAGGATGTCGGTATTGTCCTCAATCCACTTCTTCTGGATGGTCAGATGCATGGTGGAATTGCACATGGTGCCGGGCAAGTATTTGGCGAGGAAATCGTGTGGGATGAGCATGGCCAGGTGCTGAGCAGTTCCTTCATGGACTACAATATGCCGCGCGCGGACGACCAGCCACACTTCGAGATCGAGATCAGCGGTGTACCTACTTCTCGAAATCCGCTTGGCGTGAAAGGTGCCGGTGAAGCCGGTACGGTTGGCGCGGTTGCCTGTTTGACCGGCGCGCTTCTTGATGCACTTGCCCCACTGGGCATCACCGATTGTCCGATGCCTGCTACGCCACAGCGCATCTGGCGCGCCATCCACGACGCCAAGACCGGATGACCTTCAAGCGAGTTCAGAGCACCAAGCTTTAGTCTGGAAATTATTCTCCGCACGAATCGCCTGCTGAGCAGGCCGCAGAGAAGCGAAGGCGTGGCACGGCTTCAGTCGGACCAACCATAGTCCCGTGCGGCGTTCTCTTCGGACACGTAGCCATCGGCAATGTCGGATTCTACCTTTGATCGATCTCGTTCAGATACGGGGCCATGTCCGGCGCCGCCGGCACACTGAACTGAAAACACATCACCATTACTCAGTTCCCGCGTCTTCTTCGGGTGAGCCGGTTCTCCGTTGATCGCGATGCTGGCCGGCGCGCCATTCTTGCCGCCATCCACGCCGATCGTTGGGTGTGCGGTACGATCCATCCGAAGCGCGAAAGTGATGGTGTCCGCTGACGTTGACTGCACCGCCAATGCATGTCCCAGACCGCCGCGAAATTTACCGGGACCACCACTATCCGTTGCCAACTCTTTATAGATGAAGGTGAGAGGTTTTTCGTTTTCAGTTACCTCGACCGGCACGCCCGATATGTTTGCCGGGAATCCGAGAGATGGAACGCCGTCCATGGTCGGGCGTGCGCCAAGTCCTCCGTTTGCAAAAAGAATATCAACAAAGCGTCGCCCACTGTTGCCCTTTCCCATATAGGCGGAGAGATGCGGAGGCGCGCCTGTTTCGGCTATTGCTTTGTCCGGTAACGCTTGGCCGAGCGTCCGGATGACGAGACTCGGAAGGTACATCGCGACAAGCGCGCGCCCCCCAAGCGCCGCGGGGAATTTCGCATTGATGACGGTGCCTTCCGGCACGGTGTAATCGATACGTCTTAGCGTCGCTCCATTCACTGGCGATCCCGGCCGCGCGACGCAAATGCACCCAAAGGCCGCCTCGGCGAATGACCAGCGTTTGGTCGTATTGATGCCGTATGCGTCCTGTGGTGATGATCCCGTACAGTCGATATGGAGACGGTCGCCATCGACGGTGATTTTGCAGCAAAGCTTAAGCGGTCTCTCGAAGCCGTCGGTCTCCGCCTCACCGCTGTAGATGCCATCCGGAATCGCTTCGATGGCCTGAGCCATCGCCTGATCAGAGCGGGTCCATACTTCTTCGAACAACGCGTCAAGATCATCGCGGCCAATGGCATCCATGAACTCCTGCAGGCGACGTTCCGTAATAACGTTCGCGGCCAGCTGCGCCTCCAGATCCCCAATAACGATATCCGGAACACGAACATTCATGCGTATGATGCGGAATAGGTCTTCGTTCGGCTTGCCGGCCTGATAGAGCTTGATAACCGGCAAGCGAAAACCTTCCTCGAACACTTCTTTTGAGTCGGCTGAAAGCAGTCGTCCGCCGACGTCGGGAGAATGCGAGACGCTCATCGCATAGGCAACGATACGGCCACCTCTGAAAATGGGCGTAACGAAGAAAACGTCATTGATCTGGCTGGCGCCAATCCACGGATCGGTCGTAATCAGGCTGTCGCCAGGCTGCATCTGTTCAGCCGGAATCGCTTCAAGAAAGTCATGCAAAGCGAATGACATGCAGCCGGTAAACTGCGGCAGCCCGTGTCGACCTTGCGCGATCATCTGCCCCTTGGCATCAAACAACGCGCAACTAAAGTCCCAGGCATCCGTTACAATTCGCGAAAATGCCGTACGCAGCAGCGTTGCTTGGGCTTCATCAACAATCGTTACAAGCTTGTTCCACCACATTGTCAGGGTGACGGGATCCAACTGTTCTTGATCGGTCATATCGATACTCCGTCGAGATCGAGGACAATCATACGTTCTTCGTCGATATACAGTGTGGCACCGGGCGGAACGATTGTTGTCGATTCGTGGTCTTCAATGATTGCCGGCCCTGTTACCCGCGCACCGACAGGTAGCTCACCGCGTTCGAACACCTCACAGGAGAGAGATACGTTCGCTCCGGGGAATACGGCTGATCGTCGACCTTTTGGTTTGAAATCTTGCGAATCCCCCATGCGGCCAGGCCAAGCGATATCGAGTTGGGGTCGTGGCCCGGAAATATTCATGCGCCAGCTTACGGTTTCGACGGGAACAACATCAATTTTACGGCCGTAATAGCTGCGATAGGCTTCGTAGAAATCAGATTGGATTTGTCCTGCGTTTGCCTGATTGAACGGGTGTTGCGGCAGCAGCACGGCAACCTCGTAGCGCTGACCGTAGTAACGCATGTCGGCGGATAGTGTGACCGTAACATCTTCATCGATGCCGGCATCGCGCAGCTGTTGCCGGCCTTGTTCCTCCAATTCGGCGAAACGCTGATTGACATGGGTCCAATCAACCTGGGCCAGTTCGCACATGTATCCAAAAACGAAGTCAAACGACATCGGCGAGGTCAGGCATCCAAGCGCCGAAAGGACCCCGGCAGCAAACGGAATGCGCACTTGCGATATGCCGAGGCGGCGCGCCACGTCCCAGGCATGCGCCGGTGCCGCACCACCGAATGCCAGCAAACTATAGTTACGGAGATCGATACCTTGTTCAGCGGAGTAGACGGCGGCAGCGTTGGCCATATTGTCATTGACGACCTCGAAGATGCTGGCCGCGGCTTGCTCGGTACCAACCGACATGGGCTTCCCGACAAAACGGTCGATGGCAGTGGCGGAGCGGCTCCGATCAAGTTGCATTTTCCCGCCAAGAAAATAGTCGGGATTGAGGTATCCCAAAACAACATCAGCGTCCGTCACCGTCGCCCACTCACCGCCTTGGCCGTAGCATGCTGGCCCAGGCGACGAACCTGCGCTCTCTGGGCCAACCGAAAGCAACCCGAGCGCATCGTCGACACGCGCGATGCTGCCTCCGCCGGCTCCGATTTCGATCAATTCGACAGCCGGTGCCTTTAACAGCAAGCCGCTACCCTTCTGAAATCGCTTGACGCGGGCAACTTCCAGTTCACTTGCCCGGGCTGGTTCGAAGTCGGTGACCAAGGCAATCTTTGCTGTCGTCCCACCCATATCGAATGAGAGCAGGTGCGAAATATCACGCGCGCGCGCATAGTGCGCCGCAATCGATACGCCAGCTGCCGGACCAGACTCCACAAGCCGCACGGGATGTTTGCGTGCCACATCCAGGCTCAACGTACCGGCGTTGGATCCCATCACAAAAAAGGCACCCGTTGAGCCGCGTTCTGAAAGTGCCTCGTCCAAGGCGCCAAGGTATTTGTCGATCAACGGCTGGACGTAAGCATTGGCAACGGTGGTCGATGTGCGGCCGTACTCTCCGATCTCCGGAAGCACTTCCGAAGAAAGCGATATCGGAACATCGGGCAAGGCCGCTTCGATCACGGATCGTGCTGCGATTTCGTTGGCCGGATTCGCGTAGCTGTGGAGAAAGCAAACCGCAATTGCCTCAATGTCCTGTGCATGTTCGCTTGACAGCGCCGCCTCGATCTCTTCGAGAACCAATGGTTTCTGGACGGATCCTTCAAACAAAGTCCGCTCTTCAATCCCTATGCGGCGGCGGCGCGGCACCAGCGGTTCTGGAAATTGGATAAACAGGTCATAGAGGTCATAACGCAACTCGGTGCGGGTCTCGAGGGCGTCCCGGAAACCCTTCGTCGTAAGAAGAAGCGTGCGCGCGCCTTTTCGTTCGATGATCGCATTGGTCGCGAGCGTCGTGCCGTGCACCAAGGTCCGCAAGGCGGACGGTGGCGCTGCAACCCGTTGCAACATATCATCGACGGCGGTGAGCACGGCACGTTCAGGTTGCTCGGGCGTTGTCAGAACTTTCGCGGAGTGAATCGCGTGGTTGCGTTCATCGACGACGACGACATCTGTGAAAGTTCCGCCAATATCGGCGCCGATTGCTATGTGCTTGACTTCTGACACGGATGACCTCTTGGGCGCACAGGGAGGGCGCAGCTGACATTAGTGCGGCGCAATCGCCGTCCAGGTATCATCGAGGGCAAGCGTCAAACGCTTCACCATTTCGCTGATTTCCGCTTCAGAAATGATCTGAGGCGGTGAAAACGCGATCCGATTGCCAACCAGTCTCAGGATCAGTCGGTGTTTGCGTGCATTGGCACCGAGTATCCCCATGACGTTGGCTTCCGAGGGATACATCTCGCGGGTTTTCTTGTCTTTGACGACTTCAAGGGCGCCGATCAGTCCGACGCCGCGAAATTCACCGATAAGCGGATGTGCCTCAAGCGCCGCCAACTCACTTACGAACGTTGGCTCAACGCTCTTTACATGCCCGACCACATCCATCTCGTCGTAGATCTTAAGCGTCTCCAATGCGACCGCCGTCGTCACCGGATGTCCGGCATATGTATAGCCATGCGCGAAATGCCCTACCTTGTCGCTTTGTGTTATCAGGCCCTGAAACACGCGTTCATTGAGCAGCAGGGCGGAAATTGGTTGCAGCCCGGCCGACAGCCCCTTGGCGCAGGAGATCATGTCTGGTTCGAGATTGTATGTCTGCGATCCCCACATGTTGCCGGTGCGCCCAAAGCCACAAATCACTTCATCTGCAACGAACAGGATGTCGTACTTCTTGAGAACCGCCTGGATTTTCTCGAAGTAACCCTCCGGTGGCAAAACAGCACCGCCTGCGCCCATGACCGGTTCGGCCCAGAATGCTGCAACTGTTTCCGGGCCCTCATCGAGAATGAGCTTTTCAAGTGCATCCGCCATGCGGGTGGAGAATTCCTGCTCACTCTCGCCGTCTTGCTGGTTGCGATAATAGTTCGGGAATTCGGTGTGTCGAAAACCGTCGAACGGCAAGCCGCTTTCCTGGTGCATGTCGGGCTTCCCGGAAATGCTGGACGATGTGCAGGTAGAGCCGTGGTACGCCATTTTGCGGCCGATAATTTTGCGCCGCTCCGGCTTGTCCATCGCATGCCAGTAATACCATACGACCTTCACGGCCGTATCATTGGCTTCAGAGCCGGAGCACTGAAAAAAAACTTTCGACATCGGTACGGGTGCAATTTCGAGGAGTTTGGCGGCCAACTCGATAGCGGTCTCGTTCGAACTGTCCCGGTAGATGTGATAGTAACCGACCTTGCACATCTGATCATAGGCAACCTTGGCCAGTCGTTCGACACCGAAGCCGAGCGAAGCGCACCAGAGCCCGGCGGCGGCTTCCAGAAACTCGTTACCTTCATCGTCATAGACAAAGATGCCTTTGCCGCGCGACATGATGGTCGGGCCGCTTTCGAGGAAGTTGCGCAGATTGGACTGCGGATGAATGAGGCTTGCCTGATCAAGGGCGCGGAGACTGTTGGGCAACTGGGTCATAAGCCGATCCTGCAATGTGGTGGACGAACACTCCTGGGAACCGAGAGAAGATCATCAAACAGCAGGTGTCGCAACGCCCTAACGCCGGCATCACGCTGGTGAATGTTGAAGAAGCCCGGCGACAGTCTTGCTCCATCTTGGATAGGCTGCATGTGGCGAACCGATGGAGCGAGGCTTTGAATGATTATTGTCGCTTTTGATATCGGGGGAACATTCACTGATTTCGTCTTCCACGATACGGTTGGCGAGCGCACCCATACCCTCAAGGTGCCGACAACGCCGGACGATCCGAGCGAGGCCGTGATGCGTGGACTTGAAACGCTCATTACGGATGCAAAAGCGAATTCGGCAGACATCGCGACGCTCCTTCATGCGACAACGGTTGCGACCAACGCTGTGCTCGAACGAAAAGGCGCGGCCACGGGCTTGATTACGACGTCAGGATTTCGCGATGTACTGATTATTGGGCGACAAAAGCGTTATGAGACCTATGACCTCTACATCTCAAAGCCCCAACCCCTCATTCCGAGGCGTGACATCTTCGAGGTGGTGGAGCGCATCGCGCCTGATGGAAGCGTCGTCACCGAACTCGATCTTGCAAGCGTGGATCGGGCGATCGATGCGGTGTTGGCGACGGCGCGTGAAACCGTCGCCGTTGCGCTTCTTCATGCCTACGCAAATCCGGATCATGAGCGACGCATTCGCGATCGCATCATTGAGCGCGCACCGCATTTGTCCGTCTCGCTGTCATCCGATGTGTCACCCAAATTTCGCGAGTACGAGCGCACCAACACAACCGTTGTCAATGCCTATGTAAGGCCGGTCGTCGATCAGTATATCGAAGGTCTGCAAACCGGCTTTGCCGAACGTGACCTTGGCCGGGATTTTCTGATTATGCAGTCGAACGGTGGGCTCGTCTCGCCGGAGATCGCCCGAGATCTGCCAGTGCGCATTATTGAATCCGGACCAGCCGCCGGTATCTTGATGTGTGCCAAAGTCGGTCAGGCAGTTGGGCACAACCAAATCATGACGTTCGACATGGGCGGCACGACGGCGAAGCTGGGGGCGATTGATGATGGCGTGCCGGCAATCATGCCCTCGCTTGAAGTCGACCTTGTTCGCCACAAGCGCGGCAGCGGTTTACCGATCAACGTCCCGGCAATCGAGATGCTCGAAATTGGCGCCGGCGGCGGCAGCATTGCGCGGGTCGATCGGGGAATGATTGTTGTTGGGCCGGAGAGCGCAGGCGCTGACCCAGGTCCTATTTGTTATGGCGGTGGCGGGACGCAGCCGACGATCACCGACGCCAATGTTGTCCTCGGTTACATTTCGCCAGAATGGTTCAACGCAGGTGCGATGCAACTTGATGCCACCGCTGCCGAACGTGGTATCGCAACCGAGATTGCCGCTCCGCTCGGGCTTGACGTTGTCGAAGCGGCTTGGGGCGTGCACTTGATCGCGACCTCAAATATGGAAAATGCCTTGCGTTTGGTTTCGATCGAGCGTGGCCGAGACCCGCGCAACTACGCAATGATCGCATTCGGCGGCGCAGGCCCGTTGCACGCTGCCCGCGTCGCGCGCAAAGCAGGTATTCCGAAAGTAATCGTTCCCCACGGTGCGGGTGTCGGGTCGGCGATCGGGCTGTTGCAGGCCGAACCGCGGCTTGATGCAACGGTGACACGTGTTATGCGCCTCGATGATGGCGGTGCTGCTGAACAACTAGCCTCGGTCTATGAGGATTTGGAGCGTCAGGCACGCCGTGAAATCGATCGTACTTCCCCGGGAGCAGCCGTCCAATGGACCCGCTACGCGCAGATGCGCTATGCCGGTCAGGGCTTCGAGGTGCATGTCGACCTGCCATCTGGTCCGATCGACCAATCCTATCCCAATGTCGTTTCTGAGGCTTTCAATGCGGCCTATCTGCGTCGAAACAAGTTCCTTGATCCGCAGGGCGCTATTGAAGGTGTGGATTGGACCTTGGTTGCCACATTACCTCGGGCGCTGCCGAGCCGAATCTGCCCGGCCGTCAAGGATCGAGAGACGTCGGTAAAGGCTGCAACCCGCAGCTGTTGGTTCCCCGAAGCCGGAGGCTTTGTCGAAACGCGCGTTTTGAGCCGCCAAGACCTTGTCGGCGGTCAAGAAATTTCGGGACCGGCGATTGTCGAAGATCCGGATTGCACGGCCGTGGTCCCGCCGGGGGATCGGGTTTCACTGAACACGGATGGTCATCTAATCATTTTAATCGGCGAGGAGACATCGCAATGAACGCCACTGCCCCTACGTCGACGACAGGCACAGTTGATGCCATCACACTAACGGTCATTTGGAACACGTTGATCTCAATCGCCGAGGAACTTGGCATCACGCTTCGGAATACGGCCTTCTCAGAAGGCGTGCGTGAAGGCGACGATTTCGCGACGGCATTATTCGATAGAAATGGTGTGCTGATTGCACAGGGCAACTTCAGTCCTGGTCACCTGGGGTCAATGCCATTCATGGCGAAGCATGTGCTTGGCTATTTTCCTGTCGATCAATTGAAGCCGGGCGACTCCATACTGGTCAACGATTCGTTTATTGGTGCAGGGCATTTCCCGGACACCTATCAGCTTATGCCGGTGTTTCATGACGAGAACCTGATTGGATTCGTGTGCTGTTCAGCCCATCAGGTTGATATGGGCGGCGCTGCCCCCGGTTCCCAGAAAGTCCACGGCGTCACGGAATCATTCCAGGAAGGTCTGCGTATCCTGCCAGTCCGGTTCGTGCGCGAAGGTGAGATCGATGACGACATCATGCGAATTGTGCTCGGCAATGTTCGTATGCCGGAAAAAGTGCGTGGTGATCTGCTTGCCCAACACACGGCCAACTTGACTGCGGCGGAGCGACTGCGCCAACTCTTTGCTGACTACGGTCAGGATTTGATCGAGCGCACTTTCGACATCATACTTGATCGATCAGAAGAGACGATGCGCGCACTGCTTTCGGAAGTCCCAGCCGGCACCTTTAGTTTTGAAGACTACATGGATGACTATGGTCCAGGCACCGAACCGATCAAAATGGCTGTCGATATTACGTTTGACGGCAGCGGCCAGGTTGAATTCGATTTTTCGCGCTCATCAGACGCAGTGCCGGCCGCGATCAACTCCTACATCAATTATACGCGCGCCTATGCTGTCTTCGCGATCAAGACGTTCTGTAATGCGCTAGACCCGCAGACCGAAGGGAGCATGCGCCCGATCACGTTGACTGTGCGTGAAGGTTCCTTCTTCAATCCGAGATTTCCAGCGCCGTCCGGCGGTCGCCCCATTCTGCAGATTAGAATTTTCGACACAATCAATGGTGCGCTCGCCAAGGCATTGCCGAAGCGCGCAATGGGCGCATTTTCACATTGGTCGAACCCCAATATCGGTGGCATCGATGATCGTACAGGGCAGCCGTTCGTCATGTATGACGTTTCGCTGGCCGGCTACGGGGGCAAGCATGGCAGTGATGGCGAAGAAGCGATGAGCCCGGTAATGAACTGCTCGAATATTCCTGTCGAAGTCCATGAAACCCACAACCCCGTGCGTATCCATTGCCTTGCCCTGATTCCGGATACCGGCGGTGCGGGACAGTGGCGCGGCGGTTGCGGGCTGCGCAAGGATATTGAGCTGTTGAACTCAACGGCGACGTTCTCCCATCTTGGCGACCGTCATGTCTATCCGCCATACGGAATTTTCGGTGGCAAACCTGGCGCACTGGCGGAGTCGATCCTCAATCCGCAGGGTAATGCGGAGCCGTTGCACTCCAAGGAAACGCGTTCGATCAAGCGCGGTGACATCCTTAGCTTCCGGCTCTCTGGAGCCGGCGGTTACGGACCGCCGGAAAGTCGCGACCCTGCGGCCATCGAACAAGATATCAAGGATGGCTACGTGACGGAGGAAGGCGCTGCCAACGATTACGGACGTGTGATTTCTGAGAACAAATAGTGTCGATACCCCAGCGATTTTGAGGACGCCGATGGGTAATAGTTTCGAAAATTAGCCGCGCTATTCAGGATTGGCGGTTGTTCGGGCTGTCACGATCCAGGTCGCCGCATTCAGCATGACACCATTCGGCCCATCGTGTTCGGCAAATGCCGACCTGACTGCCGGAAGCGTTGTGGTCCGGAGTTCGGGGTTTTGCCTAAGAATTTTCCCCAAAGCCCCAACACGCATGCAAACCGCGAGCATTGCATCAAGATCGCCGCTGCCAACTCTCTCGTCATGAGCAGTTATTTCGATCTCCACGAAACCGGCTCTTTCCAGAATATCGCGTACGCGGTTCGGTTCAGCGAACGCGAACGGACCGGGCGCGTCAGGATTCTCCATAGGCTGCGGCGGCAAGTAAGGCGTTGCGGCACGAAGCGGTACTATGTCGAGTGGATTATCATTAAGCGCCCGCCAACAGATGAAGGCAAGCCGACCATTCAGTTTCAGACTGCGACGAATGTTGCGGAACGCGGCAATTGGATCAGCAAAAAACATCACTCCGAACCGTGAGTAGGCGGCGTCGAATGATCTCGAGTCGAACGGGAACACCTGGGCATCTGCCTCAACGAACCGGACCTGCCGGCACCCTTGCGACGCACGACGCGCATACGCCAGAACTGCAGGGGAAAGATCGACGCCGACAACTGAACCGCTTGGCGCGACCGCCTTGGCAATTTCAAGGGCAGTCTCACCACCACCACAGCCTATATCGAGAATGTTCTCGCCGGGACGTGAGGCAAGCGCCTTCAATGCGCGCCGACCGAGCGGAGCAAGCTGTAGCTCTAGCAAATCACGGACCTCAGCCCACGCTGCGACCCGCGTTTCGTCTTGCGATAGTCTAGGTATCGGGTGGGTTCTGTCCATATCGAGATCATTGCCTGGCGCTTTGACGCCGCCGGGATGCGGTTACATTTGTCCCTTCATATAACATGGCGCTTACGATGTATTTACGGGAATACGATAGAATATCCAGGTGGAAAACGTATTCCTTAAGCGTGTTAAAGCCTCGATAACTTGATGCTGGGCTTTGAACGGGCTGACCCGAACGGGAATGACGCTTTGTCTCAATTGTGAAAGCTTTGACCAAACATGTTGTCCTTAATAGGCGTTAGCGTTTTTCTTGGCTCCTTTGGCGGCATCTTGTGGGCGACGGCACGGCGCTGGCGTTATCTTGCAAAAAGCTATGCTGGAACATCATCCGCACCAATTGAGAAACGCTACATGCAAAGCGCGGTGCTGCTCGGCCTTGGCGGGTTCAACTCTCTCAAGGGGATCGTAACGATCGGTGCCCATGAAACCGGCGTTTCCTTGCGCTTGCTGGCGCCGTTCTCATTGTTTCACGCCCCCCTCTTCATCCCATACGGCGATATCCGTGGCTGGGGGACAACCTGGTACCTGAACGCGCGTTCCACTGAATTGGAGTTTCGCCAGGCGCCGAAGGTTAAATTGGTCATGTCGGCTGACCAGGCTGAGTGGATCAAAAGCCATGCGGGCCATAAAATGACACTGCGCGAGACGAGCCCACCAACGGGAAATGCAGGCCGGGGATGGTATGCATTCGTGCTCATTAACGCGGGCGTTTCGCTCGGCTTAATGGCGTGGCTATCCGTGTACTTGCTTTCGGGTCATCAGCTTTAGCGCTGTCGGAATACCAGTCACCGGCAATTCGTCAATCGCAATTCAGTTGCAGTATTACGGCCACACCGAGACTACTCGGGATGCGCCAGGAGTTCGTGCAATTGTGCGACGAGTGTGGATGCGATCGAAACGCCGTCGCGCTCGGCTGCCTCGCGCAATTCACAGCGACGTTCGCCTGGAAGTCGCGTTCCCGGTTGCGACTTGATCATGTCGAGAAGATCTTCCAGGCGCTCGCCAAAGCGATTTGAGGAAAACGATGCAGGATCAATCGCAATCATGAACTGACCGACATGAGGTGGCTCACCTTCACCATCGAAAAACGAACTCGCTTCGTAACCGAACTGAGACGCTGTCAATGCCGCTGCTAGCACCTCGACCATCAAAACAAGCTGCGCGCCCTTGGCATCTCCCATCGGCAGCATGAAGCCATCGAGGGCGGCCTGTGGATCGGTTGTTGAATTGCCCTGCGCATCAAGCGCCCAGCCTTCGGGAATGGTCTCGCCTTTCTGGGCAGCGACATTGATCTTCCCCCGAGCGACTTTTGACATGCTCATATCAATGACGAGCGGTTCGGCGGCCCGGCGCGGCGCGGCAAAGGCCAACGGGTTTGTCCCGAAAACCCCTTTGTTGCCGCCCCACGGCGCAATCGCGACCGGCCCATTGCCGAAACTCAGCGCAACAAGCCCCTTTTTGGCAAGGGCCTCAACTTGATGCCCGGCGACCCCGGAGTGATGGGAGTTTGCAATTGCGGCTGCCGCAATACCGCAGGTGGATGCGAGTTCAACCAGTTGTTCGATGGCAAGATTTAACGCCGGATAGGCAAAGCCGCTGTTGGCGTCAACACGGATCGCGGAAGTACCCGTCCGCTCGCAGATTGGTGACGCATGGCCGTCTACTTTTCCGCTTTTGGCTTGTGCCGCATAAGACGGTATGCGGGATGCACCATGCCCCTTCTGTCCATCGGCTTCGGCGAGCGTCAGCGCATCCGCGACCTGCTTGGCGTTCACTTCGCTGGTATTGTTGGCGAGAAGAATTCGCAGCGTAAGATTGCGCAATTCATCGAGACTCAGACGCGTATCTGTCATCTCAAACCGACGGTCCGAAGCGGCTGACTGAAAGTTGCTCTTCCTGGAGCACCTCGCATCGTGTCAACTTGCCTTGCGCCATTTTTACCATCTCCTGCCAAAGCCTATCTGCCGCACTCTCCAGTGGCTCACTGTCTGAGATAATCGCGCTAACATCAATATCGATGTTTTCCTTCATGGTCGTGGCCGTATGCGGGTTCCCTGTGATCTTCACAGTTGGTGCGATCGGGGCGCCGATTGCATTGCCGCGTCCGGTCGAAAAAATGATCATTTGCGATCCACCGCCCAGCAAGCCCGTCATCGACTCGCATGCGGCCGATGGTGTGTTCATGATCACCAACCCTTTTTGGGTGGCGCGCTCCGAATAGTCGATGACTTCGACAATTGGTCGCGATCCACCTTTGGCGATGGCGCCGAGTGATTTTTCTTCAAGCGTAGTCAGCCCGCCCGCAATGTTGTCGGGCGTTGGATTCGTACCGCGCATATCGACGCCATTGCGCTTGGCTTCATCCTCGAACCATTTGACCATGCTACGAATTCGGTCAGCGTCCTCGGGTTTATCCGCGCGCTCGGCAAGAATATGCTCAGCGCCCATGAATTCGGCAGGTTCCGACAAAACGATCGTCCCACCGGCATCGACAAAGCGGTCAGCAAATTGACCAACGGTCGGATTGGACGCGATACCTGATGTGGTGTCGGAGCCGCCACATTCCACGGCAATGGTGAGATCCGAGAAGTTGCACAACTCGCGCACCTGCTCCGAGGCCGCGACAGTCAGATCGGCTGCGACGCGCGTTCCGGCCATGGTTAACCCCATCGTGCTGCCGGCTTCCTGCAACCCGAGCACCTCGACGGGCTTTCCCGAGGGCCGGATGCGGTCTGCGAGCGCATTCGCAGACGTCAAACTGAGGCCCAGAACAAGAACAGCAGCAACATTGGGATGGCTCCCGATACCCGCCAAGGTTCGCAATGTCATTTCAAAATCATGTCCGATCTGCGTGCGACCGAACGGCGTCGTGATGGGGACGGCACGGGCAACAATGGTCGCGATGCGATTGGCACAGGCATTGGTGTTGTCCATCGCCGAGATAACAGCAACGATGTTGCGCACGCCAACTTGCCCATCGGGGCGCCGATATCCCATGAACTCCGTCATGCCGCGCCACCTTCGGACAAATCTCCTCTGGCGCGAATGCTCTCCACGTTGTGGATGTGCACGTGTTCGCCGGCCGTAATCGCCACGGATGCGACACCGATCACCTCGGCGTATTTCAGAACCTTGTCCCCCTTGGCAATGTCGCAAAGCGCCAATTTGTGACCGAAAGGAATATCGTTCTTCAGCGTTACAGAATGGGTTGCGCCGGCCAAGTTTGTTTGTGCCAGCTGACCCGCCGTCATGTCCTTGAGACATGTCGCGACATTGTCGACCGACTTCATTTTGACAATCGAATCCATCGTGTCTTTCCTCGCGAATTAATGGCCTTTCGCCGTCAATACCGCCCCGTTCATCCACATCGCACACGATCTGCTTTGACCAAGACTTACTGATGATTGGCAAGTTGCTTGGTCATAGGCAAGTAGAAACTTCTGCATGCCGAGACCACGGAAGCAAGCGACAATGCGGTGCGGCTTTGGCTGAACCGGATGCGATCTATCGCCTTCCAAGTCTGAACGGCTCTAGCAGCCGTTCCGCTGGAAGTTCCGACAGGCAGGTTGCGCGCCCAGCTGGCAGGCGGTGCGTAGGAGATTGCACATATTCTGCTTGTTGGGGTTGCTTGCTGGCCGGCGAGGAGGTTCGTTTTCCTTGACGCAAGCCCGTCCATTCCATGCACTATCGCCATTGCAGACGCATCGGTTGACCTGATTGTCATAGACACGACCGCCGGTACAGCTGGGGCGACGGTTTTTCGAGACACAGCGTCCATTACGATAGCGCTTGGAACCATCGGAACAAAAACAGCGACCGCGGTCGGGTACGTAGAATGCGCCCGCTCCGCAGTTGCGATTCGCCGGAACACAGCGGCCTCTTGAGTTGCGGATCTTGCCCGGGCCGCAGCCGCGACGCACCGTGACACATCGGCGGCCATTCCATCGCTTGCGGCCGTCAACGCATGCGCAGCGACCCTGTGCCCCGACCCACGTGCGTCCACGGCCGCAGTTGATCGGGCCGTCCTGGCCATCATTTGTTCGTCGGAGGATGCATTTGCCGCTGCGCGTTTCGCGATAGCCGCGCGTGCAATAGCAATCACCCTCGGGGCTACGATAGGCGTTGCGACCGCAGTTCTGCAGTAGGACGCACTCGCCCCGGACGAGGCGATAGTTCTTGCCGCAGCGCAACCGTTCGCACGACTGGCCATTCCAGTAGGAGCGACTTGCCGGGCAGACACATTGTCCGCTGGACCGCTTCAAGATACGCCCGCCTGAACAACGTCGGGGAGCACTCACCGGTTGTGCGACGGCCGGTCTGCCACGACCGCAACCAGCGACTCGGGCACCACATTGCGCCATGACCGAGCAGATCGCCTTTCGACTTCCACGAAGCTGGAACGTTGCTTGAAATGGTTCAAGAGACACCGTCACTTCGGATTCAGACATCAAGTATCCAAGCGAAGCGCTATCTTGATCAAAGGCATCGGCATTTGGCCCAATGCCGAGTTCGCGATTCACCAAGGAAGCGGTCGCAGCGGCTCCGGCAACGCGCGCACCATTGGAGAATTCAATCTCAATGGCGCGTTGGGCCCCACCGTTAACGGCGGCGTTTGCTGCAAGCCCCTGGCGGATACGCTCTGCAAACTTGGGGTAACTGCCTTTCTTGCGCAGCACGGCTCCGAGGCCGTAATCCCCGGCGCCCCGTCGGACGCAGTAAGTCGTAAGTTCGACACCCGGGACGCGCACGCTCGCCGTATAGACGGAGCCCTCTCGCCGACGTTCTGTTCGATTGATCCAGCGCGATGTTGCCGGACCGCGTGCAACTGTCGGCAACGTCGGCCTGGTCCGTGGGGCTGCCTTGGGAGCGCTGCGCGGTTGGCTGCTTTCCGGCGTGTCTTTTTCCAGACGCTTGATATAGGCCTGGGCAAGGTCAGCTCGAAACCCGGTCGAAAACTGTTTGAGAAACGCTTTCCAGCCATCAACCGTGCCAAGGTCTCTGGCAATATCGAAGGCTTCTTTCTCAGTAATTCCGGCGTTCGTCGCTGATGCTGGCGGTTGCGCCGCACGAGCATAAGACTTGCAGGTCGCTACGAATTTCTTGATCGTCTGACGTCCGTCTTTAAGTTTCAGCTCACGCGATCGATAGCCCGGAATGGTATAGTCAACCACATCCAACTGTGTCAGCATGGTCCAAACTGGCGCGTCGTGCCTCGGGCGAATCAGAATGCCGGAAATCCCTTCCTGCGTATTGCCGACACCTGCGATTTCGCCGCGTGTCTCAACTTCACGACCACCTCCCGAGAATCGCAGCTTGACTTCCGCACCATTGCTCAGCTTGCCGGTATCAACTGCCAGCGTGAGAACGGAAAGGGCCGCACTGGTGCCGGACCGCGCTTCGCAGACGCCAAGGGCCTGCTGGTTATCCGTTTCCGGGATACCGTAAATCAGCCGGGCAACGCGACGCCCGCCGCTATCCGGTTCATTGCCTTCGCTTAGCTGCCACTTGAAGTCGTTTTGTGCATGGATTGGTGAAGCAGCAGACAAACTGACCAAAGCAACCAACAGTGTGCCAAATAACTTCCGCCCGCTCAGCATGATGTGCCGCATTCTGTTCCCCGACTTAAAGTTCTCAGTGAGCACTGTGGATTAACCGAATGCAACAGGCAAGTTTCGTGCCTTGTCAGGTCAACCAGTGTGCTCGTTCTGCAAGCGTCTCGAAACAATTGTCGCGGAACGTCAACATCGATCATCCAATAAAGGCCCGCAATGGCCACCGACGCTGGCTAGATTCATCTCAATGGTCTGCGCCAAACAGTCTCCATCAACCGGCACGACCTCCTGCAAGGGCGTCGCAAGGTTGCTGGCGCAGTAACCGCTTTGCTCGCATTTGGTTTCCTCATCTCGTCTGGAATTTCCGGGCACGCCGCTGCCCCGATACGATATCGTCTGCTAACCTCAGCACACGGGAGCAGTCAGTCCCTGGCCGCGGAGAAGCATTCTCTCCCCGAACCGCAACTGTCTTGGAGTTGAAATGAGCCGTTACAAGATTGCGATCGATATCGGAGGAACGTTTACGGATGGCGTCATGTACGATTCGAATAGCGGTGCCATCTGGCTCGAAAAATCGCTGACAACACCGGCAGATCCAGGCGAAGCCGTCTCCAAAGTCGCCAAAGCTCTGTTGGCGGGCACGGCATCAACGTCTCATCCAAAAGCGGGCGCGATTGATGACGTAGTGCATGCAACGACTTTGGTCACCAATGCGATTATTGAACGAAAAGGCGCGCGCACCGCACTCATCACGACCAAGGGATTTTCCGACACGCTCACGCTGCGGCGGGAAGATCGCTATGATCTCTACGATCTCGAGATTGAGTTTCCTGATCCGTTGGTCGACGAGGGACATATTCTTGAATTGGACGCCCGCATAACCGTTGATGGTCAAGAGATCCGACCGGCAAGTGCGGACGTACTTGAGGCAATGACGAACAAGTTGGACCGGTTGGCCGTCGATGCGGTCGCGGTCTGCCTGCTGCACAGCTATGTTGATGATACTCAAGAACAAGCGGTGGCGGCGATGCTCGCCGAACGGTTTCCGCAATCGCGAGTCAGTCTATCTTCGGAAATAGCGCGTGAAATCCGCGAGTACGAGCGCACATCGACGACTGTCGCGAATGCCTACGTTCAACCCCTGACTTCGACATACCTCGCCAATCTACAAGGACGATTGTCTGAGATCGGCATCACCGCACCGCTGCAGATCATGGTTTCGAGCGGCGGTTTCACGTCGGCTGACATTGCGGCAAGAACACCGGTTCGATTGCTTGAATCCGGACCAGCAGCCGGGGTCCTTAGCGCCATCAACACCGCCAATTGTGTCGATGTTCACCGCGTGCTTGCTTTCGACATCGGGGGCACGACAGCGAAGCTCTGCGTCGCGATCGACGGGCAACCGGAAATCACCAGCCAATTCGAAGCCGGACGCGTGCGCCGATTCAAGAAGGGCAGCGGTTTGCCGATCACGGTGCCGTCGATCGATATGATCGAAATTGGTGCAGGTGGCGGCTCGATCGCGCATGTTGGCGAACTCGGATTGCTAAACGTCGGCCCCCAAAGCGCCGGCGCTGAACCTGGCCCGGCCTGCTATGACCGAGGCGGAGCGGAGCCTACGGTGACGGATGCCGACCTGATGCTCGGCTACCTGAGCGCCGATAACTTTCTCGGCGGAGCTATGGCATTGTCCGTAGCAGCTGCAAATGAGGCCATCGCGCGACTGGCCGACGCTCTTGCTTTGACAGCGCAGGAGGTAGCGTTCGGCATTAACGATCTCGTCAACGAAAACATGGCGGCGGCGGCCCGCGTGCACATTGCGGAGAAGGGGCTGGACCCACGCCACTTCAGCATGGTGGCAACCGGGGGCGCCGGTCCGGTGCATGCCGTTGAAGTGGCCCACAAGCTTGGTATCAAACGTGTCCTGTGTCCGGTCGCAGCCGGCAACGGTTCGTGCCTCGGGCTTTTGATTGCACCGCCAAGGGTTGATCGTTCGTGGTCAAAGCCAGAGGGCCTTGATGCCGTTGACTGGAACGATGCGCAACAGCGCTTGGATGCATGCCGGGAAGACTGTGTCCGCGCGTTGCAGCGAACTGGCATCGATCCCGCCGAGATTGACTGGGCCGTCAACTTGGAGATGCGTTACGCAGGGCAGGGCGATACGATCACCGTTCCATTTGGCTTTGGAGCAGCGACCGAGGTTATCAAACCGCAGTCACAAAGAAACTTCTCGGAGACCTACACCCGACTCTACGGTCGCACGCTTCCGGACACCGCGGTGGAAATTGTTACGTGGCGCTTGGTTGGAACATCGGCCATTTCGACCGCAACATTTGCCATCGCCGGAGCAGCCCCAACGACGGACGAACGCAACTCTGTCGACCGGAGGGTGTTCCTGCCAGAGCAAAGACAATTTCAAGACGTGCCAGTTTACGACCGCTATGCGCTTGCCTGCGGAACACGCCTGGAAGCGCCGTTGATCCTGCAGGAGGCGGAATCGACGATCGTCGTCGCGCGCACCGCCGATGTTGTCGTTCTTCAGGACGGCACCATTTCGATCCAAATGCCCTAAACGGAAAAGACAAAGCCCTATGGCCCAGGAACTCAGAACAGAATTCGATCCCATCACGCTAGAAATTCTTTGGGCGCGCATCATCAGCATTGTCGATGAAGCATCGGCTACTTTCTCACGTGCCTCATTCTCGACTTTGGTTCGCGAGGCAAATGACTTTGCCGTCATCCTGACCGACACCGAAGGCCGCTCAATCGCACAGTCGAGCAAAAGCATCCCCTCTTTCATTGGGACCCTACCGGCAACGATAAAGGCCTTTCTCGAGCGCTTTCCGGCCGACAGCCTACGAGACGGAGATGTATTGATCACCAATGACCCCTGGCTCGGCACGGGGCACGTTCACGATGTGAATCTCGTCGTACCGATCTTTGCCGACACTGCACTCGTTGGGTTTGCAGGTATCGCAACGCATTTACCCGATATAGGTGGTCGCATTCGATCCACCGGCGTGCGCGAAATCTATGAAGAAGGTTTGCAAATTCCGCCTCTGAAACTATTCGAAGCCGGCACGCGCAACGAGACTCTCATAAAGATGATTGAGCGCAATGTGCGAGTGCCCGATCACAGCCTTGGTGACATTCTGGGTGCCGTTGCCGGTTGTCAGGCGCTTGGCAGCAAATTATGTGATCTGTTGGCGAGCGAGCGGATCGACCTTGGCGCACTTGCGCTTGTCCTGCAAAGCCGATCCGAGGCCGTTATGCGTCGCGCCATCAATGATGTGCCCGATGGCAGATACCATCACATTGTGCGCCACGACGGCTTTGAGGAGCGGATCGTCATCGATTGTACCATCGACGTTGCCGGCGATGAGATGCGTATCGACTATGCCGGCAGCTCGGACCAAATTGCACGCGCCGTCAACGTCGTGCCCGCATACACGTTTGCTTACACCGCCTATGGCGTCAAAGTTCTGTTGGCGCCCGGCGTACCCAACAACGAAGGCAGTTTCAGGCCCATCACCACCGACGCGCCTTCGGGTTCCATTTTAAATCCCGTCTATCCCGCTGCCAGCGGCGGGCGAGGCATCATAGGACATATGCTGCCGGCAGCCGTGATGGGCGCCTTGGCGCCCGTGCTCGGAGACCGCTTCGGGGCCGAAGGGTCGGCCAACTCATCTTTCACGATGACCGGACAGCATGCCGGCAAACGCTACGCGGTCGTAAATTTCCTCAATGCGGGTCAAGGGGCAACGGCCAATCGCGATGGCCAAACCGTGCTGAGCTTTCCCAGCAATCTTGGCAATACACCTGTCGAAGTGATGGAAAGCCTGGCGCCAATTCGCATCCTTCATCGCAGCCGACGCACAGGATCGGGTGGCAACGGCCAGTGTCGCGGCGGCGACGGTTTGGCGCTTTCGTTCGAATTTTTTGGCGACGAGCCTGCGGTTTGTTCGTTCATCACGACCCGACGCATCGTGCCGCCTGCAGGCGCCAACGGCGGCGATGACGGTCTGCCGGCAAGTATCGAGATCAACGGGCAGGCAATCGACCCGGCAGAGCATCAAGTTCTGCACAAAGGCGATCGTATCGACTACCTCACGGCCGGCGGCGGCGGGTTCGGAAAACCGGGCCTAAGATAAAACGGTAGCAAGCGCTGTGGAGCGGGATTGCGTTGAGCAGATCTACTCGGTTGGCGGGAAGCGCTCAAATGCCGGCAATTCGTGCGCCGTCTCCATCCAGTTTAAGCGCTCGGTGGTTTGTATGTGGCATTCGGGCGGCAGAGCCTCGGGGTTGTCGAGCGTGCCCGTCTTGATGTCGATTATGCCTGGCAGAAAATTGCTGTTGGTATAGAACAATCCGGTTCCACAGTGGCCGCAAAAATGGCGTCGCCCGTGTTCAGACGATTCGTAGATCTGCGGCGCGCCGCTGGTTAGCCTGACGCTCTCTTCCGGAAACAAAGCCCAACCGACAAGCGGGGCACCGGCATGACGACGACAATCTGCGCAATGGCAGAGCATATGTCCTATCGGATCGCCCGCAATCTCGTAGGCGATCTGGCTACAGTGACATTTCCCTTTGAGTTCCATGCGTAACCCCAAAATTTCTTATGCATCAGCGACCATCGCCGAACTGGATTGAAACTCCGGCGCCACTTCGTTCATGAAAAGCTTGATACTGTTCTCAGTGACCTCAAATGGTGACGGGCCAACACGAAACTGCAGGATAACACCGCCAACGCCAATCGCGTTTACCTTTGCCAGGCGCTCTGCGACGGTGGCCGGAGAGCCGATTATCAGGCTGTGTTCGGTGACGTTGCGCGCCGCGGTCTTCGCAACCCCCGTCTCACCGGGCTTGGCCATACTTTCACCGCGCTCTTTCAAGATTCGGTTGCGCATATCTGCACGCTGCTGTCGTTGCGCTTCGAACAAGGGGATCCCGATACGTTCGGCTTCTGCGTCGGTGTCGGCGACGAAAATGTTACGCCAGACCCAGGTCTCGTCAACGGCAGCTGCGACATGCGCATCATCAAAACCATTCGAGCGCATCGTAGAGCGATACAGGTCCATTCGATGCCTGGTCACGTCGTCGGTTTGTACGTTCATCAAAAATGGTCGCCCCTGCCGCGCCATTTCCAGCATCGACTCCTCCCCCGAACACGCGCGTATCATGTATGGATGAGGCTTGGTGTGGGGCTTTGGACGCAAAGCTGGCAACCAAAGGTCCCAGTGCTTGCCTTTGTGCTCGAAATTGTCGGTGGTCCACGATTTGATCATGATTTCTTCTGACTCGAGCAGGCGCTCATGCGCCTCTTCTGGTGCGATCCCGTACCCTCGATAGTCGTAAATATTGTGGGCTGTGCCGCGCCCCAGACCGACGATCAATCGCCCTTTTGATAGATTGTCGATCAACGATAATTGCTCTGCCATGCGGACCGGGTGGTGCAAAGACATCTGGGCGACGGCAAATCCAAGCTTGATCTGCTTCGTGGCAATGGCAAGCGCTGAGGCAAAACACACCGGGTCGACGTAGGCGCAGTTGCCATCGAAATGATGTTCCGCCAGCCAGAGCGTTTCCATGCCGAGCTGATCGCACAACACGGCTTCCCGCACGGCTTCATCGATTACCTGGCCGTCGGTTTCTGGTTCGGCCTGCGGAAATAGAAAATTGCTGAACTTCAATTTAAGGCGCCCCTATTGTTTTGCCGTTGCACGACAGCGGTAGAGACGTTGAGGCATCATCAGTCGCTGACCTTGGTCCAAGTCTACGGCGCATCACGGCGAGACGCAAAGGCGAGCGATCGCAATACCGCTCTCTCCGGCGACGCTATAAAGGAGATAGGCTTCACCGTTCTCTTCAAAGACGGCCGGATCTCGCAATTCGCGGACAGGCTCGACGGCAAGGCCGCGCACAGACGGGCGAAGCGGAAGATCGCCGCCTTCATAGGCGCGTTCCGGGGCAAGCACTTCGATCGGCGACGTTGGCTGCCAATCCCGCCAATCGGTCGCAAGATCAATCGTGCTGAGCAAGATCCGTTCCGGCGCATCTCCGATCCGCGAGTAGAACACACGCAACTGGTCGCCTAAAATTTGAAGCGCTGCATGGCGCATGTTGGCAGCAAACGGATTGGGGCCCTCTTCAAATCCCGTCAGGCCGTCACGTGAACGGTAGAATTGGCCCGGCATGGCAATGGCGTAGGTCCACGACTGACAGCGTATGACACGCATATAAGGCCTGCCAAGAATTTCCGGTTGTGCCGAAAACTGCAGCCCGTCCTCGGATACTGCAACTCGCGTAAACTGTGGTGCCTGCTCACCCGTTGGGACATCGGCGCCGTGATAATAGAGATGAATACGTTTTGCCTCATCGTCGACGATGACATCCGGCGAGGCGATATGGCCGGCGAAAAGGCTTTCATCGAGTGGCAATACGCCGGCTTTGTGAGTACGCCATGGCCCTGTGAGATCATCCGCGACGGCCAAGCGAATATAGTGGCCATCGTGGTGACCGAAATACAGGTAATAGCGGCCAAGCGCATTGGGCAACCATTCAGGTACTCTGATCAGTGAGGGGCCGTTGACGTTGTCGCCCATGCGCCTGTCCATGTGCGGTCGGATGATCGGTCCGTCGCCAAGTCGTTGCACGTCAATTTTCATCTGCATGCCCATCTGTCTCAATATCTCGATCTACAACATGACTGTAGCTGGTTGCGAATTGTAGCTTATGCGCTATCAAGTAGGTGAACCGTTTGGCTGCCTTTCGGCTTCTGCGAACGAAATCCTCTTGCCTGAGACCAACTTCGCGAGAAAACATGCTAAGCCGGAACGATACATATGACGGTAAGAATAATACGGAACGACCTATGACACGCACCAATGATTTCGGTCAGTCAATCGGCGACGCTCTGCCAGATGGGTGGCAACCGCCACCGGCGCCACCGCGTACCCCGATGGAAGGCCAACGCCTGCGCGTCGAACCGATCGACCCGGATCAACACGCCGGCGATCTGTTTGAAGCCAATCAACTGGATCAAACCGGTGAGGGTTGGACCTATCTTGGTTACGGTCCGTTCAACGATCTCAACGATTATCGCGCCTGGATGAAGAAAGACTGCATGGGCAGCGATCCGATGTTCTGGGCATACGTTGACCGGGCCACGGGGAAAGCCGTGGGCCTCGGCTCGTATTTGCGAATTGTCCCCAAGGACGGCGTCATTGAAGTCGGCCATATTCGGTTCTCGCCGAAACTACAACGCACGGCACTAGCGACCGAGGCGATGTATCTGAAGATGAAGAAGGTTTTCGATCTCGGCTACCGCCGCTATGAATGGAAGTGTGACGCACTGAACGCGCCGTCACGTCGCGCCGCCGAGCGGTACGGTTTCAAGTATGAAGGAATTTTCCGGCAGGCGACGCATTATCGCGGACGCAACCGCGATACCGCGTGGTTCTCAATTATAGATTCCGAGTGGCCAGCCATTCGCACGGCGCATGAAGCTTGGCTTGATCCGGCCAATTTCGATGCCCAGGGCCAGCAGCGCCGACCGTTATCTGAGTTTATGCCAAAGTCCGATTAGCCCCAACAAGATTCGGCCAGTGTTCGGTCGTGCACTCTGCCGTTCGATCGGAAGGGTGTGGCGCAAATCAACCGCCAAGCAGGATGATTACACCAAGCTCGCTGTCTTCTTCAAAAGCGCCACGAATGAACTCCCGGGAAAGAGTTGGCAGGTTCACTCGGGTGTGTGCTCAGATTGGTCAGGATAGTCGCCACTGTGGAGCAAGGCTGCACACGAGCTGAGAGAACCTCATTCTCCGCGTTACTCACCTGATAGAAAATTTCTATCAAATCTTTTCTGTATTCGAAGTTGATGCTTGTTCGCTGCGCTCTTAACTAAAGTGGGCGCGAGACGCCTTGGCTTCTCGTCAGCGAGGCGGACAAGCAACTCGCCCCAACAGTTTCAATTTAAAGGAAAATGCACATGGCACAGTACCAGGATGTGCGCTCGGCGCGTGGCAGTGTTGCAATTGATGAGGGCCAAAGATCCTACATGCTGGGGGTCTACAATTACATGGCCGGCGGCGTTGCGCTCACTGGTGTCGTGGCCTTTGCAATGTTTTCATTTCTCACAACGCAAGATCCATCTCTGGCGGCGTCCAAGTTGCGCAATGGCGTCATGCTGACCGAACTTGGCAAGAGCGTGTACGGTTCACCACTTTGGTTCGTCGTGGCTTTAGCTCCCCTGGCGTTCATTCTTTTTATGTCGTTCGCGCGGACCAGCAGTAAGACGGCGCAAATGGTATTCTGGGCTTTTGCTGCGGTCATGGGCTTATCGATGTCCTCGATATTCATTCGCTATACCGGTGCTTCGATTACGCAAATGTTCTTCGTAACATCCGCCGCCTTTGCGGGCCTCAGCCTATATGGTTACACCACCAAGCGTGACCTGTCGGGGTGGGGATCGTTCCTGATCATGGGGGTCATTGGCATCGTGATCGCCAGCATTGTGAACCTGTTCCTGCAGTCCGGGGCATTGATGTTCGCAATCTCGGTCATCGGCGTGCTCGTGTTTGCAGCACTGACAGCCTATGACACACAGCGCATCAAGGACGAGTATTATACCGTCGCCGGAGACCAGGAGGCCATGGCTCAGGCATCCATTTTTGGTGCGCTGTCGCTTTACCTGGACTTCGTGAACATGTTCCAGTTTCTCCTCGCGTTGTTTGGTGATCGCGAATAGAAGCCAAACATAAAAAACGATCGCAGACCTTCCGATGTTAGCCGGATGAGGGCAACTCTCGCATGGATCCGGCTAACAGCATTAGCGGCATGTGCTGGCGCGACAGTTCGCCTTTTAACTTAGGAAAAACATGGCGGGGCCCGCGATGGTACGACCAAGCACGCCGACAGGCTTGAGTGGAATTCGGCAGCAACTCAGTGATTTCATTGAGGGCCCGCGCGCAGTCGCAGTGATTACTGCCTTGATTGTCCTGAACGCGATCGCCCTTGGCCTTGAAACCGACGCTGGGATTATGAGCGAATACGGTGGCTGGCTGCGCACGTTGGATCAGATGATTTTGCTCGTGTTCACGCTTGAGCTGATCATCAAGCTGTATGCGTATCGGTGGAACTTCTTTCGCTCCGGCTGGAATGTGTTCGACTTTATAATCGTTTCCGTTGCATGGGTTCCGGCTGCCGGTCCGCTTGCCGTGCTGCGAGCGTTGCGTGTCTTGCGTGTGCTGCGGCTGCTTTCGGTCGTCCCACAATTACGCCGTGTCATCAGTGCCATTGGTCATTCCATTCCTGGAATGATTTCAGTGATGGGCGTTTTGTGCCTCGTGTTTTACGTCTCCGCTGTGTTGTGTACCAAGCTATTTGGCCAACACCCTGATCTCCGAATGCAGGAATGGTTCGGATCGATCGGCGCCTCGGCGTACACGCTCTTCCAGATCATGACCCTTGAAAGCTGGTCGATGGGAATCGTTCGACCAACGATGGAACTGTTCCCCTATGCGTGGATGTTTTTCGTCCCCTTCATCATCGTCACGAGCTTTGCTGTTCTCAACCTATTTATCGGCATTATCGTCGATGCTATGCAAACAGCCCAGGAAGAACCCCGTGAGACGGATCGCACCCAGATCCAGGAGTTTACCCACGCCGAAATCGAAGCCCTTCATCACCGCTTCGATCATCTTCAGCAACAACTTGAGACACTAGTCACCGGTTCGTCAGGTTCTGCGAAGAGCCATCGCAGTATTCTGAAAGAAGATACCGCTGAGAAATCCTAGCGAGATTCTTTGGAGTATCTGGCCTGACTGAATGCGTCGGTACATCGCTTCACGTCCAAACCTATATCCGTTTTGGCGCTCGATCTTGCATCGTTCCTGGATATCGTTGGCCAGCATGGCATTGCGGCGTGCTCAATTGTGTTCGCTTACGCGACATCACACAGCCTACCCATCTCGCTCTTTGCTGGGTTAGAAGCTTCCTTGGTGATGTTATCTGCTTTTGGGTCGGGTGCCGGGGCGGGCCATCCTTGTGTCGCCGTTTCCAGGAACTCGACCGCGCCGCGCAGGTGATGTCAGTGCCGTCTAAAAAGCCGTCAGTTCCAACTCAATAGCCCCGCACCTTGCGATGCGGGGCCCGAGATGTCGTGCAAACAACCTCGGTCGGTTGAACCGACATTTACTCAGATACACGACCAAGCAAATTCAGGCCACCGCCTGCTATCTGCTCAGATTTAGAACATTTTCAAATTTGCACTTTTTTTGTGCAAATAATCATGTTGCAGCGCAAAATTTGACCTCGACCAAGGGGGCGTCAGCCGCAATTCTCCGCCAGTGCAAACAACCTCAGTCGGAGAAGTCCATGTCGAAATCAATTTCGCGAAGATCCCTGCTTGGTGCGGCGGCAATGGCGGCGAGCGTCGTCTTCACTGGGCCCGTGCTCGCCCAAGAAACCATCAAAGTCGGCATTCTGCATTCGCTCTCAGGCACCATGGCCATCAGCGAAACAACGCTGAAGGATGCCATGCTGATGCTCATTGATGAGCAGAACAAGAAGGGCGGTCTGCTTGGCAAGAAACTGGAACCAGTCGTTGTTGACCCCGCATCAAACTGGCCCTTGTTCGCGGAGAAGGCGCGCGAATTGATCTCTCAAAAGAAGGTGTCGGCAGTGTTCGGATGCTGGACATCTGTCTCGCGGAAATCCGTGCTGCCGGTCTTCAAGGAACTGAATTCAATTCTGTTCTATCCCGTCCAATATGAAGGTGAAGAGAGCGAGCGCAATGTTTTCTACACGGGCGCCGCACCGAACCAACAGGCCATTCCCGCCGTTGACTATCTGATGAGTAAGGACGGCGGTTCAGTAAAACGCTGGGTGCTGGCTGGCACAGACTATGTCTATCCGCGCACGACGAACAAGATCCTCGCCGCCTACCTCAAAGCCAAGGGCGTCAAGGATGAAGACATCATGATCAATTACACGCCATTTGGTCACTCTGATTGGCAGTCTATCGTTTCCGACATTAAGAAGTTTGGTAGCGCAGGCAAGAAAACCGCTGTGGTATCGACCATCAATGGTGATGCTAACGTGCCTTTCTACAAAGAATTGGGTAACCAAGGAATCTCTTCTGAGGACATTCCTGTGGTGGCTTTCTCCGTGGGTGAGGAAGAATTGTCTGGTCTAGATACCGCGCCTCTAGTGGGTCATTTGGCCGCTTGGAACTACTTCCA
>JAGDYV010000033.1:0-30128 GCA_049116495.1 Hyphomicrobiaceae bacterium | reverse complement strand
TGTTCGGGAACATAAATTTCACGAGACCCAGCGCATTGCGGCGACCGGGTGGTTGGTAGATGTGATAGTTGCGGATATCGACACGCGACCAGTTGATCGTGCGCGGATCGATGTCACGCCCGGCGGATTGGACCCGGAACCCTTGTCGTTCAATGCCCTTGCCACGCATAATCTTGGGCAGGATTTCCTTGACCTTGATTGAATTTGGAATTCCCCAGTTCGGCCGGAACACAATTGTTTCCAACTCGTCGGAAAACACCGGTGTCTTGTTCTCCACTTTGCCCGTCACAATCCGCTCGCTGTGGATGATGCGACCGCTCTTGATGACGCGAATGCGGTATTCCGGAATGTTCGGCATGACGTAGACGTCACCGAGTTCCTCAGGCATCCAGCGCCACATTTCCATATTGTAGAGAAGGCGCTTCGAAAGCGGCGTCCGGTTGCGCTTCTTGCGCCGCTTCTTGCCTCTGCGCACGCCCTCATCGGCAACCGTGGCAATACCGTCAGCCTCGTCTTCAAGCGCTTTCAGATAAGCGGCCCGCAGCTTGACGAATTGATCATGCTTGGGGTGCAATCCCTGCAGAAATTCGGCGACGTCCGTCGCCTTGTGAGCGCCACCCAGGACGACATCGGCCGGCAACAGCGGCGGCTTTCGATCGATATCGAGTGACAAATCAGTCGGGTCCATACGGCCGCCGCGCGCGAAGCGTGCGTACTTCAATATGGCCAGGCTGGTACGCATCTCAAGGTCGATCAACTCGCGCGCCGTCAAGGGCTCGCTGCCGCTGAAAGCATGTTCAGGCATATCGAAGTGGTCGGGCGAGAACCCCCATTCAGCCGAGTTGTTCACCTCGCGCAAGGCGGCCCGCGCCTGATCCGTCAGCCCAGTCCGATTGACCCACAATGGCCGCCCGGCTTCGCCGTCGGCGTCTGCCTTTTCGCCGAGGGTCGCGTAAAACTTCGCAAGACCCGACCGGTCAATCGCTGCGCCTTTCTCCGTCTGCGTTGGTTTCCTTGGCACCTTGATGTTCGTCAACCGCGAGCGGATCGCGATCAAAACGGCTTCTTCGGCCGAAATGAGCTTTTCAGGCGCCTGCGGTTCGACCGCCTGCGCCGGGACAAACATCATGGAAAACGCGAGAGAAACGGCAGAAAGGCGAAGTACGGCATGCATTCGGATTACATCCTTATGTCGTTTGCATAACTATTTAATGACATTGCCGGGAAGGCACTAGCTCGTCTGCGCACTTTGGCGCAACCGCAGACATTTGACCGCATGGGTGTGGCCAGATTGTCTTCGAGTCTGACGGCAACAGAAAAGCAAGCTTAATCAAAATGTTGTGTTCTTGGTCTTATCAACAGATCAGCAGGTTGGTGGCCGTTCAAAAAGATACACCCGGACCAGCAGGAGCCGATCCGGGCGCTTGGACACCAGAAGTCTGGGGGACTCAAGGTGATTGATGAACGTGCGCCAACGGGTCAGCTGACACGCGTTTCAAGACCGTATTCCTGCATTTTGCGGTAAAGCGTTGACCGGCCGATGCCGAGACGTTTGGCAACCTCTGTGATGTGCCCACGATAGCGGCCGAGCGCGAGGCGGATCATATCAGCTTCGATGGCATCAAGCGGGCGGATGTCGCCACTGTCTGACACCGCCGGTATGCCGATCGAGCCTCCTGAAACGCCGCCGCGCACTTCAACGGTCCGCGGCACGCTGTTTTCAGCACCGAGCAAAGCGGGACCTTCAAATGAACCGGGTGCGGGACCCGGCGCAGGCGCCGGCGGTACAACCGTCTCGAAGCCGGAAACGTGTGCTGCAACCTGTGGAAACTCCGCAACGCCGAGTTCCGATCCATCCGCGAGGACGACAGCCCGGAACATGGCATTTTCAAGCTGCCGGACATTGCCTGGCCACTCGTATTGTGAAAGCAGCTGCATCGCATCGTCGCTGATCGAGCTGACCCGCTTGCCTTCCTCGGCCGCAAAGCGGGCAAGAAAGTGCATCGACAGTTGTGGTACATCACCAAGCCGCTCTTTCAGCGGCGGCACCCAGATCGGGAAAACGTTCAAGCGATAGTAGAGATCCTCGCGGAACTTACCCTCTTTGACGCGTTGGATCATGTCGCGGTTGGTTGCCGAGATCAGTCGGAAATTGACTTTGACCGGTTTCTTCGATCCGACCGGGTCAATCTCGCCTTCCTGCAATGCCCGCAACAGTTTGACTTGCGCTTCCAGCGGCAACTCGCCAACCTCGTCAAGAAATAACGTGCCGCCATCGGCCTCTTGGAACTTCCCGATGCGCTTCTCATGGGCACCGGTGAACGAACCCTTCTCATGGCCGAACAGCGTGCTTTCAATCAGGTTTTCCGGGATCGCACCGCAGTTGACAACCACGAACGGCCCACCGGCACGCTCACTTTCACCCTGGATTGACCGGGCGATCAGTTCCTTGCCAACACCGGACTCGCCTTCAATCAGCACCGGAATGTTGGACGCCGCGGCACGTTTGCCAAGCGATACAACCCGCTCCATCGTGTCGGTGGAAATGATCAAATCGGCGAAGGTCAGCTTTCCCTGGACCTTCTTCTTGATCCGCGTGATCTCGCCGGAAAGCTGCTCAATCTTGAGCGCGTTCTTGATTGAACACTCGAGCCGCTCCGGCGAAGCCGGTTTGACGACAAAATCAACGGCACCGGCACGCATCGCGTTAATCGCGGCATCAATCGAGCCGTTTGCGGTCTCGACGATCACCGGTGGAATGCCGGGCTTGCCACTGAGCTTATTGAGAACCTCGATGCCGTCAGTGCCAGGCATGACGAGATCAAGCAGAACGAGTGAAATCCCGCCGGCGTCAGGGCCAAGCAGGATATCGAGCGCTTTGTCGCCCGATGCAGCGGTTTTGGTCGGATAGCCAAGCCGCTTGATAACTTCTTCGAGAATACGACGTTGGGCCGGATCGTCATCGACGATGAGAACGCGCTTGGACATGATTTACTCAACTCAACTGAACGCAACTAACAAAAGACGGCGCCGGAGGGAGGTTACTGCAATCATCTAAACACACATGATGACTGCCCCGGATCAGGACACTATGGGCGAGCAAGGTAAACGAGACGTTAGCCGCAGGATTATTTTGGAATCTTCACGCCGCAATCCGGCCAGGGCCCGATCAGATAGCCGATTTACCGGCGCAAGACGTGGCCATCACGTGCACGACCTTGAAGCGCGCCGACCGCACCGATAGCTTCAGGCCATGCCAGTCGGCGCGGCAACCGCGCCCAACTTGAAGGAGGCACGAACCGACCGATGAGTATTCATGGGAAAGCCTACATCGCAGGCGCCTACGAGCATCCAACGCGAAAGGCGGTCGATAAATCGCTTGCGCAGTTGCACGCCGAGGTCGCCAAAGGCGCGCTCGATGATGCCGGCATCTCGCACAGCGACGTCGATGGTTATTTCTGCGCCGGCGACGCACCCGGCCTCGGGCCGATCAACATGGTCGACTATATGGGCCTCAAGCCGAATTATGTCGATTCGACCGACACCGGCGGCTCGTCCTATGTCGTTCACGTCGAACACGCCGCCCAGGCGATTGCCGAGGGCCGCTGCAAGATCGCGCTAATCACGCTCGCCGGCCGTCCCGCCGCCGAGGGCATGGCAACCGGCACCGCGCCGCGTGTTTACAACCAGCACGCGCCAGATGTCGCGTTCGAGTTTCCGTTCGCGCCGGTCGTCACCAACATGTACGCCATGGCCGCGATGCGTCACATGCACGAATACGGCACAACGTCTGAGCAACTCGCCTGGATCCGTGTCGCTGCATCAACGCACGCGCAGTACAACGAACATGCCATGCGTCGCGAGGTCGTCACCGTCGAGGATGTGGTCAACTCGCCGATGATTACGACACCACTGCATCGTCTTGATTGCTGCGTTATTTCCGATGGCGGCGGTGCCCTCGTCGTCGTGCATCCGGACATCGCCAAGCAGCTCAAGCGCCCACTTGTCAAAATTCGCGGCGTTGCCTCACACGTCAAAGGCCAGGACAACGGTGATACCGACCTAACGTACACGGCCGGCCGCTTTTCCGGCCCGCGCGCTTTCGAAGAAGCCAAGGTCAAGCCAGCCGACGTCAAGTACGCCTCGATCTACGACAGCTTCACCATCACGGTATTGCTGCAGTTGGAAGACATCGGCTTTTGCGAAAAAGGCAAGGGCGGTCAGTTCGTCTCTGATGGCAACCTGATCTCCGGTGTTGGCAAACTGCCGTTCAACACCGATGGCGGCGGCCTGTGCAACAACCATCCGGCAAACCGCGGCGGCATGACCAAGGTCATCGAAGCTGTGCGCCAGTTGCGCGGCGAAGCGCACGAAAAGGTGCAGGTGCCAAACTGCGATATCGCCCTCGCACACGGCACCGGCGGCTCCATTGGCACACGCCATTGCAGCTCGACTTTGATCATGGAACGGGAGTAACGCCGATGTCAGAAACACGCACAATCGCGTCTCCGCAACCGAACCCGGAAACCGAAGAGTTCTGGGCCGCAGCCAGCAGCGGCAAGCTCATGGTCGGTTCCTGCAAATCGTGCTCGAAAGCACATTGGTACCCGCGCGCCATCTGCCCGCATTGTTTCTCGGATCAAACCGAGTTGAAACAGGCTGCCGGCACAGGCGAGATCTACAGCTTCTCAGTTATGAAGCGCTCAAAAATCCCTTACGCCATTGCCTATGTGACATTGGCTGAGGGCCCCAAGATGATGACCAACATTGTCGATACCGATCTCGACGCGATCAGCATCGGCCAGAAGGTCAAGGTCGTCTTCAAGGAGACCGAAGACGGGCCGCCGGTACCGATGTTCGCACCGGCCTAGCCGCTCATCAGGATTCGCCATCGATCGTACAAGGCGTCACGCAACCCGCGTGGCGCCTTTGCTTTGTTCGGCCTGCAGCATTTGACCCCGCGTTAAGCAAAGACGCTAAGAACCTATAAAGGCTGTTTGGGATTTCGTTGGTGCCAATTGAGAGGCTCACGTACCATCTCACCGTGATCTCCTCATCACATTGAAAATTCATCCAAATGGAGAAGCGCGTGAAGAGTTTGAATGCGCTGGCGGGGGCTGCTTTGGCGGCGGCTATCATGCTGGCAGGAACAAGTGCGTCGTTCGCGGCATCGGCCGTCAATCATCCGGCTGCGATAAAGCCCGCACCAGCCGCGGGCACGATCGTAGTCGCCAAAAAGAGCAAGGGCGCATTCGTCGCCGGTGCCATTGCCGGTGCAATCGGGGCAGCCATCATTGCCAATGAAGCCGCCAAGGCCGAAGAGCGCCGCCGCCGTTATTACGATGATCGTCCACGCCATACCGGCGGTAACGCCGAGGATCGCTGCGCCGACAGGTTCCGCTCATTCCGTTACTCAGACGGCACCTATCAGCCATACGGCGGCGGTCCGCGCGAACTCTGCCCGTATCTCTACTAAAGTAGGGAAATTGAGCCGGAACCGCCCAATGGTTCCGGCTGCCGTCGACATCTAAGGTCGTGCGGCGGCTCTGTCAGCCACCAGACGCGGCAAACAGGCTCGCAGGAGTGTCCGGCAAACCGGACGCATGACCAAGCGGCAAGCCAAGGTTCGCCCAGGTCTCCGTCAACGCCTGCGCCAAATGTTCAATCGCAGCCTCATCGTGCAACGGCGTCGGTGTGATCCGCAGACGTTCGGTACCTTTGGGCACGGTCGGATAGTTGATCGGCTGAATGTAGATGTCATGCACCGCCAACAGATGATCGCTGGCGGCCTTGCATTTTTCGGCATCGCCAATCATCAGCGGCAGAATGTGTGTCGGTGTCTCCATCACGGGCAGCTGCGCGGCAAGCAATCGCGCACGCGTCTGCGCAACAGCCCGCTGTTGGCCCGCACGCTCTCGCGAAGAAGCTTTCAAGTGCCGGATCGCCGTTGTCGCCGCCGCCGCGACGGGTGGCGGCAGAGCCGTTGTGAAAATGAACCCGGGAGCATATGACCGCACCGCATCGATCAGGACCTGGGAGCCGGTGATATAGCCACCAAGCGTGCCGAACGCTTTCGCCAAAGTGCCCTCGATGACATCGATGCGGTCGAGCAGCCCGTCGCGTTCGGCGATCCCGCCACCGCGCGGCCCGTACATGCCGACCGCATGCACCTCATCGAGATAGGTCAGCGCATTGTATTTGTCCGCAAGGGCGACAATCTCCGCCATCGGCGCGATGTCGCCATCCATCGAATAAACGCTCTCGAACACAATCAGCTTGGGGCGCTCAAACGGCAAAGCCGTGAGCAACTCTTCGAGATGTGTCATATCATTGTGCCGGAAAATCTGTTTTGCGGCCCGTGATGTCTGCACCCCGTCGATCATCGAGGCATGGTTCAGCTGATCCGAAAGCACAACTGCGTCCGGTAACAGGCGCGCAATCGTTGATATCCCGGCGAGGTTGGAAACATAGCCCGATGTGAACACCAGCGCGGCCTGCTTGCCATGCAGATCCGCCAGCTCCTCCTCGAGTTCAATCAACGGATGATTGGTACCCGAAATATTACGCGTCCCCCCCGCGCCAACACCGGTACGCGCCGCCGTCTCCTGCATGGCGCCAATCACATCCGGATGCTGGCCCATGCCGAGATAATCGTTTGAGCACCATATCGTGATATCGCGGACGGTCCCGTCCGGTTCCCTGAGCGTCGCCGTCGGAAATGAACCGGCACGGCGCTCAAGATCGGCAAACACACGGTAGCGGCGCTCAGCATGCAGCGCATCCAGAGCGTCCGAAAAGACAGCGTCAAACTTGCTCACAGGTAAAAACTCCTCGCGCGCTCGGCTGATCGTTTTCTATCGCACCGGCCACAAACATCCAAATTGTGGTCTAATCTGTGTCACTGGCAACTTCTTTGAGCTAGCTCAAGGGCGCTACTGCCACCTCACGAGGCCAATCGCTTTGAGCCCTGCGCACGATTGCCACCCGCCGACCGCGACACGCTGTCCATCAGCGCTAGCGCCGATATCACTGAGCGGGCTGACATCGTTCGGCGAGACACCTATAACGGCGCGCCGGGCACAATCGGTTCCGGCCATCCGCAACAACGCGAAATGACGCCAAGACATGGCAACAAGCGCTGATATCGGGCTTGGATCAGGCGGCACCCGCGGCCGCCAGAGCCGCACGCTGATCGGAGTCGCATCCGCGCATTGGATGAGCCATGTCCACATCATGGTGTTGCCGCCCTTGTTTCCGGTACTCAATACACAACTCGGCCTGAGCTACATCCAGCTCGGCCTGGTGATGACGGTGTTCGGCATCGTCTCCGGCCTCACGCAGGCACCGATGGGCGTCCTGGTCGACCGGCTCGGCGCGCGGCGCATCCTGCTCGCAGGTCTCTGCCTCGGCGGCACGTCGTTCATGGCAATGGGGCTCTACCCGACCTATCCGATGCTGCTGATCTGCGCAACGTTTGCCGGCCTCGCCAATAGCGTCTACCACCCAGCCGACTACGCCCTGCTCAGCACGTGCATGGACGAGCGCCGCATGGGCCGCGCCTTTTCGATCCACACCTTCGCCGGCTTCCTTGGCGGCGCCTTCACGCCTGTGATGATCGCATTGATCGTCGCCCAGTTCGACGTTCGCACAGCACTGATTGCAGCTGGTGCTCTCGGCCCGCTCGTCGCGCTCTTTCTCGTTGCACTCGGCCTGCCCGACAGCCGCATCATGGCCGATCCCGCAACCAGCGGCTTGCCGAGCAAACGCGCCACATTCCTGGACGTCCTGTCACCGGCCATCCTGCTGCTCACGCTGTTCTTCGTGCTGCTCGGCCTGTCGACCGGCGGCATCAACAGTTTCGGCGTGTCGGCACTGATCGGCGCCTACCAGATCGACTACCAGACCGCATCGCTCGCGATCACGATCTTCCTCGGTTGCAGTGCTATCGGTGTCCTCGCCGGCGGGTTCCTCGCCGACAAGACCGATCGCCATGGCATGGTCGCAGCCGCCTGTTTCGGTTTCAATGCCGTGATCGTTTTTGCGATCGCTCTATTGACGCCACCGACCGTCATCCTGATGTCGATGCTGGGCCTCGCAGGCTTCCTTTCTGGCCTGATCGCACCATCACGCGACATGCTGGTGCGCAAGGCGGCGCCGCCGGGTGCCGCGGGTCGCGCGTTCGGCATCGTCTCCACCGGCTTCAATATCGGCAGCGTCATCGGCCCGATGATCTATGGATACATCATGGATCTGTCTTTGCCGCGCGTTGTCTTCATGGTCTCGGCCTGCTTCATGATCGCAACCGTGCTACTCGCCCTGGTCACCGAGCAGCGAGAGGCCAGGGCCCGCTCTGGCCGGCTTCCGGATCAGGCATCGTAAAGCCGTCCCATTCGCTGCCTGATTTGTCGGCACCGAACCTGTTGCGCACGGCAGCGATCCAGATACATTGCCACCATCCGAAAATCTCCCACGAGGCGCGCGTTCAATGTCAACGAATAAGAAAAAACTCCTGCTTTCCGAAAACCTCGCACCGGCCGCGCGTGCCCTGCTCGACGCACGCGACGACATTGAACAGGTCTATTTCACGCACCTGCTGTCCAACGACGACTTCCTGGAACTCGTCAAGAAGGAAGCCCCGGTCAACGGCTGGACCCTCGGCGCCACCCGCATCAGCCCCGAGGTCATCGATGCCGCGCGCAATCTGGATGTCACCGCGCGAATCGGCGTCGGCTATGACGCCGTTGATGTGCCTGAACACACCAAACGCAAGATACCCGTGATGATCGCCGGCACCGCCAATTCACCGTCGGTCGCAGAGCAGGCGATGTTCATGATGATGTGGCTCGCCAAACGTTCATCGGAACTCGACAACCTGGTTCGTGAAGGCAGGTGGCTCGAACGCAATGTCGCGCTGCCGTTCGACCTGTTCGAGAAGACGGCCGTCATCGTCGGCTTCGGGCGCATCGGCACGCGCACCGCCAAACGCTGTGACGCCATGGACATGACCGTTCTGATCTACGACCCGTATGTCGACGATGCCAAAATCAAGGCTGCCGGCTACGAGCCGGTCACGGACCTCGACGAGGCCTTGCCGCGCGCCGACTTCGTTTCGATCCACTGCCCGAAGACGCCGGAAACGGTTGGCATGTTCAACAAGGATCGCCTTGCCCGCATGAAACCGACGGCCTATCTCGTTAACACCGCGCGCGGCGGCATCATCGAAGAAGCCGACCTCTATCAGGCCCTGGTCGACAAGAAGATCGCTGGTGCCGGCTTGGATGTCTTCGCCGAGGAACCGATCAACTTGGACAATCCATTGCTCAAGCTCGACAACGTGATCACCTCGCCGCACATGGCCGGCGTCACCCGCGAGGCGCTTGAGCGCATGGGGATCAACGCCGTCAAGAACATCCTCAGCGTGTTCGACGGCAAACCCAACGTCGAAAACACGGTCAACAAGGAAATCTACGACGGCTGAGGCCGGCCAAGCTATGTTTTACTGGGGCCGCAACACGGTCCCGGACGATTTTGAGAAGGATATCCATCATGTCGGAAGCCGCCGCCAATAAAGCCATCCTGAAAGAGGCGTTTGAGCGCTGGCACGAAACCAAAGGGGGCAGTGTCGATCACTGGCTGAGCATCCTGGCTGATGAGGTGGATTTCCGCTCGCTCGCCGACGGCAAGCCCGGGCTGGAGTTCACCGCCCGGCGGCGCAGCAAAACCGAGGTCGCCGAGTACATGAGCGGACTGGTCGCGATGTTCGAAATGATTCATTATACCGTCGACATGTACGTCGCCGAAGATGACCGCGTCGTCGCTGTCGGTCGGACATCATGGCGCAACCGGGCGACCGGCGAAACCTTCGACACGCCCAAAGCCGACGTCGCACGCTTCAAGGATGGCAAAATCACCGAGTTCTTTGAGATTTACGATACGGCCGCGGTTCTCGCCTGTGCCGGTGGGGCGACCTCTTAGAGCACTTTAAGTTGCATCCGCTCCTCCATCGGACTTGACATGATCTCGTCACAGAGTTGGAATGTGATGATTGAGACTGGGTGCCGCATTGGGCGGCACCGCCAGCGCCGTACCGGATACGTGAGGCCAACGCCCCACCCGGCAGGCGGACCCGAAGACTACGAGCCGGGTCCAATGCAACCGCGAAAGTGTGAGATAGACGGTCCACTTTTTGCGCTCAAATCCAAAAACACTTGCGACACATAGATCTTAGTCCTGAGTTGCCGCGCACCAGCAGGTCATCTCCGGACAAGTTCAATCCTGACGTCATATGACGAACGGTCGGCCGCAAGCGTTTGTGTTCATCGACGGAGTACCCCCAATGGTTGCCAGCACAGCGAAGCGCACACGCGCGCCAGCCGATGTCTTATCGCAGTTCGCGCAGGTTCGAGATGTCAGCCGCCAGCGCGCGCTGCCACTTTCCGATGCCGACGCGACCGTCCAATCGATGCCCGATGCAAGCCCCGCTAAATGGCATCTGGCGCACACGACCTGGTTCTTCGAACGCATGATCCTGGCGCCCAATCTGGCCGATTATCGCGCGTTCGACGAGAGCTTCAACTTCCTGTTCAACTCGTACTATGAAACGATCGGCGCACGTCAGCCCCGGCCGCGCCGCGGCATGATCACGCGCCCAACGCTCGACACCGTCCTTGCCTATCGCGAGCACGTCAACGAGGCGATCACCCGGCTGTTGGAAAAAACCTCTGATCCGGACATCACCACATTGGTTGAACTTGGCTGTCACCACGAGCAGCAGCATCAGGAACTTCTACTCACCGACATTTTGCATCTGTTCGCGCAGAACCCTTTGCAGCCTGCCTACAAGGACCCCGAACCATTGGCTGTCGATCTCAGCGCGCCAACCGACACGTCCTGGCAATCTTACGATGGCGGCATCGTCGAGATCGGTCACGACGGCCAAGGCTTCCACTTCGACTGCGAAGGCCCGCGTCACAAGACACTGTTGGAGCCGCATGCTCTCGGCCAACGCCTGGTTACGAATGGCGACTGGATCGAATTTATTGCAGACGGCGGCTATCGCCAGCCGCTGCACTGGCTCTCTGCCGGCTGGGACTCGGTGAAGGCCAACGCCTGGTCAATGCCGCTCTATTGGACGCAGCGCGATGATGAATACTGGACCATGACGTTGCGCGGCGCACAGCCGGTCGACCGTGCCGCACCGGTCACCCACATCAGTTACTTCGAAGCCGACGCGTTCGCGACGTGGGCCGGCCATCGCCTGCCTTCGGAAGCCGAATGGGAAAACGCCGCCGCGCCAATGGCCATATCCGGCAATTTCGCCGACAGCGGCCGCCTGCGCCCGAAACCCGCCGATGACACCGCCATCGGCCTCACCCAGATGTTTGGCGACACCTGGGAGTGGACCCGCAGCCCCTATACCGCCTACCCACGATTTAAGGCACCGGACGGCGCCGTCGGCGAATACAACGGCAAATTCATGTGCGGCCAGTTCGTGCTGCGCGGTGGATCCTGTGCCACACCGTCCGATCACGTCCGCACAACGTATCGCAACTTCTTCCCACCCGATGCCCGTTGGCAGTTCTCCGGCTTGCGCCTTGCGAAGGATCTCTAATCATGAATAGTTCAGTCGCAGCTCAGATCATCGAAGCGATGGACGCACAAACTGCCGCCTTCGAAGCCGATGTCCTTGCCGGCCTGTCCGGGCCGCAGAAAAGCCTGCCAAGCCGATGGCTCTACGACGACCACGGTTCAGATCTGTTCGAGCGGATCACGCAGTTGCCGGAGTACTATCCAACCCGCACCGAAACCGCGATCCTGACCGCCAACGCGCCGGCGCTGGCTGCATTCTGTGGCACGCAGGCCGTCATCCTTGAATACGGTGCCGGCGCCAGCGTCAAATCGCAAATCCTGCTGCGCGCGCTGAAACAACCGCGCATGTATGTGCCGATCGACATTGCCGGTGATTTTCTCGCCGCCTCCGCGGCACGCCTGCGCAAACGCTTCCCGTCGCTTGAGGTTTTGCCAGTCGCCGCCGATTTCACAGACGATTTCGACCTGGTCGCCGATGTGCCAACCGACGCTCCCCGCACCGGCTTGTTTCTCGGCTCAACGATCGGCAATCTCAGCGTCTCCGAGGCGAGGAATTTCTTGTCGCGGGTCGAGCGTCACGCCAGCCAGTCCGAAGCCGAACATGGTCGCCGTGCCTTGATCGGGATCGATCTCAAGAAGTCAACCGACATCCTCATTCCCGCCTATGACGATGCCGCCGGCGTCACGGCAGCCTTCAATCTTAACCTGCTGCGACGTATCAACCGCGAACTCGGCGGCACGTTCAAGCTGGATCAATTCACCCACGAGGCGCGCTGGAACGACACTGAATCTGCGATTGAAATGCATCTCGTCTCAACCCGATTCCAAACCGCAGTTGCAGCCGGCAAGGCATTCGATTTCGCTGAGGGAGAAACAGTGCATACCGAAAGCTCGCGCAAGTATTCGGTAGACGGCTTTGCCGAGATCGCACAGAAAGCCGGCTGGCACGTCGCCCAAACATGGCGTGACGATAATGATCTCTTCGCGATTGTCGGTTTGGAGGCTACAGGGCAATAGCGGATTGGGTGCGCTTCACACCGTCCTTCACGTCACGCCAAGAACGCCTTTTGCGACAAGCGCATCGATCGCACCGGGTGCATAGCCCAGTTCTGCAACGACGGCGCGCGAATGTTCACCAACGTGTGGACTGTGGCTGAACCGATCGCCCGTCGCAGGTATCGGCTGGCCGGGTATCGACGCCATCGGAATGCGCCCGAGCGTGTCGCTTTCGATCCACCGCAGCGCTTCGATAGCTTCGACCTGTGGATCGGCAAATAGATCCTGGTGGGTGTGCACGGCAGCGTGGAGGACATCGATGCCGGTCAGCAGATCGCACCATTCAGCCGTCGGTTTCGTCTCGATAATCGGCGAAACGAGCGCAAGCAAAGCTGCACCGTTGGCGACGCGCGCGCGCGGATTGTCAAACCGCGCGTCGTCTATCCACTCGGCATGGCCGACCAGTTTCGAAAACGCTTCGAACTGCGGCTGTCGCCGCGCGTTAAGGCTCATATAGCCGTCTGCAGTCTTGAATGTACCAACCGGCATCCCGATCGGCTCGACCTTGCCATCCTGCAACGCCGAATCGATCAGTGCTGCCTCCTGATAGGCCAGCGACGCCTCCAACAGGCTCGTCTCGATCAGACTTCCGGTGCCTTTCATGGCACGCTTGTAAAGCGCGGCCGAAACTGCCTGAAACGCATAAAGACCGGTGGCAAAGTCGATCGCCAGCATATTGATCCGCTGCGGCATCCCGCGCGCATCACGGTTGATCGACATAATGCCCGTATAGGCCTGCATGACGCTATCGGTCGCCGGTTGCCCGATACGCTCTCCGCGCGTCCCGAAACCCGACACGGACGCGTAAACGATGGAAGGGTTGCCCTTCGCTACCGTCTGATAGTCCAATCCGAATCGGTCGATTTTCCCAACCCGGTAGTTCTGCAGCAGGACGTCCGCCTTGGCTGCCAGCTTTTGCGCAATTTCAACGCCTTCCACAGTTTTAAGATCAAGCGCCAGACTACGCTTTGCGCGGTGGACAACGGCTGAATGAGCGGTTTGGTCGCCAATGGCTTTGCCAAGCTGCCGGCTCCAGCATCCGGCACCGGGCGGTTCCAGCTTGACCACGTCGGCACCGTTTCGCGCCAGCATCATACCGCAATAGGGACCGGCGATCCCCTGGGACAAATCGAGAACAATTAAACCCTCATAGGGCAGATCGGACGTGCTCACTATCGTACTCGCTTGAAATTATGCTAGATGACGCGCATATGTTCGTCGCATATATGGAACGCAAATTTCCGACTAATGAGACAGGCAGGTTGGAAATGCGAACGATAGTGGCAAGCTACACCGTCGGTATGATGAGGCACACCTTGCTTCAGGAAAAATCAGCAGGTCGCCAAAGCGCGGCCAGGGGGTAGGACGTCGTCCCGGATGGTTCAAGACCGGGATATGTCGTCCAAGAGAACGGGATCACAGAATGCTGGAGTTGCTCTTTGCCGATCTGACAGGGATAACGCTTGCGCAGGAATTCTCGCAGCTATCATCTCCGGCTTGGTGGAAATCACACTATGACGAATTGATCAAAGTCTTCCTGATCGATGTGACACTCGCTGGCGACAATGCAATCGTGGTTGGCATGGCCGCATCCCAAGTGTCACCTGAGATCCGCAACAAGGTCATCTTCTGGGGGATCGCGGCCGCGGTCATCTTGCGTATCCTGTTCGCAGCCGTCACGCAGCAATTGCTCGCCATCGTCGGCCTGACGCTTGCCGGTGGCGTCCTGCTTGCCTGGGTATGCTGGAAAATGTACCGCGAAATCATCGACCATAACGGTGCCGAGACGCTCGCCGTACTTGATGGAAGTGATAGCGACGCCATCGAAGCCGGCAAGAAGGTGACGTTCTGGGCCGCCGTCGGACAGATCACCTTGGCCGACCTCTCCATGTCGCTCGACAACGTCCTAGCTGTTGCCGGCGCCGCCGGAGAAAGCCAGATGGTCCTGATCATGGGCCTCGGCCTCGCAATCGTCCTGATGGCAGTTGCGGCGCACTTCATCGCACGCCTGCTTGTTACCTACCCGTGGATTGCCTGGCTCGGGCTCTTGATGATCCTCTGGGTTGCAGCCGACATGATTTACCGCGGCGGCCATGAGGTAACCTGTGAAGCAATTAAGATCGGTTGCTCTGAAGATCTCTATCACGCCATTCTGCATCGCCTCGGACTTGGGCCTTAGGACCTAAATTATCCGGAGTATATTGAGGCAGCAGTGCCACCATCGGCTACCCGATTGGCGCTGCCTCAATGCCGTGATTTGATGGCGCATCACTTCAAGTGGGCACGTCATGTCAGAACCCGAATTTGAAATCTATGCCATCAAGTATGCCGAACGCATCGGTTTGCGTGGCCAGACGTTCATGGATGGCGATCCGCATGATGCGCCGATTGCGATGGATTATTTCGTTTGGGCACTGAAGTCGCCAGAACGCATCATCGTCGTTGATGTCGGCATGAACCGTGCTGAAGGCGAGCGCCGGAAACGCACGTTCCTGCGCTGTCCCACCGAGGGCCTGAAGCTGATCGGCATTGACCACAACGATGTCGAGGACGTCGTGATCTCACACATGCACTACGATCACGCCGGCAATCTCGAGCTGTTCCCTCATGCCCGCTTTCATCTCCAGGATAGCGAGATGGCGTTCGTCACCGGTCGCGCCATGACGCACAAGCGCCTGCGCCACTCCTACTGCCTGCCCGATGTGGTCCAGATGGTGACGATGGTCTATGGCGATCGCGTCGTCTTCCACGACGGCGACGAGTCGCTCTGTCCCGGCATCAATCTGCATGCGATGCCTGGCCATGCCCGCGGCCTGCAATCCCTGACGGTCAACACCGCGCGTGGCACCGTCGTCGTGGCATCCGATGCCGCCCACTACTACGAAGGATTTCTCGACGAGCAGATCTTCTCGACGCATGAGAACATCTTCGAGATGGTTGAAAGTTATCGCAGGTTGCGCTGCCTCGCCCCGAGCGACGACCACATCATTCCCGGCCACGATCCCGCAGTATTGAAGCGGTACCCATCTGCCGGCCCCGGGCTTGAAGGCATCGTTGCACGCGTTGATGTCAGCCCCGTCTCATAAGGGCAGCGCATCCTGATCTGCGCGCCGAGCTACCCGAGCAGACGCTTCATCTCTTCGCGCAGTTCGCCGGCAAGCTCGTCCTTGCGCGCCAAGGCATAAGCCAGGTTCGCAGTCAGGAAACCGATCTTCGACCCACAATCGTGGATCTCGCCGTCGTAGCGGTCCGCATAGAACCCCTGGCCAAGATCATCTCGCAGCTTCAGCATTGAATCGGTCAACTGGATCTCGCCACCAACTCCGGCTTCCTGCACACCCAGAAATTCAAAAATTTCCGGCTGCAGAATATAGCGTCCAGTTATGTGCAGGTTTGACGGCGCGGTCCCCGGTGCCGGCTTTTCGACCATTGAGGTGATCCGCGAATAGCTTGCCGTGACATCTTCGACACCGCAGATGCCATACTGATGCGTTTGATCCTCAGGCACGGGCGCCACATTGATGTGGTTGCCGCCAACCTCATTGTAGGCCTCGATCATTGAGGTCAGGCAGGGCTTGTCGCTCAGATGCAGCATGTCGGGCAACAACAGGGCGAACGGCTCGTCACCGACGATGTCGCGCGCGCACCATACCGCATGCCCAAGCCCGAGCGGCGCCTGCTGCCGCGTAAAGCTGGTCATGCCGGCGGCCGGCAGATCCCCCTTCAGGCCTTCCAGCGCCGTCAGTTTATCGCGCCGGGCAAGCGTGTCCTCAAGCTCAAAGGCAATATCGAAATGGTCCTCGATGACCGCTTTGTTGCGCCCCGTCACAAAGATAAAATGCTCGATGCCCGCCGCCCGTGCTTCGTCAACGACGTGCTGGATCACCGGCCGGTCAACAACCGTCAGCATCTCCTTTGGCACGGCCTTTGTGGCCGGGAGAAAGCGTGTCCCAAGACCTGCAACAGGAAAAACGGCCTTACGAATCTTCTTGTGCGCGACAGTCATCAGGTCTCTCTTACGACGAAATTGAATGAGGGATCAGTTTCAGTAGCAACCGGCTTTTTTTGCCCCGCCAGCAGCAAAGTCCGTGACACTCTATCTGGTCACTGCTGGGATATCGTTAACAACTCCTCGCAATCAATGGTGTCAAGAAAGCGAACAGAGCAACATAAATGGTTCAGCCGAGCACTCAACTGCCCCGTCGCCGACCCTAAAAAGTGACGAATTTGTAAGGCTCTTTTGCCAGTATGCGGCTCAAGGTCCAGGTTGCGGGCGCAGGCGGCTACCGCGTCCGATATTCGGCAGTGAGATGAAGCTGCCGGTGCATTTGTAGATGATGTGCGATGGCCACATCGAGGAAATGGAAAGTGTTAACGCATGAGCGTACTCGTCACGGGCGGTGCCGGTTACATCGGCAGCCACATGGTTCATCGGCTCTGCGATGCCGGCGAAACCGTTGTCGTACTTGATAATCTGACAACGGGTTTCGATTGGGCAATTCCAGCCGCCGCGCAACTCATCGAGGGCGACGTCGGTGATGAAGCGTTCGTCAGCCAAAACATCAAGGACCATGACGTTGACGCGATCGTCCATTTCGCCGGCTCGATCGTCGTGCCTGAATCGGTTGTCGACCCGCTCGGCTATTACCTGAACAACACCGTTAAATCGCGATCGTTGATCGCCAGCGCCGTCGCCGGTGGCGTCAAAAACTTCATATTTTCATCGACCGCTGCCGTCTATGGCGCGCCCGAAACCATGCCGGTGACCGAGGCAACGCCACAGATACCAGTTTCGCCCTATGGTTCATCGAAGCTGATGACGGAAGTGATGCTGCGCGACGCAGCCGTGGCACATGATTTTCGCTATGTTGCGCTGCGTTACTTCAATGTCGCCGGCGCCGACCCGCAAGGCCGCACCGGCCAATCGACCAAAGGGGCCACACACCTGATAAAGGTCGCCTGCGAAGCAGCCCAAGGCAAGCGGTCGCATCTCGATGTTTATGGCACGGACTACGACACGGCCGATGGCACATGTGTGCGCGACTACATACATGTCAGCGATTTGGTCAAAGCGCACAGCGACGCGCTCACTTACCTGCGCGATGGCGGCGCGGCGACGGTGATGAATTGCGGATACTCGCGCGGATTTTCGGTCCTGGAGGTGGTCGACGCGGTCAAACGCGCAGCCGGCGTCGATTTCGACGTTCGCCTGGCAGACCGCCGCCCCGGTGACCCTCCGCAGATCATTGCAGCTTCGGACCTACTCCGCTCGACACTCAACTGGCAACCGGATCACGATGACCTCGACACCATTGTGCGCCATGCGCTCGATTGGGAAGCAGCACTCGCCAAACGCAATCGATAAGATTGCAGGCGCTTGCATTACAACCGGCCGCGCCTTTTTTCAGAAGTCGCGATGAACACCATGAAGGCTTCCAGATAGGCGGCATCATGGAATTCGTTGATCCGCACCATTAGACCGTTGCGTTGTTCGATAACGTAGCGAAATTTGGTAATCAGCCGTTCTCCGCTGGCAAGATGGATATAGACGGCTTTCATATTGGCGCGCACGACATGGCCTTGCACGCTCAAGTGATCGGTGACATAGGCGCCAATTTCAAACGTCTCAAGCATGAGCTCCAGCTTCTCGCGCATGGCGCCTTTGCCTTTTACGGAAGCCGCGAAAGGTACGAGTTCACCGTCAACGTTTAGCGTGTGCACGATGTCATCGCTGACGAAACGCAGGGCGCGATCCAGATCCTGGTTCGCCCATGCCGTCATAGCCTGCTCGAAAACGCGTCTTGTTCTATATTCCAGCCGGTTGCCGCCCCGATCCCCCGTCATTTCCACCTCAACAAGCTACTAAGTGAAACAGTGATCCGTGTTCATCGTATATGCACTGGATATATGCGAACAAGAGCCACCTCGGCAATATAGTGCATGTGATCACTGCATCATTTCGGCGACGCACGCGCCCGCCATTTGTTGCAATCGCGGTGACATTGCTCGCGCTTGCCCTATTGCGAACGAAGCGCGGCTAGATAATCTTGCCGGCCAGGCTCAATACGGATGACAAAGGACAAGTCGGTGACACGTGGCACGGCAGCGGCGCTCATACTAATCTCCGTTTGGAGCGCTTTGTTCGCCGGTCAGGCATCAGCGTCCGACCGGCCTGACTTTGCAACCTGGCAGGCGCAGTTATGGCCGGACGCCAAGCGCTTTGGCATCCGCCGCAACACGTTCGACCAGGCCTTTAAACGCCTGACGCCTGACTTGTCACTGCCCGACCTCATCCGCCCTGCTCGGCCTGGCAAGAAGCCGCGCGGCCAGGCCGAGTTCACGCGCCGCCCGCAGGATTACGTGCGCGAAAAATCCATTCAGCGGCTGGCGGCAACCGGTCGGCGCCTTGCCGTCAAGCACAAGACGACACTTGCCAGGATCGAGCAACGCTTCGGCGTCCCCGCCGCCGTCGTCCTCGCCATCTGGGGGCGTGAAACGGCATACGGTGGCTATCGATTGCGGCACGATGCGATTCGGGCGCTCGCCACCCAGGCCTACCTTGGACGCCGTCACGAAATGTTTCGTCGCGAACTCCTGTTCGCCCTGAAGATGCTGGAAGACGGCGTCGTCCAGCGGAAGAAGTTCCGCGCCTCGTGGGCCGGGGCGTTCGGGCTCACCCAGTTTATGCCCTCGGAATATGAAACGCTTGCCGTGGACCTCGACGGCGATGGTAAAAAGGACGTCTGGTCAGTCGCCGATGCCCTGGCTTCCGCTGCCAATCAGCTCAAGCAAAAAGGCTGGCAAGCGGGCCAAAGCTGGGGGTACGAAGTCACGCTGCCCGCTGCGGTCACGTGCGCCGAGGATGGTCCGCTTCAGGCCCGACCGATTGCGGCATGGCGCGCGCGTGGTGTTCGCCGTGTGGCGGGTAGAACGTTCACGAACCAGCTGCTGGCGAACAATGCGTTTTTATTCTCGCCCGGCGGCGGGATGGGACCAGTGTTCCTGGCGACCGAGAATTTTCTCGTCTTCAAGCGCTATAACACGTCGGACCTGTATGCGTTGTTCGTTGGTCACTTGGCCGATCGGATCGCAGGTGGCGGCCGCTTCGTGCGCGCTTGGGGGGGCATCAAACAACTGCCCGGCAAGCAAATCGCCGCCATTCAGGCGATCCTCCAGCAGCAAGGGTATGCAATCAGCAAGATCGATGGGCGAATCGGGCCCAATACGCGCAGCCAGATCGGCCGCTATCAGTTGCGCGAAAAGCTTTCCGTAGATTGCTGGCCCTCTGCTGCACTTCTCACCACGATGCGCAAGCGCAACGTACAAGCCAGAAAGGCAGAACCGTAGTGCCCCGAGGCAGCAAAATCTGGCCAGTCGAGCACAGAATCGGACTTGTTGAGCACACCCAATCCGGGTATCAAGCGCGCTCGCACACGCGGTGCATAGAATGGGATTCGCACACTTGAACAGGTCGACCCATACATTCAGGTCCCTGCTTCGCCAGGCAGCGTCATGGCGGCCTGCCGCGTATGCCCTTGCCGCTACGTTCACAATGTCGCTGGGACTTTCGGCCGGCGCTGCCGCGCAAGGCGGCGATCTGCGCAGCGGCGGGCTTAACCCGTTCCCGAAAGACGATATCTACCGCCTTCATATCGCCGGCGACTGGCTGATGGATGGCCTCAGCGGTGCATTGCGCGCATCGCTCAAGACGCTGCCACGTGTCCAATTCCAACGCGATAAGATCGAGTTGCTGTCGTTGCGCAAGTCGAGTTGGGACGTGCCGGTAAGAGCCATCCGCGATCGCAGCCGAAGCGCAGCGATCGATATTTCCGTCGTCATGTTCGGTCTCAGCGAAATAGGTTCCCTCTACACACCCGGTAAAAAGCGACAGCGCTTCGGGAGCGAGCCCTGGCTTAAGATGTATGCGCGCCGCGTCGATAGCCTGATGAAGGCGCTGAAAGCTGACCGTGGCGCGGTATACTGGCTCGGCCTTCCCATCGTGCGCCGCCGTGACCAGAGCGAGAGCCTGCAGCTCATCAACACGCTGGTCCGCGAGCGCGCTTATGCAAACGGCGTGACGTTCATCGATGTTTTCGCTCGATTCCAGGGGGAAAACGGCGGCTTCAATCGTTATGGCCCGGACCTCGACGGGGCCATCAAGTTGATGAGGACCAAGGACGGCGTCTATTTCACGTCGACGGGATATGCCAAAATCGCTCATCTCGTGCTCAAGGCGGTACGGCGCGATCTCAATCGCGTCAAATCCGAACGCGTCGTCACGCTGGCCGGCACGGAAACCGAGCAGAGTTCGGTGCGGCGCGCGCAGCAGGCAGCCCAGGCACGCCGCAAACGCACACCCGCGGCTGCCGGCGTCAAGAAGAAGGCCACGACGGCCGGCTCTGGCGGACTGCCCGGCGGCACCCGTTTCGGCGGCCAGAAGGCCGACAACAGCAGCTTCGAATTCAGCACCGTCGTTAACAACAAGCCCGTCAAGGTAAAGCTCAAACTGCCGCGGCCGGCACTTTCGGCGGCGATCATCTCACTCGTCACCCGCAACCAATCGAAGGACAAACCAGCACGCTTCGGTGACAATGCCGTGCAAATTGCGTCCGGCGGCGTACCGCTGCTCAGCACGGTGACACCCGCCGATGAAAGCGCTCTGGCGCTGCGCGGCCGCCGCCTGTCACCCACACAATCGGTTTTCTTCAAGGTCTGGGGCAAAGGCGAACGCCTGGAGCCGAAACCGGGTCGTGCCGACGATTTTCAATGGCCACGCCCCGAGCCCAAACCGGTTGTCCATGTGCGTGCCAAGGCCGCCGCTGTAGAACAGCCACGCTTCCGACCGAACGCCGCGCGCCGTCTCCGCGACCCCAATCTACCGCCACTTCCGGTACAGAATCCGTTTCGTTAGCGCCCTTCAGACGGAGATGGACTGAATTCTGTTCGCAAACGGTGAGGCGACCACCTCGGGGCAACCGTGAAACGATCTGTGTGGTGTGTGGCACCTGCCCCCGGTCGGCCATACGAATCAAGTTAACTTGTCAGCTCATGTGACCGGAATACCGGAGCCTGCGCCATGTCGCGAGAACCCTATCTGACGAAATCGAGCTACGTGCGCGGCATCACTTGCCAACGCCTTCTCTGGCTCGGCTGGCACAAACGGCTGCCGTATGAAGAGCCACCGCCGGGATCGCCTGCCGCGGTTGGCACCGAAATCGGCAATATGGCACACAAGCTGTTCCCCGGCGGTATCCTTGTTGATCAGGAACCCTGGCAGCACGAAGAAGCCGTGGCCCGAACGCGCGCGCTGATGGCCGATCCGGCTGTCCCCGCAATATTCGAAGCCGCCTATGAGCATAGCGGCGTGCGCATTCGCGCTGACGTCATGGAGCGTCTATCGGATGACAGCTGGGGGCTTCGTGAAGTCAAGTCGGCGTCGCGCGTTAAAGCCCGCTACATCGACGACGCCGCGGTTCAAGCCTTTGTCCTCGAACACAGCGACGTCAATCTGCGCTCGATCGAAATCATCCACGTCAACACAAAATATGTCTATCCGGGCGGAGATACCGCCTGGCCATTGTATTTCCAGCGCAGCGATGTCGCCGACCAGGTCCGCGCCGCGATGCCTGACATCGCCGATACGATCGCCAACCATTTCGCGACACTGCATGAGCCGGACGAACCGCCGGTTGAGCCCAGCCCCCACTGCCCGGCCAATTGCGATTACTGGGATCACTGTACCGCCCGCAAGCCGCATGATTGGATTTTGAACCTACCACGGTTATCGCAAACCAAGTTCGATACCCTGCATGCATCCGGCGTCGACCGCATCACTGAAATCCCGGATGATTTCAATCTGACGGATCAGCAGGACCGCATGCGCGACGTTCTCGTTGCCAGTCGGCCTTACGTTTCAGATCGCTTGAACGCCGATCTTGCACACCTTGAAGGCCCTGCCGCCTATCTCGACTTTGAAGCCATGAATCCGGCCATGCCGATCTATCCAGGCACCCGCCCTTATCAACGCATCCCCTTCCAATGGTCCCTGCATCGCAAAGACGGGACCGACACCCTGTCGCATGCCGATTTTCTCGCCGCCTCGACATCCGATCCACGCGAGGGGTTCACCGCCTCCCTCGTTGACGCGCTCGCAGGCCAGGCTCAGGAGCCGATCGTCGTTTATTCGTCTTACGAAAAAAGCGTCCTGCGCGAGATGGCCGAGCTCTTTCCGATTTATGCCGACGACCTGGAGGCGATCATTGACCGTTTGGCAGATCTCTACGTCATTGTGCGCAACAACGTTTATCTGGAAGGTTTTGCCGGCTCGTATTCGATCAAGACCGTCGGCAAAACGCTGGCGCCCGGGTTTTCCTACGCCAACCTAGACCACGTCGCCGATGGCGCTGAGGCGGCAACGACGTTCGAGCGGCTAGCCCGCAACGATGTACCTGCCGATGAAGCCGCTGTCTTGCGCAATGCACTGATCGAATACTGCCGGCACGATACCTTGGCCATGGTCAAAGCCCACCAGGGATTGCGTGACCTTGCGGCAGGCGTCCCGGCATAAGACACAGCAACCGGCCTCGACCCAGCCATGATTTTGGCGTTTCGCTCGAACACAGTGGTCTGATTGTCTGCCGGGAAGTCAGTCGTTTGTTCGGAGGCTTTGATGCGCCTGCTTGTCCTTTTTGCCTACCTGTTGATCGTCTCACCACCGGCATCGGCGCAGCAGCCAGATCAGCAAAACCGCCCTCAGGCTGCGCCGGGGTCAGCACCGGCCATCAAAGCGGATCCGCGCAAGGTTGCATTCGGCAAATCACTCAACGAACTCCGCACACTCTTCAAGCAGCGCCGCTACCGGCAGGCCATTCCGTTAGGTCAACGGCTCGTCGAACAGGCACGCGCCATTTATGGCGAACGCAGCCTGCGCTACACCGGCAGCGTTTATAACCTTGGCCTCATCTACAATGGAGCCAAACGCTACAAGGATGCGGCAAAGACCTTTAAGCAGGCCTTCATTGCCCAGCATCCACTGCGCTCGCCGGCCGACAAGTCCTACAAGCGCGTGCTCTCATCACTTGCCAATATCAACCGGCAACTCGGCCGGCCGCGCGACACCGGGCAATACTATCTTGCGGCACTGAAAAAGCTGCGACAGGCCGGCCAAATCAATTCACCCGCCGCCGTCTATTACTACGCCAAAGCCGGCCAGCTGATGCGTTACATCGCCAGCTACAGCGAAGCCGAAGACCTGCTGCGACACGCACTCGACGTGCGCCGCAAGATCACAAAACCGGACCATATCGATCTTGTCGCGCCACTCAACGCCCTCGCCGGCCTGCTGCGCGCGCGCGGCAAGTTTGCCGAGGCTGAGCCGCTCTACAAAGAAGCGATCCAGATCCAAACCAAGGTCAAGGGAGAGTGGAATGCCTCGACCGGCATCCTTCTCGACAACATCGCGGTCATGTACCTGCACATGGGCCAGCCGGAAAAGGCAGAGCCTCTCCAGAAGCGAGCGCTCGCGATCATCGAGAAAACGCTTGGACGTCATCATCGCTCGACGGGTATTACGCTTGGCAATCTTGCGGAACTCTATCGCAAACTTGGTCGCCCGGAAGCGAGCGAGAAGCTGTTCCTGCGCGCACTGACGGTCCTTGGCAAGGCACTTCCGCCAAACCATCCGCACATCGGTGTCGTCCTCGACAACCTCGCCGGTCTCTATCGCGGACAAGGCAACAATCGCCGAGCCTATGAGACCTACCGCAAGGCCATCGCCCGTCTGCGGGCTGCCTATGGGCCGGATCACCCCGAGGTCGGCGTCGCGCTCAACAACATCGGTCTGGTGCTCGGCAACCTCGGCCGCAACAAGGAGGCCGAAGCCCGCTTCGTCGAAGCCTTCGAGCTGGCCCGCAAAGCCCATGGCGATGACAGCATCATTCTCTCGACATCACTTGCCAATCTCGCCGACATCCGGATCGTACTCGGCAAACTTGAGACGGCCGAGGCTGACGCGCGCCGCGCCCTGTCGCTGATCACCAAGACGCTCGGGCCGCAACACCGCAAACTGATTTTTCCGCTGACCCGGCTCGGCGAGATTGAAAAACGCCGCGGCAACATCGCTGCGGCCTTCGAGCATTTCCAGGCAGCCGCCAAGCTCTACGAAGTTGTCCGCCAGCGCGGCGATGGCGGCGGTTTTGGCGACAACGGTGCCATCAACAGTTTGATCGAAGCCGCCTTCGACGCTTCCTCAACCCAGTCGGAAACGGCCGGCAACCCTTACCTACACGCGGCGTTCCGTTTCAGCCAGCTCAAGACACTGACCAGTGCCAGCGATGCCCTCAACAAGCTCGGCGCACGTTTGGGTGCCGGCAACCCCGAGTTGCGCGCCCTTGCACGTGAGCGCCAGGACGTCGGCAGTGCCTGGGCCAAGGCCGACCAAACCCTACTCAAGGCGGTCTCGGCAGCCCAGAAGTCTCGTGACGCCAAACGCGAGGCCGGCCTGCGCGCGCAGATTCTCATTTATTCCAAACGTCTAAAAGCACTGGACGATAAACTAGCTCAAAGTTTTCCCCAGTTTGCCGAACTCAGCCGCCCGCGGGCCGTCACCGCCGGCGACATCCAAAACCATCTCGCCACTGACGAAGTCCTCCTGCAATACCTCGTCGCCGGCCGCCGGATCTACGGCTGGGCGATTTCGAAGCGCGGCGTCGATTGGCGCCGCATCGATCTTAAACCGCGCGACCTTCGCAATGCCGTAGACGCCCTGCGCTGTGGCCTCGACCAGGCCCAGTGGATCGGCGAAACTAAGCCGGCGCGTTGCTTTGATCTGATCGGGCGCTTCGCCGAGGGCGCGCAATTGCCATTCTCCACGAGCCATGCGCACAAACTCTACGAAAAGCTGGTCAAGCCGTTTGACCCACTGATCGCCGGGCGCAAATTGTTCGTTGTCAGCTCTGATGCCTTGACGCGCATACCACTACATCTGCTGCTGACGGCACCGGTCGCGGATGACACCGTCGAGACACTGCGTGATGCGCCGTGGCTGATCCGTCGTCACGCGATCACCGATCTTCCGTCGGTTTCGAGCTTCGTCATCCTGCGCCAGGAGCGGGCCGGCGCAGCCTTCCAGCCGGCGGCCGCCCGGCACCGGAAACGCCCCTACTTCGCGGTTGCCAATCCGCTGTTGCTCGGTGCCGACGGAACCAACAAATCAGCTTCCGCGGTCAAAGGCTGCCCGCCTGCGTCGCTCAAACCGGCGGCCCGGCTGGCGGCCGCCTCCGTTGGGACGCTCAACAGCTATTTCCGCGGCGGCAAGGTGGATATCAAACGGCTCAGCCGGCTTGAGCCTCTGCCCGAAACGGCCGCCGAAGTCTGTGCCGTGGCACGCGATCTCGGGGCGCCTCTCGACAGCCTCTTGCTCGGTGCGTCCGCAACCGAATCCGCCATCCGTCAGCTCAACCGGAACAACAACCGCCTGGAGCGCTATCGCATTCTCCACTTCGCAACCCACGGCCTGGTCAATGGTGAGGTCGACGGCATTGCCGAACCGGCGCTCGTGCTCTCACCACCCGGCGTTGCGACGCCGCAGGATGATGGCATCCTGACCGCCTCGGAAGTTGCCGAGCTCAAGCTCGATGCCGATTGGGTCATCCTGTCCGCCTGCAATACGGCAGCCGGCACGGGCACCGATAAGCGCGGCGGCAAGCGCTACGGCACCGACGCCCTGTCGGGCCTCGCCCGTTCGTTCTTCTACGCCGGCGCCCGGTCGCTGCTCGTGTCACACTGGCCGGTTCGCTCCGATGCCGCCGTTGCGCTGACGACCCGCGCTATCGCCACGATCAAGGGCAATCCGTCGATCGGCCGCAGTGCCGCGATGCGGCGCGCCATGTTGAGCGTCATTGCCGACAGATCGATCGAAGGCGCTGCGCATCCCGAAGTCTGGGCGCCGTTCGTCGTCGTCGGCGAAGGAACTGCCGAGCGCGGTCATTAAGGTTTCGCCCGCATATCTTACAGCGACGCGCGATAGACCCAACTTGGTCATATTTTCCGCCTGCTGCGTGTGTGACTCAGGAGATCGAGGCATATAAGCCAGATCTACTGGAGACCATGTATGGGACTTGTCGATGCCATTCGCGGGCTGATGCGCTCACCGGCTTTCAAATTCATCGTCATCATCATTCTCATCCTGGCGCTCGCGATCCCACTGTTGTTTGTCTACCTGATGGTCAAGGAGCGGGCGCAGTATGCTGCCGGCGCCAAAGCCGAAATCGGGCGCGCCTGGGGGGGCGAGCAAAGCATCCGCGGTCCGTTCATCATGGTGCCGACCATGCGCGAACAAACCGTTCGATTGCGCAACGAAACACGCACGGAAAAAGTGCGTGAGTTCGCCATCTTCCTGCCGGAGAAACTCAACATCAAGCCGGTCGTGCGCACCGAATTGCGTCGCCGTGGCATCTTCGAAGTTCCTGTTTATCGCAGCGAGATCGCCTTCACGGGTCACTTCGTGCCACCTGACATGCGCAAGGTCGCACGCCCGGGCACGGATATACTGTGGTCAGAGGCCGTTCTTGCGCTGCTCATATCTGATGTTCGCGGGATCAAGAAAACAGCCGAAATCAAGCTTGGCGACACATCCACACTCAAATTCCGATCCGGCCTCGGGCTCGAGATCGGCAGTCACAGTCGGCCCCTCGGCGCGATCCATGTGCCCCTGGCAGAGGCCGCTGCAAAGGAAGGCTTCACCTATGCCTTCAAATTGGATCTGAACGGCTCAAGCGCGCTGAATTTCGTGCCAGCCGGCGGCGAAACCGAGGTGACCACGCAGTCCGACTGGCCACACCCGAGCTTTCAAGGCAATTTCCTGCCCGACAGCCGGACCATTTCCGACAAGGGGTTCGAGGCGACCTGGAAGATTCCACGCCTCGCCCGTGGCCAAAGCCAGACGCTGCATATGCGCAATCCGTCCGGTCTCATGAAAACGACGCAGTTCGGCGTCAGCTTCTTCCAGCCCGTCAAATTCTATTCACTTGCCGAACGCGCGCTCAAATACGCCCAGGGCTTCCTGGCGATCGTCTTCTTTGCCGTTTTCGTCATGGAGATGCAGTCCCGCCGCCGCGTCCACTGGATCCAGTATCTTTTCGTCGGCCTTGCGCTGGTGATCTTCTACCTTGTGCTGATTGGCACCTCCGAACACATCGGCTTTGAGGCCGGTTACCTCGCCGCATCAGCGGCCACAAGCTTGCTCGTTGGCGCCTATATCGGCACGGTCACCAACTCGCTCAGTCGTGGCGCCCAGATCTTCGCCGTGATTGCGATTATCTACGCACTCCTCTACCTGCTCCTGCGCGTCGAGGACTACGCTTTGCTGATCGGGTCGATTTCAGCCTTCCTGATGCTCGCAGCGGTCATGTTCGCCACCCGCGACATTGACTGGTCAGGCAAACAGACCGAGACGGAACAGGACCGACAGCCGATCGACGACGGTTAAAGCGTCGAGCGGTCAACCCAGACAAAGCTCCGCCGCGGCAGATGGCCCTGCACCCTACGAAACCGTTTCGACGTACCCCCGGGACAAGGCACAGCGCGTGACACACCGAACGGTTGCACCAATTCCAGCCAACGCCGTGCAGGCGCAAACGGTGGCTTCACGCTTACTTCTTGATCAACTGCCCGGCTCGACGGCAAACGTCCGCTGCGGCCGGCCCGGCTTTCTCCTGCCCCGAAATGACGCTGGCAAAGCGCGCCTTGTTCTTTGCGCTCAAAGCATCAAACAGCGCCCAGCAGCTAACCGGCCCTTCGGTCTGAAACCGCTTGGCCCGTTTCGCGGCGCCACCATCCGAAGCACTACCGCACAGCTGCGGTGCAAGTGACTTGGTGACAAGATCGGTCACGACGGATCGATGCGGGCATGCGAGCCCCCGCCAGGCATTGCCGGACAACGGATTGGCGACGGCAAATCCAACCGCGGAGGCATGGGCCATCGGCGGCATGCTTGGATTGTTAAGGTATGAATACCCAAATGCGCCGACCAATCCCAGCAACACGAGAATGATCACGCTCCGAATCAGCTTCATCTTGTCTACTCCTATCCCTCAACGACAGGCCGCCGGCTCCGTCATCGTCTCATATCGGGTTTTCCAGCAACCATAAAACGACTATCACGCAATCGTGGCCGCTTTTGACCCTTGAGCGCCGGACGTTAACTCGAATGACAATCACTTTTCCTGTAGAATCAGTGAGCAGGCGAGCGAATCAACTCATTCCGGGTACAACGAGGCCACATTGCCAGAACCGTCCGATTGCACGCCATTTCCAAAGGCCATTCAGGCTCCCCGTGCCGCTTGTCGCCTGCCGGTGTTAATGGTGACGGCGTGCGCCCTGATTGCCGCCGTCGCGCCAGCCGCCGTCCAGGCCGGCAAGCTCGATATGAAGCCACCGGAAATCTTGTTCATCGGCGATTCACACCTGTCGTTCGGCGCCGGTAAGATCTTCCGTGAATTTTTCCGGGATTTCGAAAAACAATGCACGCCTTATGAGCGTTGGAAAGGTCAGGCCCGGGCCGTCGCCATGCGCCGCTTTGGTTTGATGGGTGTCAAGTCCACGTCCCCACACAACTGGGTTCACAAGAAGCGCTCGCTCAAAAAGATGGTCTGCGAACCTGATCCGAAATGGCCCGTCAATGCCCGTCTTTACGGCTTCAAGCATCGCACGGACGGAACCTATGTTCAGCTTGGCCGGGATCAAAGTTTCCCGTTCTGCAAGCCGGGCAAAACCGCGCTCGAAGCCGTGTTCGAGTGGACCAAGCCGCGCCTGCTGGTGCTCTATTTCATGGGCAACACGATTGGTCGCTGGGCCAATTCACCCAAGTCCGCCCGCAGCGACGTCATGCGATTGATGGCGCAGATCCCCAAGACGACCGGCTGCATGTTCATGACAACATCGCCGGTTTACCTCAAGAAGCACAACAAGCGACGCGTCAAGGCGCAAGCCAACATTGCAGAAGCATTCGCTAAACTGGGCGGGCGGTGTCAGTTCGTGCCGATGTTGACGCCGGCAACAATTGCCGCGATTGAGGGCCGGGCGGGCTACTTCCGTCGTCACAAAGACGGCCGTGTCAAAGACCCTTATCATCCAGGTCTCACCGCGGCGCGGCATCTCCTGCGCATCCAGCGCGGGCCGATTTGCAAGGGTGTCCTCAATGCGGTGCGCCCGGACCTGATCGCAACCGTGCATTGATTTACACGGCAAATTGCCCGGAAGATTGAAGAGCGATCGCTTCCGGCCGGATGCCAACCAATGGCACAACTCCTGACGCCGGTGTCGGCGAGGCCATCAAGAAATCTGAGAAGAAAATGGTGGGCGATACTAGGATCGAACTAGTGACCCCCTCGATGTCAACGAGGTGCTCTACCGCTGAGCTAATCGCCCACGCTCTCCGTCATGCGATATCGTTCTCATGCAACACCGCGGAGGCTTCCTATAAG
>JAGDYV010000032.1:0-61745 GCA_049116495.1 Hyphomicrobiaceae bacterium | reverse complement strand
CATGTGGTTCTTGGCACCGCCGAAGCATTGCACGCGTTTGCCGGCATGTGTGCCGCGCCGATAGACGTACTCGGCAATGGGTGTCGAGCCGACGAAGCCGACCGCCTGGATATCCGGATCATCGCACAGGGCATCAACGGCATCCTTGTCACCGTTGACAACATTGAGGATCCCTGGCGGTAGGCCCGCTTCCAGCATCAGTTCGGCAAGCATCAGCGGCACGGATGGGTCGCGCTCGGACGGTTTTAAAATGAAAGCGTTACCGCAGGCGATGGCGGGCGCGAACTTCCACATCGGAATCATCGCCGGGAAATTGAACGGCGTAATACCGGCGACGACACCCAGTGGCTGCTTGACGGAAAAGATATCGATGCCGGGGCCGGCACCTTCCGTATACTCCCCTTTAAGCAGGTGCGGGATGCCAACCGCGAACTCCGCGACTTCGACGCCGCGCTGGATGTCGCCCTTGGCATCGGGGATTGTCTTGCCGTGTTCCTTGGCAAGCACTTCGGCCAGCTTGTCGTTGTCGCGCTCGACCAGTTGCAGGAACTTCATGAACACGCGGGCGCGGCGCTGCGGATTGGTCGCAGCCCAGGCCGGTTGCGCGGCCATCGCATTCTCGACGGCGGTGCGCACCTCAGCCGAAGAGGCAATCGGAACCCGGGCCGCAACCTCGCCGGTCATCGGCCAGTAGACGTCTGCGAACCGACCGCTGCTGCCGTTGACGCGTTTGCCGCCGATGAAATGATAGAGTTCTTGCGCCATGTTCCGTTTTCCCTGTTTGCTTTTGGCCGGTTGAAGCGGGATGCCCGGCTGGCCGGCTCTTAACCACGGCCGGTTTGCGACGTGGTCAGACGTCAATTAAAGCGGCTCGCGTCCACTCACAACACTCAAATTGCTCCGCGCAGCGACGCCCGAGGCTGTTTATTTGTCACTAGAAATGATCGGTTCGTGCAAAATGCAATAATGCCGCCCGCGCTACAGTTGACCGTGATAGTAGCGCAATAGTACAAGGCTGCGAAGGTGCGATAATATGCTGCAAAAGCGGCTTTTTTTAAGGGAGGCATGCTCGTGAGCGAGGCGCAGACGTCTCGTCCGCTAGACGCGGATTCCGATACGATCCCGAAATTGTTGCTGCGCAACGCCAAGCGGTTTGCCGATCGGCCGGCTTCGCGCCTGAAGGATCTTGGCATTTGGCAGACCCACACCTGGGCGCAGGTGCGCGATCAAGTGCGTGACCTTGCGGTTGGATTGCATTCCATCGGCGTTGAGCGCGGCCACACGGTGGCGATCATTGGCGATAACCTGCCGCGGCTCTATTGGACGTTTACGGCGGTGCAATCGCTCGGTGCGGTTCCCGTGCCGGTCTATCAGGACTCCGTTGCCGATGAGATGGCCTATGTGCTGGAGCATGCCGGGGTCACGGTCGCCGTCGTTGAAAACCAGGAGCAAGTCGACAAGGTTCTCAGCATCAGTGAGCAGGTGCCATCGCTGAAAAACTTGGTTTATTCCGACCCACGCGGGCTCGTGAAATATGACCACACGCACTTGCACAGCTTCGCCGACCTGCAGAAACTCGGTGCTGAACAAGTTCAGTCGAATGCGCAGCTCGAAGATTGGTGGCTGGGCGAAATCAATGCGACCAGCGGCACCGACACGTCGGTCATGCTCTATACGTCAGGCACGACCGGGCGCCCGAAAGGCGTGATCCTCAGCGGCGAAAATCTGGTGCGCACTGCGGCCAATGCCAATCGCTTCGACAAGCTGATTGAGACGGATGAAATCATCGCCTACCTGCCGATGGCCTGGGTTGGTGACCACATCTTCTCCTACGCCCAATCCTACGAGGCGGGTTTCTGTGTGGCGTGTCCAGAAAGTCCGGCAACCGCGGTTTCTGATCGGCGCGAGATCGGGCCGACCTTCTTCTTCGCCCCGCCGCGGCTGTTCGAGGCGCAACTCACCGATATTCAGGTGCGCATGCAGGATGCCGGCTGGTTCAAGCGCATGATGTTCCGCAACTGTCTCGCGGTTGCCAAGCGCTGCGGTGAACGGATACTCGAAGGCCGCTCGGTCAATCCGTACGACCGACTTCTGTATTTCTTCGGAAATTTGTTTGTTTACGGACCATTGCGCAATCAACTCGGTTTCTCGAAGTTGCGGGTGGGCTACACCGCTGGCGAAGCGATCGGCCCGGAAATCTTCAGCTTCTACCGTTCACTCGGCATCAACCTGAAGCAGCTTTACGGGCAGACCGAGGCGAGCGTTTACGTGACGATGCAGCCGGACGGCGAGATCTATCCAGATACGGTTGGCCGGCCGGCACCGGAAGTGGAAATCGAGATCGCTGAAAACGGCGAGGTCATGTTCCGCAGCCCTGGCGTTTTCCAGGAATATTACAAGAATCCGGAAGGCACGGCTGACACCAAGACGCCAGATGGCTGGGTGCATTCCGGTGATGCCGGTTTCATCGACAGCCGCGGCCACTTGGTAATTATTGACCGGGCCAAGGACGTCGGCAAACTGAACGACGGTTCGCTGTTCGCGCCCAAATACATCGAGAACAAGCTCAAGTTTTATCCGGAAATCGGCGAGGCCGTGACCTTTGGCCATGGCCGCGACTTCGTCACGGCGATGATCAACATCGACATGAATTCGGTGTCGAGTTGGGCTGAGCGCAACAACATCGTTTACGCCAGCTATCAGGAGTTGGCGGATCACCCGGATGTCTACGAGATGATCCGCAAGCGGATCGAAGAGATGAACGGCGACCTGAGCAAAGAAGAACGCATGCAAGGCTCGCAGATCAAGCGCTTCCTGGTGCTGCACAAAGAGCTCGATGCCGACGATGGTGAATTGACACGGACGCTGAAAATTCGCCGATCGTTCGTTGCCGACCGTTATGAGTCCCTGATTACGGCTCTCTATGACGGATCGCAGCGAGGTCAGGTCTCGACCGAAATGACCTTCGAGGATGGCCGCAAAGGCGTCGTTGACGGCGATGTGCGGATCATGGACGTGAACGCCCCGGCCGCTGCGCCGGTGCAGGAGGCCGCCGAATAATGAACACCATGGTTGCTGACGCGCAGGCTGCCAACGGCGGCGCCCGCGTAACGGACGAAGTCATCCTCAAAGTCGACGACATCTCGTTGTCGTTCGGTGGTGTGAAAGCAATCCAGAACGTTAGCTTTGACGTCAAGAAGGGCGAAGTACGTGCCATTATCGGCCCGAACGGCGCCGGCAAGACCTCGATGCTCAACTGCATCAACGGCTTCTACCACCCGCAGGAAGGCACGATCACGTACCAGGGTGTTGCGCGCAAGCAGATGCGCCCGCATATCGCGGCCACCCAGGGTATTGCCCGCACCTTCCAGAACGTGGCGCTGTTTCGTGGCATGTCGACGCTCGACAACATCATCTCCGGTCGCACGCTCAAGATGAGGGCCAATCTGTTTTGGCAGATGCTGCGCTGGGGTCCGGCCGAGCAAGAGGAAATCGAGCACCGCAAGTTCGTTGAGCACATCATCGACTTCCTGGAGATCCAGGACATCCGGCGCACGCCGGTCGGCCGTTTGCCCTACGGGCTGCAAAAGCGCGTCGAACTCGGCCGGGCACTGGCGATGGAGCCGACCTTGCTCCTGCTGGACGAACCGATGGCCGGTATGAACCTCGAAGAAAAGCGCGACATGAGCCGCTTCATCATCGACGCCAACGAACAGTTGGGCACGACGATCGCGCTGATCGAGCACGACATGGGTGTCGTTATGGATCTGTCGGACCGTGTCGTGGTGCTCGATCACGGTGAAATGATCGCAGATGGGACGCCTGACGAGGTTCAGGCCAACCAGAGCGTTATCGATGCTTATCTGGGCGTGTCACACGATTAGCGGTGGCCACTGGCCTTTTTAACCTGGGTCTGAATGGGGACGGCAGGACCTGCCGAGACGGAGCTCAATGGAACTGCTGCATCAAATTTTTATTGGCCCCTTCATTGAGATGGGGGAGGCGCCGGACCTCCTGATACAGGTCGTCTGGGAAGGTTTCGTATCGGGTATTCTCTATGCCCTGATCGCGCTCGGTTTTGTTTTGATCTTCAAGGCTTCCGGGATCTTCAATTTCGCGCAGGGCATCATGGTGGTGTTCGGGGCGTTGTCGCTGGTCGGCCTTTATGAACTGGGCGTGCCGGCCTGGTTGGCGCTGATCCTGTGCATTTTGATCATGTTTGCGCTGGCCGTCTCGGTTGAGCGCGTCGTGCTGCGACCGCTGGTCAACCAACCGGACATCATCCTGTTCATGGCGACGATCGGGCTCAATACCTTCCTGATCGGTTTTGGTGAGACGGTGTTCGGCGGGGAGCCGAAAACCATGATCACCGAACAGCTCGGCCTGCCGACCGGTGCGACGGACGTCGAAATGCTTGGTGGCCGCGTCACGTTCCAGCATATCGACGTCGCCGCTGCGATCATTGCGGCACTGATGGTGGCCGCGCTTGCGATCTTCTTTAACAAATCGAAGATCGGCCGGGCCCTGCGCGCTGTCGCCGACGATCACCAGGCGGCGATGTCGGTCGGTATCACGCTGCAGCAGATCTGGGTGATCGTGTGGTTCGCAGCCGGCATCGTGGCGTTGGTCACCGGCATCATGTGGGGGGCGCGGTCGGACGTCTCCTTCGCTCTCGAAATCGTCGCGCTGAAAGCGCTACCGGTGCTCATCCTCGGCGGCTTCACGTCGATTCCCGGCGCCATCATCGGCGGGCTCATCATCGGCATTTCGGAAAAACTGGCTGAATTCTACTGGGGACCGATGGTCGGCGGCTCGATCGAGAGCTGGGTGCCGTTCTTCGTTGCTTTGATCTTCCTGTGGTTCCGCCCGCAGGGTCTGTTCGGCGAAAAGATTATCGAGCGCATCTAGCTGCTCTGGCGCAAACGGGTTTAGGAGACTGAAACGCGATGTTTTACCGCGAGGTTGGCGATCTAAAGACGACCTACCGTTCGGATCAGGCCGTTCTGACGATCACGCAGGAGCGCTACGCCGTCATGGGGCTCCTGGCCTTCATGTATTTGATCGTTCCGTTCATTGCCGATGACTTCTGGCTCAACACGATCATCATACCGACACTGATCTTCTCGCTTGCAGCTCTGGGTCTCAACATCCTGGTCGGCTATGCCGGGTTGATCTCGCTCGGCACCGGCGGTTTCATGGGCGTCGGCGCCTACGCCTGCTACAAGCTGACATCCAACTTCCCGGACGTGAACATTGTCATTCACATCCTTGCGTCGGGGCTGTTCGCGGCTGCGATCGGTGTCATTTTCGGGTTGCCGAGCCTGCGCATCAAGGGTTTTTATCTGGCGGTTGCGACGCTTGCCGCCCAGTTCTTCCTGGAATGGGCGTTCGGCCGCATTGCGTGGCTCTACAACTATAATGACTCCGGTGCGATCGACTCGGTCAACCGCACGCTGTTCAATATCCCACTGTCCGAGCCCTACGGCGACCCGGCCTTTCAGTACATCGTCACCCTGACGATCGTGGTCTTTCTCACGCTGATCGCGATCAACATCCTGCGCGGGCGCTTCGGGCGCTCGTGGATGGCGATCCGCGACATGGATATTGCCGCCGAACTGATCGGCATCCGGCTGCTGCCATCCAAGCTGCTCGCCTTCGCGATCTCGTCCTATTATTGCGGTGTTGCCGGCGCGATGCTGGTGTTCCTCTCGCTCGGCTCCGCCGAGGTTGAGTCCTTCGACATCCTCAACGCGTCGTTCCCGGTGCTCTTCATGGTGATCATCGGTGGGCTTGGCTCGATCATTGGATCGTTCCTCGGTGCGGGATTCATCGTCGTTCTGCCGATCATAATATCGACGCTGCCGCGCGCCTTCGAAATCGACATTAACTCCGCGACCGTGGAGCACATTCGCTTCATGATCGTCGGGGCATTGATCATTTTCTTCCTGATCGTCGAGCCGGCTGGACTTGCCCGGTTGTGGCAGATCACGCGGGAGAAACTGCGGCTATGGCCGTTCCCGCACTGATTTGCGCCCGGTGATGCCTTAAGGCTAGGAGTGAGATTGGCCTAAAGTACCCTTTTCAGTCCTTTGCACTGCGCTGCCGGGGCGATACAGTGTGGCAACCGGAACCGCTGTCGCTCGGCACGGGTTCAACCGGTGAACGCGAAGCCGAGCCGATACGCCGCGAACGGTGGCGTGTGGGACGGCCAACAAAGAAGTGTGGTGTGCACACCTTATGCGGCCGCCGTCAGGGCTGCCGTGAATTGTCGAAGAGAACGCGCTGCAATGGGCAGCCGTCGAAAATGGCGCGCAAATCGGCGCTGAGTGGAGGAAACATAGCATGAAGCTGACCAAGACAATGCTAGGCGTGGCAGTGGGTGCCATGCTGACAACGGGCTTTGCCACGCTACAGGCGCAGGCACAGGACCAGCATTACATTCCGTTGCTGACGTATCGCACCGGCGCCTTTGCCGGTTCCGGCACGCCGAACGCGAACGGCATGCACGACTACTTCACGATGCTCAACCAGCGCGACGGTGGCATTGGCGGCGTCAAAGTCGTCGTTGAAGAGTGCGAAACGGGCTACAAGGCGCAGAAGGGCGTCGAGTGCTACGAGGCCACGAAAGGCAAAGGCGCGCTCGTTTATAACCCTTATTCAACCGGCATTACGCTGCAGTTGATCCCGAAGGCACCGATCGACAAGATCCCAGTGCTGTCGATGGGCTATGGCCTGTCTGCTGCCGCCGTTGGTGAAAAATTCCCATGGGTCTTCAATGCCCCGGCAACGTACTGGAGCCAGGCATCCGGCGTGATCAAGTATCTCGCCAGCCGCAACAAAGGCAGCCTCAAGGGCAAGAAGATCGGCTTTACCTATCTTGACGTCGGTTATGGCCGCGAGCCGATTCCGCTGTTCAAGGCGCTTGCCAAGCAGATGGGCTTTGAGCTGATGCTGCTGCCGGTCGGCGTCAAGGAAATGCAGAACCAGGCGTCGCACTGGCTGCAGGTCCGCAAAGAACGTCCGGACTACATGGTCATCTGGGGTTGGGGCGCAATGACGCCAACCGCGATCAAGGAAGCCGCGAAGATCCGCTTCAAAATGGATAACTTCATCGGCGTTTGGTGGTCAGGCAGCCAGGTTGACGTCCGTCCGGCTGGCAAAGGCGCCATCGGCTATCACGCCATGACGTTCCATGGTGCGAGCACCGACATTCCGGTCTTCAAGGACATCATCAAGCATGTCATCGAAGGCCCGGGCAAGACGCTCACCAAGAAAGCCGAAGACGTCAAAGAGATCTACTACATGCGTGGCGTCTTCAACGCGGCTGTCGTGTCTGAAGCTATCCGCAACGCGCAGAAGATCAGCGGTAAGAAGGTTATTACCGGTGAAGATATGCGCAAGGGTCTTGAAACGCTGAAGCTGACACCGGCGCGTATTAAAGAAGCCGGTTTCGAAGGCTTCATGGACCAGATGGAAATCACGTGTAAAGACCACGCTGGTGCGCATCGTATGTTCGTACAGCGTTGGGATGGCAAAGAGTGGAAGAAGGCGTCTGATTGGCTTGAGCCAATGAAGGATGTCGTCCGCCCGATGCTTGAAGAAGCGGCTGCGAAGTACGTGGCAGACAAGAAAGACTGGGTCACGCAGAAATGCGGCTAAGGCTCATGCGCTAATGCCGAAGTGACTTCGGCAAACGTGTCGGGGCAATCGTCGAGCGATCGGCGGTTGCCCCTTTCGATAATTGACCAGCCGCCAGCAAATGGCAGGGAGCGACGGGGATGACAGTGGATACAGCAGTTCCGGCTGATAAGGCCGCAGCGACAGCGCCAGCCGTTGAAGCGATCCTGACCGTCAACAATATCGAGGTCATCTACGATCACGTTATTCTGGTCTTGAAAGGCGTCTCACTCGATGTGCCGCAAGGCTCGATCGTCGCTATCCTCGGTGCCAACGGTGCCGGCAAGACGACGACGTTGAAAGCCATCTCGAACCTGCTCCGTGCCGAACGTGGCGACGTCACCAAAGGCGAAATCCTGTTCGAGGGCAATCGCATCGACAAGCTCTCCGCCAACGAGATGGTCAAACGCGGCTGTATTCAGGTGATGGAAGGCCGGCACTGTTTCGAACATCTGACGGTTGAAGAAAACCTTCTGACCGGCGCTTACACGCGCAGAGAAAGTTCCAAGGCGATCAACGACTCGCTTGAACTCGTCTACAGCTATTTTCCGCGACTGAAAGAGCGCCGCAAATCTTTGGCCGGCTACACATCGGGTGGCGAGCAGCAGATGTGTGCGATCGGTCGGGCCTTGATGTCGAACCCGAAGATGATCCTGCTTGACGAACCATCGATGGGGCTTGCGCCACAGCTCGTTGAACAGATTTTTGAAATCGTCAAAAAGATCAACGAGGAACAGGGCGTTTCGGTTTTGCTTGCCGAGCAGAACACGACCGTCGCGCTGCGCTATGCGAAGTACGGCTACATTCTGGAAAACGGCCGCGTCGTGATGGACGGTGATGCCGCCGACCTGCGCGAGAACGAAGACGTCAAGGAATTCTATCTCGGCCTATCGGGCGGCGACAAACAAAGCTTCCGCGATGTCAAAAGCTACAAACGGCGCAAGCGCTGGCTGGCCTAGAGCTTCGCGCTGGCATTGCCGAACGTGTTGTTGAGCCCGTTGCCGACGTTGGTCATGGCGCCAATAATGGCGACGCCGATCAGAGCGGCGATCAGCCCATACTCGATGGCAGTGGCACCGGATTCACATTTTGCAAAGCAATTTAGCAGTTTCATGCTTGTTCCTCTCGTAGATCTGCCCTTGGCACGGGCGGCTGATGAACAGGATGTCGTCGCCGAGACGCGGTTCAAAATGCGTGCCATTTTGGATCGAGGCGGCATATTTCGCGGTTGTTGAGGCCGTTGCGCCGTCTGATTGCCTAAACCGGTGCCCACATCTGGAAATCTCCCCGGCCGATTGCCACCTATTCCCGTATTGCGACACCGGGAGCACGATATGACATCTCCAACCGAACATCTGTTTCGGAATTTCAGCTGGTCAGCGTGGCGGAAAGCGCATGCGTTGCGGCGGAGCCTGTTGTTCCTGTTGATCGCGTTTCTCGCCATGCGTTTCGGTACATTCATCCCGCTGCCGGGTGTGGACAGCGCGGCTTGGGCCGCGTCCTTTGAGTACGTCCGCAACCTATTCTATTGAGCGAACCGGTCGTAAGATTGTGTTCGCAGCCGGGAATCGTGCTGGCCTGCCGGTTTGATGGTCGCCCGGCGCTCCAAAGAGGGCGCAGAGCAAGGTTTCACCGCGCGGCCCGTAACGCTGTCTTGGTCGATGCCTACTGCGCACTCTGCGCCGCGTTGCTCCGGAATGCCGCGCTGAAAGTCCTATCAATGCCTCGCCAAATGCGTAAATCTGGCGGCGCCTGTTTGTTTGAACCCGGAGACGACCGATGACGAGCGCCGCCGACCATTTTGATCACCTTGAAACACGCGATCCCGAGCAGCGTGAATTGGCGCATTTCAATTTGCTGCCTGGTTTCCTGACCCGGGTCATGGAGAGTGCACCGGCATGGGGCGCCCACCTCGATGGCGTCGATGCGCAGGCGGTCACCACGCGTGAGGCGCTCGCCAAGCTGCCTGTGATCCGCAAGGCCGACCTGAAAGCGCATCAGGTCGCGAAACCGCCGCTTGGCGGACTGGCGCTGAGCGACGACATCCCGGCCGGCCGCGTGTTCATGTCGCCAGGGCCGATCTTCGAGCCGGAAGGCATGGCCGAGGATTGGTGGCGATCGGCGCGGGCGCTCTATGCGGCCGGTTTCCGCAAGGGCGACATCGTACACAACACTTTTGCCTATCATCTGACGCCGGGTGGCTGGATTCTCGATGCCGGTGCGCGCGCCCTCGGCTGTACGGTCGTTCCTGCCGGTCCCGGTAACACCGAACAACAGCTGGAGGCGATTGCGCATCTCAGGCCAAACGCCTTCGTCGGTGTGCCGGATTACCTGAAAATTCTGCTCGACAAGGCACAGGCTGCCGGGCGCGACACCTCATCGTTCAAACGTGCGTTGTTTTCCGGCGGTGCCTTGTTTCCGTCGCTGCGCCAGGAATACAGTGAGCGCGGTGTGCGCACCTTCCAGGTTTATGCGACCGCAGATGCCGGCATCATTGCCTACGAGAGCCAGGCGCTTGAGGGCATGATCATCGACGAAGGTCTGATCGTTGAGATCGTGCAACCGGGGACCGGTGATCCGGTGCCGGAGGGCGATGTTGGCGAGGTCGTGGTCACGACGTTCAACCGGACCTATCCGATGATCCGTCTGGCGACCGGCGATCTTTCGGCGATTCTGCCGGGCACGAGCCCGTGCGGGCGCACCAACACGCGCATCAAGGGCTGGATGGGACGTGCCGATCAGACGACCAAGGTCAAAGGTATGTTCGTGCATCCCGAGCACATCGCCAAGGTTGCCGCCCGTCACGATGAGCTGTCGCGCTTGCGCCTCGTGGTTGCGCGTGACGGGGAGCAGGATGTGATGACGTTGCAGGCCGAGTCGACGACGCCGGATCCGGCATTCGCCGCACTCGTCGCGCAAACCTTGCAGGACATCACCAAGCTCAAGGGCAACATCGAGTTGGTGCAGCCGGGCACGCTGCCCAACGACGGCAAAGTGATCGCCGATGAGCGTGACTATTCAGCATAGTTGATCTCAGGCCAATTGCTCTAATTCGACGCCTGCATTTCGCGAATGAACGCACGGAACTGGCTTTGGCAACGCTGTCCGTGCAAGACCTGTAGCGTGTCTTCACGCGATGGCAGTGGACTGATCAGGCGCATCCGCATTTGCCGTGCGGGGCGGCCGTCCGTCAGCACGGCGTAGGTGACGCCCGGGTCGATTCCGAGATCGTCCGGCCAGGCAATGCTGTCCGCACCGGCCTTGAAGGAAACTCTGGCGCGGCGCTTCGTTGCCATGTCAATGATCGTAATGGCCTGTTGCTTGGCCGCGCGCGAACGGACCAGCGAAACGGCCGCCCCCTTCTTGACGCAATAGTCGCCGGATGCGGTCACGGGGACGGCGCTCCACGAAAACGGTAACGGCTTGCCAAGCGCAAACGCCGGTACGGCGCTGCGCACGGCGCCGACACTCTTCTGGTTCGAACCGCCGGAGCTGACGTAGCGTTTGACGGCATCAAACACGCCGGGATTGGCTTTCACGCCTTTGGTGAGATCGCCGGCGCGTCCTTTGAACGGCCCGGACACGGTCCGCGTGGCACCGGACGGGAGCACAAAGATGGCTTTCGACCCCTTTGGTATCGTGACTTTGGTGTCATTGCTCAGCAGTGACCCGGCGCTCAATCCCTTGGCATTCGATTGGACGACAATGACTTGGGCATTGGCCGCCGTCGTGCCGAAGCCGATGATCGCCATAACCGCAGCAACAGCCATTAAGATGCTGCATCGACTGCTATGTTCTTTGGGCGCCCCGCCTAAAAACCAACTCATCATAAATCTCCCAGGACTGTCGCTGTCGGATCCCACTGACGTCTCAAATCAAAATCATGTCGGGCGGATCATGGCAACCCGCGCCAGCGGGCGCAGCACAATCCCACCACCAACGCCCAATATCAGCGCGGCAAAGCATGCGCCGAACGGAATGATGCGATCGGCAAACTGAAACAGCGCCATATCCGCTGCAACAACCAACACTGACGCGGTGGTTGCATAGAGCCCGACGGCGACAAAACCATGGCGTAAGCCAAACCAAAGTCCGAGCAGCGCCAACACGGCGAACAGTCCCATCAATAATTGGCGGTCGAGATGCTCAATGTTGCGCCCATCCAGCAATTGCGCAGCGACCTGGGCGTGAATCAGCATGCCGGCAACTTCGTCTTCCTCGCCACGCCAGGTCATCATCGGGATTTGATGGCGATCGAGATCAGGAAAGTCACCACCGACAATCACGATCTTGTCCTTGATCCGCGCCAACAGAGCGGCGGCCACCGGTGTTGATTTGCCATCCGGCGTGACAATCAGGTGCGCTGGCAGGGAAAAGAAGCGCTCATTGCCATCGTGCGGGCTCAGCAGCCAGGCGATGCGCCGTGGGCCGTTGACCGGTGGCCTGGCATCGGGCCTGGCGAGGGCAACGGCGAAACTTTTCGGAAAGTCCGGATCTTCCGGGCGGGCGACGTAGCGCACGATGCGATCGCCACCGGTCAGGAGGTTGGCGTAACCCGCGATAGCGCCTGACGATTTCAGAAACGCCTTCTGATAGGCCGTCTGGGCCGGGCTGAGGCCGACGCGGCGGTCGCCAGCGGCGACAATCACGCGCGCGCGGGCCTGTCGGATGGCAGCGGTTAGCCGATCATCCTTTGCTTTTTCCGTTTGCTTCAGGAACAGGAAGTCGAGCCCGATGGCGCGCGCGCCGGCCTTGTCGAGTTGAGTGATCAGGTTGGCAAGCAAGGTACGGTCGATCGGTGAGCGATACGGATAAGGCTGCATCGTCGCATCGCCGATCGCGATCAGTGCGATCTGGTCATGTTGCCGTTTGGGGCGATGTGAGAGCAGCGCCGTGCGGATATCGCCCGTCCAATGCTCCAGCCATAACGCCCACGAATAGTCCGTTGCCCGCGCAAGCCCCCAGGCGGATGCTGCGATCCAGCCGCCGGCAAGCAGCAACAACAGCGCTATGCGCAGGTATTTCAAGACGCGCGACATCCGGACCGCAGGCCCCTTTTTCCGGTTTGCCGGCAAATTGCGACGCTGCCGGCCGTTCAAGGCGCCAATTTGCACGCGGCCAGCTATCATTGTCCATGAATAGGCCGGACGCGTGGCCAATCAACATCGATTGTGCGGTTCGACTGCCACGCTACGTGGGCTAGATCACGCCCTCATCGCGCAGGGACGCGAGATCGCCACTGCTCATGTCGAGCAGGTCGCTCAGAACTTCGTCGGTGTGCTGACCCAGCATGGGTGGGGCGTTCCGCTCACTGGTCGGCGTCTTGGAAAGCCGCATCGGGCTGCGAATGGACGGCACGGTGGCACCGCCGGTCGCGGGATGCTCCATTTCGACCCGCATGCCGCGTGCCATCACATGTTCGTTGGCAAAGACCTGATCGAGATTGTTGATCGGGCCGCAGCTGACATTGTTGGCCTCCAGCTGTTCGAGCCAGAATTCGGATGTCTTCGCCGCGATTGCCTCTTCCAGCGTCGGCAGCAGCGCGGCGCGATTGGCGAGGCGTTTCGGATTGGTCGAGAACCGTTCGTCCTCAGGCAGGTGATCGAGATTCGCGATGGCGCAAAACCGCTTGAACTGCTCATCGTTGGCGACCGCAAGCAGGATGCTGCCGTTCGACGTGCGAAAAACCTGATACGGCACGATGTTGGGATGCGCGTTGCCAAGGCGCGGCGGGTTTTGATCGGTCGCGAGGTAGTTCATGCCCTGGATCGTGGAAAACGCCACCATCACGTCGAGCATGCCGATGTCGATATGCTGTCCTTCACCGGTCAGCGCCTGGTGGCGAAGGGCTGCGTTGATCGCGACGCCGGCATACATGCCCGCCATCAGGTCGGCGACCGGGATCGCGGATTTCATCGGTAGCCCGTCGGGCTCGCCCGTCACACTCATAAAGCCACTCATGCCCTGGATCAGCAGATCATAGCCAGGGCGCTTTGCGTAAGGTCCGGTCTGGCCAAAGCCGGTCACCGAGCAGTAGACCAGTCCAGGAAACTCAGGCGCGAGTTGGTCATAGCCAAGGCCGTATTTGGAAAGTCCGCCGGTTTTGAAGTTCTCGACCAGCACATGCGACGTTGCAATCAGCTTGCGCGCGATCGCCTGCCCCTTTTCGGTGGCAATATCAAGCGTCACCGAGCGCTTGTTGCGGTTGGCGCAATGGAAGTAGGCGCTTTCGGTCGTATCATTGCCTTCCGCGTCCTTCATGAAGGGCGGCGCGAATTGGCGTGTGTCATCACCGGCACCAGCACGTTCGATCTTGATGACATCAGCGCCGAGATCGGCGAGCATCTGGGTACAGGACGGTCCGGCCAGGATCCGGGTCAGGTCGAAAACGCGAATTCCGTCTAACGGGCCGGGCATGGTCATTCTCCTTTGGTCGATCACTGCGCTGTACTTGGGGCGCCTGGACGTTGTTCATGGGCGGCATGGCGATGCACCGCGGATCCAGGGGATGGCGCGGGTGGCTCATCGGATCAGCCGTAGACGTATATTTTTGCCGCTTCTCGTGGTGCATCGTAAGCGCTCGGCACTATAGGCGATGGCCGTAATTCCTCAAGCATCCCGCGGCCATGAGCAGATATGGGAATTGTCGCGGCCATTCTGTCGTCATGCCTGCGCAACCCATTGGGCCGCCAAGAAATTGATGCAGTTTCGGCATAGAGGAATTCTCTTTCGTTGAAATAGACGGTAGTGTAGGCCCGCGATGGTCGTGATGGGGTTGCGGCAGTTAATCGTATTTGGAGTGCATCCATGAAAGCGTCGTCAATTCCCGGGCTAACGAACGGCAGAGGGGCGCCCCGGCCGATTTCCGATGAGAAGATGGAGCAGGTGCGTGAACTGCTGTTCGGTGAATTCGAAAAGCAGACCGAACAGCGCGTGACAGCGCTTGAGAGCCGCATTCGCGAGCTTGAAGTCGGTTTGCATCGCCAGCTTGATGCTATGCAGGCGCGCATCGAGGCCCTGTCGGGCGAAATTGACGCAAGTCAACGCACAGCTCACGACGAGATTGCATCCGGGTTACAGGACTTGGCAGAGCGCGTGCGGCGTGTCGGTAAAACTTGACCGACGTCTGATTATTGCCGTTGATGGCGACCGCGAAGTGACCTTAGTCTCGGACGGAGCACGAGTAGTTTGAGCGAGAACGCGACATCACGATCCGTGGCGCAAGGCATGGCGCGGCTCAAAGAACTGCTGTTCGACAGCGAAGTGGAAACGCTTGGTGAACTCGACAAGCGGCTTGGCTCGATCGAGCAAACCAATCATCAGCAGGAACGCCAGAACCTTGAGACGCTGCAGCGCGTGGACCAGCTGTTCAAGCGCGCCGGCACGGAAGAGCGTTTTCGAGACAGCGTTGCGGTTGTCCTCGACAAGGCACTCGCAGAAGCCGAGTTGCGCAATCACGATCAGATGTCGCGGGCGCTGGCACCGCTCGTTGTCAATACGATCAAGACGGAACTGAAGAACAGCCAGGATGAACTGGTTGACATCATGTTCCCAATCACCGGCCGGATGGTGAAGTCGTATCTCGCGGCCGAGATGAAGAAGCTGTCCGAGTCCGTCAACAATCGCATCGACCACAATCCGATCATGCTGCGCCTGCGGGCGCTCACCTCAGGCAAGAAGGTGCGCGACCTTGCGATTGCCGAGACGCAACGGTTGTCGGTTGACGAGGTCTTTCTGATCCGGCGCGGCAGCGGCGAATTGCTGGCGCACTGGCCGCAATCTGCGACGGCGATGTCGAATGCCGATGTTCATTTGAGCGGCGTTCTCAGCGCCATCAATGATTTTGCCAGCTCCGCGTTTGACAACGATGGTGGGCATTTCCAGTCGTTCCGGTATGAAAATGTCGATGTCCACATGCGCGCGTCGCCGGTCTACCTGCTGGCGGCGAAATGCAGCGGTATTGCACCGAGTGGTATCGAACCGATTTTCGACGAGGCCTTTCTGGAGACGCTCGAGCGGGTTACCGCGCTGGAGCGGGCTGCCGCTGCCAATGATCGTGACGTGACGGCGCAGACCCGCAGTCTTGAGCTGCATCCGCTGACGGAACACGTCGAGTCGAAGACGACGGAGATCTACGAGGAACTCGCCAATTCGTCGATCGGCGGCGCGGTTGTCAAAGTGCTCCTGTTCCTGATCGCCGTACCGTTGCTGGCGTGGTTTTTCTGGGGGCTCTACACCGATGCCGAAGAGGCGATCGTGCGCCGCTCGGCCAACCACGTCATCACCAGCACGCCGGAACTCAAAGGTTATCAAACCCATCTTGACGTCGGCTATCGTGGCCGCTCGATCAAGGTCACCGGACTGGTGCCTGACGAGGCTGTTGGGACCGGTTTGACGGCGGCGCTGAGCCGCGAGTTGCCATCGACGAAGATCAATGCCGAGTTGGCGACGGTGCCCAAGGCGCGGACCGAGGTGGTCCGGGAAATAGCAGCCCCGCCGCCGGCATTCGACAGTTCGGCGCTGGAAAAGCGCTTCGCTGATCGTCTCAGTGGTATGGAGAGCCAGCTTGTTGCGGCTTCGGCGCAACGCGCCATCGCGCGGGCCGACCGTCGCCTGCGCCTCGCGGTGCCGGAAATTGATCGGTTGGAGAGCCAGATAGACGGGCCTGCGCGCCAGGCGGATATCCGCGAAGTCCGCACCGCTGTCGAAAAAACACTGAAGGATGTTGCTGCCTTGCGCAAACAGTTGACGGCGGCGGGCCGCGACCGGGATGCGCTGTCGCAACTGATTGCACCGATCAATAAGACGACGTCGGCGGTCGGGCGCGAGATCACGAGCCTGGCAAGCATTCATGGTGCAGGTGCGAAACTCGGCGCAGCACAGAAACCGGCTGCGACAAACCTGGTGGACGCCGCGGAAGATCTGACGTCACAGGCAGAGCGCATTGCGACCCTGGCGATCGCCTTGCATCAGTCTGCAGCGATGATCCCGGAACCGGTCGTGGTTCCGCCGCCGCGCACGGCGACGCCGGAAGAGAAACTGCGCACTTTTGCGCAGCGACATGCGATATTCTTTTCGATCGGCGTTGAGTTCCTTTCGGCGCAGCGGTCCAAACAGGCTCTCGACGAACTTGCCGGCCTGATCAAGGCGTCATCGCTCCTGGTCCGCGTCGTTGGTTACACGGACGAGCGCGGCCAGTCGAACCAGAACGATGAACTCGCGCTTAGTCGTGCCAACGCTGTCATTGCTGAACTTGTTCGCCGGGGTGTTGACCAGAAGTACCTCGTCGCGATCGGCCGCCCTGCAGGGAATTCTCTCAGCCCCGGTGCCGGCGCTGCCAGTCCCAATCGCCGGGTTCAGTTTGAAGTTGGGTTCCTTGGCGAGGTGCGCAATCCGCCATGATCATTCGCAAGATCCTGCTGCTCGGTGAAATGGAGGTTGGCAAGACGTCCATTGCCAACCGTTTGCGGTTTGACACGTTCAAGGAGTCGTACAAGTCGACGATCGGTATGGATATCCATCGCTACGATGTCGAGCCTGGGCCGAATGGCGAGCGCTTTCAATTCCTGATTTGTGACACTGACGGCAACTTCGAGGATGTCCTCTTTCGCGACCAGCATGTGCGGGGCGCGCAGGCTGCGATCGTGGTCGGCGACTTGACGCGCCGCGAGACGCTGGTCGCGCAGGCGCGGCTGGCGGTCAAGTTCAGTGATGCCAAGCCCGGCCGCTACCTGGCGGGCGTGCTCAACAAGAACGATCTCAAAGACGATTTTCCCGAAGATGACGAAGACTATTTGCCTGAAGGGTTGCGCGCGCCGTTCTTTCCCTTGATCCGCACCAGTGCGAAGACCGGTGAGAACGTCAAGCGGACGTTTCACGAAGCCGCCGATACGATCGTCCGGAGGCGAATGTGACCGGAGGCCGCAATGGCAGGCAGCGCTGAGGCCATGCTGGAGGTTCTTCTCGGTCAGGGTTTGATGAGCCTGGTGCAGGCCGACGCAGAGCTCAAAATCGTTGCCATGCACGGCGCCGCCGCTGCACGGCTGCCGAAAGGGAGCGGTTTGTGCGATGCCCTGCCGGTATTGTATGGCCTGGATGATGCGATCCGCGCCTTGCACGATGGCAAAGAAGGGCGCCTCGTTCTCACGAACGTGGCCATGGTCAGCGAAGCAGGGGCATCCGAGCGCCAGGATTTCGTGGTGCTGCCGGATCCGGCGACGGGTGGTTACGTGCTGTCGATCACGCCATCGCTGGCCAACGACGACCTTACCGTCGAACTTGAACAGAATTTGCGCAAGAAGCTGCAATTGGAGTCCCGGGTTGCCGCCCAGGCGCGCGCGATTGACGCAACCAATGCTGCGCTCAAACGAACGAATGATGATCTCGTTGATTTCACGCGGATGATTTCGCACGACTTGAAGGCGCCGATGCGTGCGATCCGCTATTCGGCGGAAGACATCGGCTCGGCGCTGGCCGGCACCGAAGACGAGACACAGCTTGTCGCGCTGGATGAGCTGCGCCGGCAATCGGTTCGCCTGTCACGGATGGTCACTGACCTGCTGGTCTATTCACGGCTCGGCGATAAATTGGCCGCGGTTGCCACAGTCGACACTGACACGCTGGTTCGTGAAGTCGCCGCCTCGATTCCGCGTCCCGCTGGCCTCCAGTTAACCGTTTCGGGGACGTGGCCTGTGCTCACGACGGTCGAGGTGCTTCTCGATGTCGTCCTGCGCAATCTGATCGACAATGCCGTCAAGCATCATGACCGGGAGACGGGGCTGATCTCGGTCGCGGCCAGCTCCACCGAAGCGGCCTTGGAAATTGTCGTGAGCGATGACGGCCCGGGCATTCCGGAAGATTACCGGCAAGCAATCCTGCGACCGTTCGTCAAGATTAACAAGGATCAGCACGACACCAGCGGCCTCGGCCTAAGCATGGTTGACAAGGTCATTTCGGACATTGGCGGCCGCCTTGAGATCGGCGATCGCCTGGACGGGCAGCGGGGCGCACGCGCCAAGGTCTTGTGGCCGTTGACAATTGTTGCAAGTTAACGTCTCATTCAGTCGAAGGTCGGCAAGGCCGGTCGAAATAGTCTATATGAATCAGTACGTAAAGTACTTGGATTATGTGTTTCCAAGTGGTTCATTGTTGCGGGCCGATACGTTCCCATGGGTTCATGGCGGCGTGCCCGCGCTGAAAGTTAGGCCTTTTTTATGGGATCATTAAAACCGGGTTCTGGTGGCGATTTTCTGACTGAGAAAAGCAACGTCACGCAGGCTAAGCAAGAGCTGCTGCCGGAGTTGAACGATATCGTCATGGTGGAGGACGAAGGCTTTGACGCCCGCCGCCTGACGGCAACGTTGAATATCATCTTGAAACGCGACTGCACCATTCGTGTCGCCAAGACGCTTGGCAACGCAATTGATGAAGTGCTTGAGCGGTCGCCGGACATGATGTTCCTGGATGATTACCTGCAGCCAAATGACTCTGCACTCGATACCATCCCGATGGTTCGCCGCGCAGGCTATGCCGGTCCGATTATCGTGGTTTCGGGGGAATGGGACCGGGAGCGCGCGATCGCGCTCAAGAAGGCCGGTGCGAGCGACTCCATGCACAAGGAGAACATCAACAGCGTTGAGCTCGGTGCGATGCTGGTACGTGCTTTCGCGTCGCATTCCTGACCTTAGTGTCGTCTCGCAGAAACGGCTCACGGGCAAGCGGTAGCCGAATGCGAGACACTGGGAACAATTCCGCTTGCTTTCAATCGGGCGCATATTCTCCGTAACGGACCATCCACCGTTGGCGGCGGCGTTGATGGTGTTCGCGCTGTCGTTGTTGAGCCTGCAGGATGTCGTCATCAAGCTCACCACCGGCGATGTTTCGATCTGGCAGTTCCAGTTCGTCCGCGCCGGGTTTAATCTGTCCCTGCTTGTCGGCGGTGTCTTGCTATTTGGGGGACTGAAAACGCTGCCGCCGAAGCGGGCGTGGGTGGTGGCCCTACGCAGTGTTTGCCTCGTCGGCGCAATGATGTGCTTCTTTGCCGGCGTGCCGTTTCTAAACCTCGCCGAGATCGCGGCGGGGCTCTATCTGTTTCCGTTGATCGTTACGCTGTTGTCACGGGTGGTGCTCGGCGAACAGGTCGGCATCCAGCGTCTCACGGCGGTTGCAGCAGGTTTTTGTGGCTCCTTGCTGATCCTCAAACCGGCCGGCGACGATTTTCGATTGATCTCGCTGTTACCGGTCTGTGCCGCGATGTTCTATGCCTGCATGGTGCTCATCACACGCAGATTATGTCGGGACGAGTCGCCGCTGACGCTGGCATCGGGCGTCGCTCTGATGTTCATGCTGGTTGGCGCGATCGGGCTTGCTGTCATGCCACCGCCTGATGAGGCGACGGCGCTGGCCAAGTCTTGGCCGTATCTGCTGACCGGCTGGCATGACCTTGGCTTGCTGACGCTGTTTGCGATTGCATCCTGCTCGGTGTTGAACCTTTGCGCCAACATTTGCCTTGCACGCGCTTACCAAACGGCGGAGTCGAGTTGGCTCGCGCCCTATGACTATTCCTATCTCGTGTTCGCCGCGCTCTGGGGCTATCTGATTTGGGGCACAGTGCCGGATGTCTTGACGGTTGCCGGCATGAGCCTGATCGCAGGTGCCGGCATTTTTGTGGCGGCACGGGCCGCGCGTGGGGCGTGAAATCACAACCTCAAGATGAGCTGATGATCGCGTTATCTCATCGAGAATTCATGCCGAAATAATCCGACATATAAAAAATATGTGACAACACAGTTCTTCCGTATTCCGCCATCATCACTCGATTCGGGTAGATATTGCCGTGTGTGGCTCTGTCGCAAAACAGGTGGGTATCAAGGCGGTCGCGTGATGAACATCACGTGACCTTTCTGAAGCAGTCTGGATGGTGCGCCGTTCAGGGGCACAGGCCGTGATCCGCACCACGTCGAATACATTTATTCGGTGTTGTTTGCGATCGAGCGCATCGGCTGTCCAGCGGGGCGTTGGACTGGGTTTTGGTTTCGACACGCGAGGCTCTTGTTCCTGCGTGTGGCACGAGGCCGGCTTGCAGGATTCTAGAAGGCGGTGCCGCCTGTGCCGAGCGTGCACGGGTAGGGGAGACGTGCGCGAGCGTGAGGGTGGGAAAGGTTGGCTGGATGAGTGAAGAGACCGTTGCCTGGCTGATTGGCGTGCACTGGCATACCGTATTGACCACAGGTCATGTCGCCGGGATGATTCTGGTGATTTGTGCCGCTGTTGCCGGTTACGCAATGGGCGCCCCTGTCCTGTTTTTACGTGGGCGAAGACCGGCGCGTGCCTTGGTTGGATTGGTGCACAATAGCGTTGTTGTTGGGCTCTTGCTGGTTTGGTGCAGCGGTGGTGGCTTGCTGCTCGTCAAAAACATGATCGGCCCCCAGGCGGTCTGGACGGCGGCACTGTCATTCAAACTGACCGCGGTTGGCTTGCTGTCATTGAGTGTTTGGCTCGTGCGCGTATTTGTGCTGCCGCTTGCTTATTCCCGTCCACGGCCTCTGGCGGTTCACCTCGACTGGGCCGCATTGGTTGGCGTTTCGCTCGTGGCGTCTGTCTCGATGAGTTGCTGGATCATTCTCGTCGCCACAGCATTGAGCGCAGAAATGCAGGCGTTGCCGGTTGAGCGCTTGTTCGGCTTCCTTGTGGGATTAATCTTTCTGTTCGAGGTCGCCTGTCTGGCACTCGTCGCCGGTGTCCGGATCCTGACGCCGCAACGCCGGCCGGACGTCACGGCACGGACAGCGTCTCGGCGGCATCGCCAACTTGACGTGCGGCCCGGCCTTGATGCCCGCCACAATTCGGCGCCGCCCGGGCGTTCGATGCGGACGTCTGAACAGGCTTCGACCCAGCAACCGACGCTGACCGGACTGACCCAACATGCGATCAATGCGATGCAGGCCCGGCCCCTGCCGCAACGCATGATGGTGCCGCAGTCACGATCGGTGCAGCCGCCGCCCGAACAGCAGCGACCTGCTATGCCGCGTCAGCCTGCGCCATCGCTGTCTTACCGCTTGCGCCAGTCACACTATCAGGATCCTGCGCAGCACTTGCGCGACAAGGTCGCTCAAGAATGGTCACGCAATGCCCGCCCCGCGGCTCCACGCCCCCGTTGGACGCAGGCCGCTGCTGCGGCGGCACAAGCCGCAGCGGTTGCTGCCGCGCGGGAATCTGAAGCCGATGACTGGCTGCTCCAAAAATGGCTCAGACGACCGCGCTAAATTTATCGGTCGAAACATTTGTCACTCGTAGACGACCGATCAACACAGCGTAAAAAGTTCCTGCGGTTCGCGAATGCCGCGCAGTTCGTGATGACCGAGTGACTTCAGGTCGGCCGATGTTTTGGCGGCAACGGCATCTGACACAATGACGGCTTCACCCAACGTCTTGCACAGCGAAGCGATCCGCGCGGTCTGATTGACGCCTGTTCCGATCACCGTGAAGTCGAGGCGGCCTGGTGTGCCGACATTACCGAAGGTCAGCTGGCCACTGTGCACGCCCGTGCCGAACCGCAAGGCTGTATGGCCGCGCGCTTCGCGTTCGGCGTTGATCACAGCCATGCGCTGGTTGGCATCGGTGAGGGCGGTGAAGGCCCGATCGTAGGCGGAGGCGCTGTCGCCCGCCTGGTCCCCGATCGGGAAGATCGCAAGCACCGCATCGCCGATGAATTTGAGGACGTCGCCGCCATTGTCGATGACGGCACCTGCAACACAATCGTAGTAGTCATTTAGGGCTGCGAGATAATCATCCTTGGCAAGTTTTTCGGCAAGGACGGTAGAATCGCGCAGATCCGACATCAGGATAATGGCGTCGACCTCTTCCGCGTCTCCGCGCTTCACCAAGCCCTCCATGACCATGCCACCGGCATCCTGACCGAGATAGGTTTGCAGCAGCGAGCGCGATGAGTTGCGCTGGGCGTGCGCTTCAAGCAGGCGGCTGAGATTAGCGAGGACCTGGTAGAGGTGACTGAGTTGATCCGTGCGAAAGCCACCGGGCGCATCCGAGACCAGCACGAGAATATTGATCTGGCCATCGGAAAACCGCATCGGCACGGCGACGTAATCCGTGGCGCCTTCGGCCACCAATTCGGTCAGGATCGGAAAATCCAGGCGTGCGTTGCTGCCTTCCAGGCGCCGGCGAATGCCGCCTTCGCCGTTGATAATTGCGGCAAAGGGGCTGTTTTGATATTGCGGCAGGTCACGTCCGGCATGCGTTGCCTGAAACTCGGCGATTTCCTCGACACCGCGCTGCCAGGTATAGCCATGTGCAAACAACAATGGATTGAGCGTCTGGATCAACAGGCGCGTACGCCACACCGGGAAGTCGGCCTCGTCGAGGGCTTTCGACAAGGCTTTCAGCAGTTCAGGAATGGACTGCGGTTGCCAGGCTTTTTCGAGCAACCAGGTGATCAGCGGATTGGCCACGCTATCAGCGGGACGCTCGGGCGGGGGCATCGGCTCGTCGTCTTCGAACCAGGCGTCGATTTTATCCCAGTAGAACGCGATGTGATCCTTGACGACGGCGGCTTCGTCATAGGGCTGCGGGTAGCTCCAGGCGGCGTTGGCGACCTGTCGTTCTCCGACGTTCAGCAGCCAATAGCTGGCATCGCCCTTGAACGGGCAATGCGTTAGATGATCCACGGGCTGCAAATACTGCATGACAACGTCATCGCGCGGAAAATAGTAAACCGGCGGATAGTTGGTTTCATGCAAGACAAGCACATCGCCACTGTCGGCGATGGTTTGGCCGTTGAAAACCGCGCGCATGCGTTTGGGATTGGCCGTGACATTCAGGCGGTAGCCTTCGTGGTGTGCCAGATCGGGTAGGGTGTCAGGAATGTCCTGCATGGTCTCGCCTTTGCTAAAGACAACGCCCAACCATAGCAGAAGCGCCGGGCTGTGCCGATGGTATGTGGGCGCGACCTGTTCACAAACAAGTGCGGGCGCGCCTTTGGCAAGTTCTGATTAGGTATGAGGTTGATGGGCGGTGAAGCTGGCGTGCGGCTTGTGTCCGGTTATACTTTCGTGCGGCGGCAACCAATGGAGCGTCCCAATGCGAATACGGTTTCCCGAAAAGGGTCAGGATCAGGCTGACGTGCTGCGCACGCTCGAAGCGATGAAGGCTGGCGATGCGAATTGGCAGGAAGGCCGCGTCCCACTTTTTGTTTTCAAGGGATCGGACGCTGCCACCGAGCTCGCTCGTGATGCCTTTTCTCTCTATTTCGCCGAAAACGCCCTTGGCCGCGCCCGCGCGTTTCCCAGTTTGCAACGCATGGAAGATGAGATCATCGCCATGGCGCTCGACCTTTTCCATGGTCCTGATGACGCCGCGGGTTTTGTCACGACTGGCGGGAGCGAGAGCATCATCCAGGCCGTGCAGACCTGCCGCGACTACAATCGCGCCAGACGCGGCGACAGCGCGCACCGCGGTAACATCGTGATCCCTGTTTCAGGCCACCCGGCCTTCGACAAGGCTGCCCGCCTGATGGACCTTGAGGTTCGCCGTGTGCCTGTCGACGATCAGTACCGCGGCGATGTTACGGCCATGGCAGCGGCCGTTGATGCCGATACCATCATGCTCGTCGGTTCGGCACCCTGTTTTCCGTTCGGCGTCTTTGATCCGATCGAAGCGCTTGCCGACATGGCGCGGCATCATGATATCTGGCTGCACGTCGATGCCTGCGTTGGTGGCTATTTCTCACCGTTTGCAGCGGCCAGCGGTCGCGCCATTCCAGCTTTCGACCTCGGCGTTGCCGGCGTCTGCTCGATGTCGGCTGACCTGCACAAGTTCGGCTATGCGCCGAAGCCGATCTCGACGTTGTTCTACAGCGCACCGAAGTACGCCGATCATCATGGTTTCGAGTTTCACGATTGGCCGAACGGGCGTTTCGCGACGACGACGATTGTCGGGACACGTGCCGGTGGCGCGATTGCCGGCGCCTGGGCCCTGTTCCAGCATCTCGGCCGCGACGGTTACACGGCGATTGCTGATGAGCTTTTAACCGGCATCGAGCAGCTCCGCGCCGGCGTCGCCGATATTGGCGGCTTATCGGTTCTCGGCCGCCCGGAGTTGTCGATCGTCGCGATTGGCGCCGCTGATGATCTCGACATCTTCCGCGTTGCCGAACACATGCGCGACCAAGGCTGGGTGCCGGGTCTGCTGCAGCAACCAAAGGCGTTGCACCGGATGATGTCGATGCTGCACGTCGCGTCGATGCCGGATTATCTCAACGATCTGCGGGCCGCCACCGATCAAACCCGCAGCGAACAATCCGGCGCCTCCGCTCTGCGCGCGGAATACTGAGGGTGGCGACGCGAGTTGACCTCCATTCTTGGCGCGTCCCCGGACGGCTGCGCAGCAGGCGATCCAGGGCCCTTCGCTTCTCAATTCAGCCGATCCGTCGATCATCTTCAGAGGGCGCAACGAGCGACAATCCGCACGCTATCCGGCACCTACCCGCCTCAAGCTGCGGTCCAGCCGCCATCCACCATCAATACCGTGCCGGTCACGAAGCTCGCGTCAGGGCTTGCCAGATAGCAGATCGCCTTGGCAACTTCGTCAGCTTCGCCGACCCGGCCGATCGGATGGCGCGACAATCGCCACGCCTGCATCGCGTCGGGATCACTTGAACCTTCCCGCGAGGCGCGCGACATGGCCGTGTCGATCACTGCCGGTGCCACGGCATTGATGCGTACGCCATCCTTGGCAAAATCGACCGCGCTGGTTTTGGTCAGCGATACGATCGCGCCTTTGCTGGCGATATAGGCCGCTGCGCCACCGCCGCTGTTGAACGCCAGTTGTGAGGCAACCGTGACGATTGATCCGCTGCCTGCGGCGATCATCGTTGGCAGCACCGCCTTCATCCAATGCACGGTGCCCATTACGTTGACCTGGTAGATCCGGTGCCAGTCCTCGCCCGAATGCGTCAGCACCGTCTTGCCACCGGGGATGGTGATCCCGGCGCAGGTCGCGAGCACGTCGATGCGGCCAAGATCGTTGGCAACCGTCGTTGCGATCGCAGCGGCATCGCTTTCACTGGTCACGTCGGATTGGTGGATATGGGCTGCGCTGCCCGCTTCCTTGACCATGACGGCGGTGCGTTTCAGCCCCTCCTGGTTGCGGTCAACGAGCACCACCGTTGCGCCGCGCGCAGCCAGCAGGTGCGCCGTTGCCGCGCCAATACCGGATGCGGCGCCGGTGACGATCGCAACTTGATCTTTGAACATGAGCTGCCTCGATATGAGTGGTGATCGCAACAGTCTAGCGCGAACAGCGAGCCCTGCTCAATCGGTCGCTGCGGCCGGCACCTCAGCGGCACCGGCCTGTTCCCACCCGACCAGAAGGCCCTGCCTGCGGTCGCGACGCGAAATTAACCCTTGCCGCGCCACGGGATGGTCTTGTCGATCACCCATCGCATGAACAGATCGAACAGCAGGCCAAGGATACCCATGATCAGAATCGTGACCCAGATCAGTTCGTAGTTCGACACCGTCCGCGCGATGTTTTCGATAAACCCGATGCCGGTCGTGCCCGCCAGAATTTCAGCAGCAACCAGCGTGCCCCAACACACGCCGATGGCAATCCGGATGCCGGTCAGAATTTCCGGCAGGGCGTTGGGCAGAATAACGTTCCACATGATCTGGCTCGTCGATGCGCCGAGCGAATGCGACGCCCGGATTTTCGTGAGCTGGGTGCCCGATGCGCCGGTGCGCGCGGAAATCACCATGATCGCGAACGCGACCATGAACAGCAGGAAGATCTTGCCGTCATCCGTGATGCCAAAAATCGTCAGGATCAGTGGCGCCCATGCCAGCGGCGGTACCGGTCGATAAAGCTCGATCAGCGGATCAAAGAACGATTTGAAGAACCGCGACACGCCCATGAACAGGCCAAGCGGCACGCCGAGCAGGATACCGAGACCGAGCGCCACCAGAACCCGGAACAACGAATCCCAGATATGGCCATCGAACATCGGGATCGAGCCGAGGTAGACCTCGCCCTCGACGAACGACAGCAGGTTGTCTTTGAAGTTCGGCGTTATGGTGCCGTCGCTGCCATGGCGTGCGTACTCGCCCGGCCAGATGTCGGCAAGCCAGTCCGGCAGGAAGAAGCCGACCACGTCGGCCACCGGCAGCCATTTCCACCACAGCAAAACGACGCCTTTGTAGCCGCCGCCGTTGTCTAGATCAGGATTGGCGAGTTGCACGAACGTGGCCACGACGTCGGTCGGCTTCGGTAGCCAGCGCGCTGAGCCCTGTTCGGTGCACTGGGTGCGCGATTTGACAACACCCTGGCCCGGGAAGAACAGCGTCTCGATGATGCCGAGGCTGCCGCGGGCGTCATCTTTCGCGTCGTCGAGGTTGGCAACCGCTTTGCTGACGCCTTCCAGCGATGCGGCCGGGAAGATCGTACCATCGTCGAGGCGCCGGAAGATTCGCTGCACCGCCTTGGTGTAGTCGTTGCGCGCAGACTTGGTCTTCTCATCGAAGTTGCCGGCTTCGGTCGCGTCCTTGACCGCTTCGATGCGCACTTTGAGGTCGGCGATTATTTTGGCGTTGTCCGGTGGATGGTTCCGGATCCGGTAAAACAGCTTGGTGACATCGCGTGCCTCGGTTGCGACGTTGTCGAACAGCACGCCCCTGCTCGTCTCGGGCAGCAACGGGATTTCAATAAATGTTGTGCCCCACTTGGGCTGGGCAAGGGCCTCTGCGGTCGGTTTCAGGCTTTGCGGGCCCGCTCTCAATTTGTCGCTGAGGCCGTTCAGTTTGCCGGATAGCTCGGTGAGTTGATCTTTTGACTTTTGATTGAGGTTGGCCGGATTGGAGCCGTTTGCAATCAGCTGCAGCATCAGGCGGATCTGCTCGTTGAGCTCTTTTTCCTCCGCGGCAGAGAATACGCCTTTCGGCATGTCGCCGCGGAGCGCCTTCAGCTGGTTCGAGTTGCGCGCAACCAGCAACGTCGACTTGTAATAGCGTGATCCGATCGGCAACGCGGCCTTGACGGGCGACAGGACCTCTTCGAGCTTGGCGACCTGGCACATCTCGTTGGCCGCCTTCGGGAAGTACGCGCGCCCGACACCCCACGAGAAATAGAACCAGATCAGCATCAGCGTCGCGACGCCGCAAACCGCCCAGTACCAGCCCCCCTTGGTGCGTTCCGGGTCGCCGAAGACTTCGTCCTTGGCGGTCAATGCTGCTTGTCGTCTGCCGATGACGATCGATGCAATGAACATCGCCACCAGCAGGATGATGAGGACCGCGGCGATCGACGCGCGGTTGTCGGATAACCACTCAAACACGGCCCATAATCTCTTCTTCCATATTCCAGATCATCGTGAGGATTTCCTCACGCACCTCTGAAAAGTGCTTATCCTGCTTGACGTCACGCAGGGACTCGGTCAGCCCGCGCTCGGCAAAGGGCAGTCGGTATTCCTTGTGCACCCGGCCCGGTCGTGGTGCCATCACGAACAGCCGTTCGCCGAGCAGCAGCGCTTCCTCGACGGAGTGCGTGATGATCATGATCGTCTTGCCGGTCTCTTTCCAAAGCTCAAGCACCAGCGATTGCATTTTCTCGCGCGTCAGCGCGTCGAGCGCACCGAGCGGCTCGTCCATCAGGATCACGTCCGGGTCGTTGACCAGGCACCGCGCCAGCGCCACGCGTTGCTGCATGCCGCCGGAGAGCTGATAGGTCGGCGTGTCGCCAAACCCCTGCAGCCCGACGATGTCGAGCCACTTCTCAACCAGCGCCTTGCTTTCTTCCGGGTCGGTCTTCTTCATGCGCAGGCCAAAATCGACGTTCTTCGAGACCGGCAGCCACTCGAACAGGGCGCCTTGCTGGAAGACCATGCCGCGTTCGACGCCCGGCGCATCGATCACCTTGTCGCCGATGGTTGCCGATCCGGATGAGGCGTTCAGGAAGCCAGCCAGCAGATTGAGCAACGTCGTCTTTCCGCAGCCCGATGGCCCTAGCACGGACAGCAGTTCGCCCTGCTTCAAAGTGAAATTGATATCCTTCAACGCCTCAACGGCCGCACCGGTTTGCGGGTTGGTAAACGTCATGCACAGGTCTGTGCAAACGAGGTCTGCCATGGCGGACTTTGCTCAACTAGCTGTTCGTTGGAACATGCTGACGGGTTTGATGATAAGCGCAAGGCTGAAATCAGTTATCCGAAACTATCGTTGCCTGATCCGTTGCAAGATAGAAACGACGTAGAGTGCCAGCATGCGCACGTTCTATGTTCAACGATCGAAGTGAATGGGAAAGGTGCGAGCAATTGCACCTTCCCCGCTTTTGCGTCTGGTTTACTTCAGGAATGAACCGTCGATGGTTTTGGCAATCTTCTTGCCATCGGAGTCACCCTTGAAGACCAGGCCAAGTGATGCCGCTGCTGTTTCTGCGATGCCGCCCTTATTGAAGTACTTCTCAAGCTGCTCTTTGGCGGTTGGGAAGATGAAGTCGGCAACCTGCTTTTTGGCTGTCGGCAGTTTCATGCCGGCATCTTTTGCAACGATTGCGATCTGCTCCGGCGTCGCCTTCCAGTCAGCGTTGGCTTCCGCGGTCACTTCCAGGAAGGACTTGACGAGTTCAGGGTTCTCGGTTGCGAATTTCTCGGTGACGGAAATGACGTCGAACGACCCGATGCCGGCGTCGACTTTCTGCTGCTTGTTCATGATCGGCGTGCCGACTTCGCCGGCTGCCTTTGATGAAGCGCCGCCGAAGATGCAGGCCATCTGAACAGCACCATCTGCCAGCGACTTGGCGCCATCGGCCGGTGCCTGGTCGACGATCTTCATCTTCGAGATGTCAACTTTCAAATGTGCCATGTATTTGCGGAACGCGAAGTCTGCCATCGTGTTCAGAGGCACGGCAACCGTCTTGCCTTCAAGTTCAGATGCGTTCGAAGAATCGATGCCGAGGCCGTTCTTGACAAAACAGTCGTTGGCTTCATAGACAACGGCAATGCCGATCATCTTCAGCGGCGCGCCCTGCTGGATGGCGGTGACAAACGGCGCAAGGCCCTGCGAAAAGGCAATGTCGATATCGCCGGCAAGCATCGCTTCGGTCATTGCCACGCCGGTCTTGAAGTCGGTCCAGTTGACTTTGACACCCATCGCCTTGTCATAGGTCTTGTTGACTTTGGCGATCTGGTTCGGCGTCGCCCATTCCAAGAAGAACGCCACGTTGACCTTTTCGGCTGCAACGGTTGGCGTGATCGCCGTCAGGGTGACGGCGGTGGCTGCAACGGCAGCCGTGATCAGATTTTTCATTGGCTCTCCCTTCGAGTCCTTATTTGCGTCCGAACAATCAAAATTGAGAAATCTTGTTGCCACGGATGAGACAATCTAGCCGTTTAACGCCCGGGTTCCTAGACCAACATCGCAGCTTTCTGACTAAGGATTGGTCGGTTTTTCGCTATTCGTCATGTTCTGAAGTCGGTGAATTAGACTTTAGTCGATACATACGCGCGGCGCGTATCGTTATGTCCTGAGCGATGAACATCATTCAGCGCTCGCCTCGGTTAGCGTCCGCGTGCGAGCATCTGTTGCCAGGTGATCTGCGGCGCATAGCCGAGCCGCCGCTGTGCCTTGGAAATGTCCATGACAGACGCGCACCGATTGGCAGCATATCGCTCAGGGCCGCGTACCTCCGGCAGCGTGCCCCAACGCTCCTTGGCCAATTCCAGCGTGGGCCGCGTGTTGAGCCCTTCGGCGCTGGCAATTGTGAAAACCTCATAGCCCTGATAGTCGGCATGCAATGCCAGATCGAACGCTTGCGCGACATCCTCCGGCGCAACGTATGTCCAAAAATGGTAGTTCTGCGGATCGCTGCCACGTTCGCCGAACTCAGGATACTCCGGAGGGAAAACGACGTGTACGGGCCGCAGCACGATGACCTCGAGCTTGCCGCGCGCCGCGCGCCGCGAAATTTTCCGCGATCGTTTCCGTAACGTGCTTGCTCAACGAATAGAATTCGTTGGGGCGCACCGGGTGCGTTTCGTCAACGGGCAGAAATTGCGGCACCCAATCCGGTGGGTTGTACGAGAGCCCGAGCACCGTGTCGCTGGATGCCACCACGACCCGCCGGACGCCGGCCTCTTCGGCTGCTTGCAGGACGGACCAGGCACCTTGCACATTGGTTTCAAACGTGACGTCGGCCGGTGCCGTGCGCGGATTGGGGATCGCAGCCAAGTGCACAACGGCATCCTGCCCCTCGAAAGCCGCGCGCAACGCTGCAAGGTCACGCACGTCGGCGTTGATGCACGGCACCGCACGCAGCGCCTCATCCTGCGGCTTGACGAGGTCGACAATCGTCAACGCACACTTTGGCGCCAGTCGTCGTGCCACGAACTGACCTAGTCGGCCGGCACCGCCGGTGCATACGATATGTCTGGTCATGGCAGGCGTCGTTGCTCCCGGGTCCTCGGCGATGGGCGGCTGAGTGACCGCACGCTTGATCGTAGAGCTCGACACTGAATAATTCTACGGATCTGCTCGTTTTAATTAAAAATACAAGATTTATTCATGAAGCAGTAGGCAGAATAGTTGTACGGAGACGAAACCTCGCGCGTCGCCGAAAGCCGCGTGCCCTCGCGGCGCATCGTTCCAAGCAGACGGTTTAGAGGGATGTCTGCTTGGGACTTTTCTGCCTGTTTTGGCGATCTTCTCAATCGTCATCTGCGCTCATAAATTCGATCCATTTCTTCATCACCCATCGAGGACTCTTTCAGAGTTTTGGAGAACGCAAAGCCTGCGTCCTCTGCGCGACGATCAATGATCGAACTGTAACTTTGTCGCGTATTTGAAATCGGATCATCTTTGAGCGTACTGCGCGGCTGCGGATTTGCGAACCGGTTTTCGCGGTTTGAATTGGACCGCAGGAGTGCTGCGGCCTACACTCCATTGATGGATCGTTCGCTTGTCGAGCCGCAATTACACGATGTGAGCATTAAGGAGACTCCAGCATGACCCAGGTGTTAGCCGTCGTTACTTATCGCCTGCCCGAAGGGACGGACCGTCAGACTGCTGTGCAGATGTTTCGCGACTCCATTCCGCGCTACATGGCAACCGAAGGTTTGCTGCGCAAAAACGTTCTTTATCAAGAAGGCCTCGGTGGCGGTGCCTATCTATGGGAGTCCCGTGAGGCAGCCGAAAAGGCGTATTCACCGGAATGGACGGCGTATATGACGGATAAATACAATCATCCGCCGCAGATCACGTTCTACGAAATGCCGATCACGATGGACCGGCAATACAACGTCGTCTACGACGAACAGGACATCGCCGAAGCCGCCGAGTGAGGCGCTTTCGCGGCTCATCATACGTTTCACTGTCGGTTAGGGCGCAGCAGGCGTTTCGCTGTCGCGGCCTTGTCCTGCATCGCTTGGCAGGTTGTGCCAATCATCAGCACGCCTGCGATATTGCGTGGAAGCATGCCAATTGGCACTTGCCTGCCCGGCGGGCACGCCTACCGTAGGGCGTGGCATAGGAGGCAGCGGCATGCTCTACATGGTCGAAATGGAACTGCCGGACCGCTCGCGTCTGGCGGACTGGCACGACTGGTACGTCAACCACATCCGCAAACTGCTCACGCTCGATGGATACCATGCCTCGCAACGGTTTGAGGCGATCACGCCGCGGGCGGCCCCGTTCTTGGCAATCCATGACGTCGTCGGTCCGGAGCTCTTCGAGGGTACGGGCTACCGCACGGTCGGCGGTCCCTCTGGCACGGGCGAGTGGCGTGACGTCATGACCAACTGGTCGCGCAATCTGTTTGAGGGCTGCGACGCGATGCCGGACATCGGCCGCGATGAAAGGCTGGCGCTGGTCGATGATCCGTCAAAGTTGCCGGTAGCCTTTGGCGAGCGCGTGACGTGGCTGCACAGCATCGGCCTTGATCGCAATATCCCGCAGCGCGGCTTCATTATGCTGGCCGCCGGTGAGGACCACGCCGCGCTTGCTGCAGCAGGTGTCGACATATTTCGTCCGATTTCCGAAAAGCTGCGTTAGGCTGATCCCACATCATGGTGTTACCGGCGGATCAAGAGGCGCTTGAATGCGATGTCGCAGTTGTCGGCGGCGGCGGTGCCGGCATGGCGGCGGCGATCGAAGCTGCGAGCCTTGGCCGTCGTGTCGTCCTGCTTGAGAAAGAGGCCGTACTCGGTGGCAGCACCGCCTGGTCCGTCGGTTCGATATCCGCCACGAACACACCACAGCAGCGCGCGCGCGGCATCGTTGATCACCCAGATGCGCACTTTGAAGATCTCGAGACCCTGGCCGGCGCCAAGGCCAATCGCGACAACCGCGCTCTGCGCCGCATCCTCGTCGACAACAGCACGGAGATGATGCGTTGGCTGGAAGGGCACGGGCTGGTCTTTGTCGGCCCGAACGAAGAAAAGCCGCACCGCTTGCCGCGCATGCACAACGTGCTGCCGAATTCACGCGCCTTCCCTGAGATTCTGGGGCGGGCGTGCCGCAAGGCCGGTGTCGACGTGCGGCTTGCCACCGTGGTGACCGACCTTGTGATCGAGGACGGACGGGTTTGCGGTGTCGACGCGCTTGGACCGAACGGAGCGAGACAGCGGCTTCGGGCACGCGGCGGCGTGATTCTGGCCGGCGGAGACTACAGCGCCAGCGCCGAACTCAAGGCGCGTTTTGCGACCGACGAAGTGGCCGCGCTGGAAGCGGTCAATCCCACCGCCAATGGGGCTGCCATACAACTTGGCATCGCCGCCGGCGGATCGGTCATCAACGGTGACATTCTGCGCGGCCCGACAATGCGTTTCATTCCGCCAACGCGGGAAAGTCTCGTGCGCCGCCTGCCGCCCAACCGTACATTGGCGCGGGGCCTGAAGTGGTCGTTGAACAACCTGCCGTCGTTCGTGCAAAGACCGTTCGCGATGGGATTTCTGACCACGGCGCTCGGGCCGTCACCGAACTTGTTCAAGGCGGGTGCCATCCTGATCAACAGCCGCGGCGAACGTTTCTGTGATGAACGTGATGATCCCGGCCCGCACGTGCCACGCCAACCGGATCGCAAGGCCTATATCGTCATGGACAATGCGATTGCCGAGAAATTCCGCCGCTGGCCCTACTACGTCTCGACGGCGCCCGGCATCGCCTACGCCCATCTTGATGACTACCGGCGCAACCGGCCGGACATCTTTCACAAAACCGATGACATTGCGGATCTGGCCGCGCGCCTTGGGATGCCGCCTGAGAAACTTGCGGCATCGGTAGTCGAAACGCTCCGGCGTGATGCCGCTGCAGGTCTGCCGCCGCTTGGCGTTGGGCCTTACGTGGCGCTTGGCCCCGTGCGCAGCTACGTCGTTTTTACCGATGGTGGCCTCAAGGTGACCGAGCGTCTTGAAGTGATCGGCGAGCGTGGCGGTGCCATTCCCGGATTGTATGCCGCCGGCTCAACGGGGCAGGGCGGGTTGATCCTCGAGGGACATGGCCACCATCTCGGCTGGGCCTTCGTGTCAGGCCGCATCGCCGGGCGCAACTCTGCGATGAATGTCCCGGCGAAACTTGATTGAGTGCCCGCTAAGGCCGCATCGAGAACGCGCGTGGTCCCGGCGTGCGCAGCGGCTCGGCAAGATCCGCAAAGTCGCAGAGCAGGCGGCGGGTGTCACGCGGATCGATAATTTCCTCGACCCAGAACGTTTCGGCTGACCGGAACGGCGAGCGCAGTTTATTGAGCCGGTCTTCAATCGCTTCGAGCTCCGCTGCCGGGTCGTCGGCCGCATCGATATCCGCGCGGTAGGCGGCCTCGATCCCGCCTTCCAACGGCAGCGATCCCCACCACGCGCTCGGCCACGCATAGCGAAGTGACAGGCGCCCGGAAGGTACGTGGGCTGCGCCAGCGACGCCAAAACAATTGCGCAGGATGATCGTGCACCACGGCACGCTCGATTGATTGATTGCCGCCATTGTGCGCACACCGGCTCGGATCGTCGCGGCCTTTTCTGCTTCCAGGCCGATGAAGAAGCCGGGGCAATCATTGAGGTGCACGATGGGCGTGTGAAAGGTCTCGGCGGTGTCAACGAACCGCGTGATCTTGGCGCACGCATCCGCCGTCCACGAGCCGCCATAATGGAACGGATCGGCTGCCATCACGGCAACGGGCAGACCGTTGAGCCGGGCGAACCCCGTGATGATCGAGCGCCCGAACATTGCGCCGACTTCGAAGAACGAGCCCTTGTCGAAAATCTTTTCGATGATCGGGCGCATCTTGTAGACTTGCCGTCGATTGCGCGGGATCGCCGAGAGCAGCTTTTCCTCGATCCGCTCAACCGGATCATCGCACGTCGCGCGCTCGGCAACCGAATACACCGAGCTTGGCAGATACGACAGATAGCGACGCGCCTGGTCGAAGGCTTCTTCTTCGCTCTCGACGGCATTGTCGACGGCGCCGGCCTTGCACTGGATTTCCCAGCCGCCAAGTTCCTGCTTGCTGAACTGCTTCGGACTGAGGCGATTGACCACCGGCGGTCCGGCAACGAACATCGCCGATGTTTCCTTGGTCATCACCGAGAAGTGTGTCGCCGCCAGTTTGGCCGCGCCAAGACCGGCAACCGAGCCAAGACCAAGACCGACCACCGGCACGATGCCAAGCGCATCCGTAATCATCTTGTAGCTTATATGCGACGGCGTGCGCCCGCCGGGCAGGTTGGCCCGTCCCGTGGTCTCGATCGTTTTCACCGAGCCACCGCCACCTGAGCCCTCGATGAGGCGCACGATCGGCAGGCGCAACTGCGCGCCCATCTGCTCGGGCATGATGTATTTTTCGGCGATCGTCGCATCCGCCGCGCCGCCGCGAACGGTGAAATCATCGCCGACGATGACGACTTTGCGGCCATCGATCCTGGCGCGGCCCATGACGTTGTTCGATGGTGTCAGCTTTTCGAGATTGCCATCCGCATCGTACTCGGCTTTGCCGGCGACGGCCCCGATCTCGTGAAACGTGCCGTCGTCGACCAGGCTGGAGATGCGTTCGCGAACGGTCAGTCGGCCACCGGCATGCTGACGCTCCGTTTTGTCATCACCGCCGCCCTTCGCCGCCATCGCCTCGCGCTTGCGCAGTTCGTCGAGTTCCGGTTGCCAGCTCATCGGTGGGCCTCGTCATGTGATAGGCAGTTTGTGGCATGGGTGCCGCCGATAGTTTTGTGGGTTTTCGCAAGGCGGATCAATACGCCGGGCCCGCGCGAGCGCCTGAAAACCACGGATGCGATCGATTGCAACTGGAAATAGGTTTCTGCATCAATCACTAGGTCGTTAGGCTGGTCATTGTAGGCACCGGTCGACGCCATGCAGAAGAAGGGAACGGCGATGCCAGAGTATGACTTCATCCGTGTCACCGATAGGAAGCAGGTGCGCTGGCTGGAATACAACCGCCCACCGGTCAATGCCTTCAACCGGCAGATGGTCAACGAGACGCGCGATGGCATAGCGGCAGCGCTCGACGACCCATCGGTTCGCGTTCTCGTCCTGGCCAGCGCCGTCGACGGTTATTTTAGCGCGGGTGCCGATCTTAACGAATTCCGCGGCATGGAATCGTCCGGCATGCGTGCCTGGGTCGAGATGTGCCACGACATCGCGCGGCTGTTGCGTGGATCTTCGAAGCCGCTGTTGGCTGCCATCGACAATGTCGCGGTTGGCGGCGGGCTCGAAATGACGCTGCATTGCGATGTCCGCTTTGCCACGCCGCGCACCAAGCTGGGGCAGCCGGAAATCCAGATCGCCTTCATCCCGCCGATTGCCACGACGCAGGCGCTGACCCGCATGATCGGCCGTTCGCGGGCGATCCGCTATCTCTATTCAGGCCGGATGGTCGGCGCCGAGGAAGCGGTTGACTGGGGGCTGCTCGATGAACTGATTGCGCCTGAAGACCTTAGTCGCCACGTCCAAGCCTATGCCGAGGATCTCGCCACCAAGCCGGCTGCAGCGCTTACCGCGATCCGCCAGGCCGTGACGCTTGGCGGTGGCATGACCTTTGACGACGGCATGCAGTTGGAGCTGGACGTCGCCAGTGGCCTTGCCGACACGGCTGACTTCGCCGAAGGCATCGACGCGTTCCTCGCCAAGCGCCCGCCGAATTGGAGTGGATCGTGAGGTGCCGTTGCGCGGATCTGGAATCCGGCGAAAGCTCGGATGCATTGCCGTGGGTTACGCGGGCGACGTGTTGACATGCCGATCCGGCAGGGAACCGCTAACCCAACCTGCGTCTGATTCTCAACCTGTAACTACCTGTAATATAAACACATTTGTAGGTTCGGTTGTCGCGGCCTGTTAAGCGCGACGTGCCGTGGCCGTGCGCCACGCGTAACCCAACAGCGGCACATGTGGCCGTCCGAACCTTGACGGTGCGCGATGAGTGCGTCCCCAACTTGGCGTTACGGGCGCCACGCGTTTCACGGCAAACAGCACCGTCCTAAGGTAACACCTTGCCCGGGTTCATGCGCCCGTCGGGATCGAGCGCGTCCTTGATCGTGCGCATCAGGTCGAGGGCGGTTGGGTCCTTATGGCTTTGCATGGCGTGGCGTTTCGATTGACCGATGCCATGCTCGGCGGAGAAACTGCCGCCGAGTGACACCGAGATCTCGTTGACCAGCGCTTCGAAACCGTCCGTGCGCTCAATCCACGCCGGCCGGCCCTTGTCCCAGCCTTCCGGTGCCTGCAGCGCAAAGTGGATGTTGCCGTCGCCGGCATGACCGATCGCGGCGATGCGGCCTTCCGGCCAGCGCGCTGTCGTGGCCGCCGTTGCCTTTTCAATAAACGCCGGCACCGCGGACACCGGCACCGCGGTGTCGGTCACCGCACTTGGGCCGGCCTGGCGATTGCACTCAGGGTAGTCCTCGCGGATTTTCCAGATGCCAAGACGCTGCGCTTCGCTCTCTGCCAGCGCGGCATCGCTCACCTCTCCCGCCTCCATGGCTGCGCCAAGCGTCTCTTCCATGATCTCGCGCAACGGCACGCTCGGGTGCGCGGTTGCGATCTCGGCCATCACATACCAGGGACTTTCGATCGGTAACGGGATGCGCAGGTCGACACCGTAGCGACCCGCGACTTCCATGCAATGGCGTGCGCACAGCTCGAACGCGACGAGATCCGCACCGGCCTCCATCATGCGCCCGTACAAAGACAGCGCCGCGTCCGGGCTTGGCACGGCGATGAAAGCGGTCTCGACATGGTTCAACTGCGGCGCCAGGCGCAAGGCAGCGGCCGTGATCACACCGAGCGTGCCTTCTGCGCCGATGAACAGGTGACGCAGCGCATAGCCGCTGTTGTCCTTGCGCACCCGGCGCAGATCATCAAGCACGCGGCCATCCGGCAGCACAACCTCGAGCCCGAGGACCAACTCGCGCGCGTTGCCCCAACGCAGCGTGCGGATGCCGCCGGCGTTGGTGCCAAGCATGCCGCCGATCTGGGCGGTGCCTTGTGCGCCCCACTGGATCGGAAACAGGCGGTCGGCGTCGGCGGCGGCCTGCTGGATGTTCTGCACGATGCAGCCGGCCTCGGCGACGATGGAAAAATCGCGCGCATCAATCGACCGGACCTTGTTCATCCGCTCCATCGACAAGATGATCGACGGCGGCCCGTTGGCCTGGGCGACGGCTGCGCCGCACAGCCCCGTCCGCCCGCCGGCCGGCACAACGGCGAGGCTCTGGTCCGCCGCCGTTCGCATCACCGCAGCAACCTCATCTGTCGATGCGGGCTTCACCACGGCGACCGGATTGGCCTGATAGGCGCCGCGCCAGTCGACCGCGTAAGGGGCCACGTCGTCGGGTTCGCTCATGCAGGCCGAGCCGCCGACGATGTCGGCAAATGCGTCTAATGCGCTCAAAGGGGATCACTCCGTTATGCGTCAGGTGGTGACCACAAACACCAGATCGCGAGCAAAGGCGCATCGCCGGCGCGCATCGCATGTTCAATGCCCGGCGTATTGTGGAACAACCCGCCAATGCCTGGTTCCGTCCAATCCGTGTCGGCGTTGCGCCACGCGCCGGGCGACAGGATCAGATACATCTCTTCCGGCGGGTGATCATGGTCGGGGTAGCGCGTGTTCGGCGCCACGAGGCTTGCGCCGATGCGCACGTCGTCGCGGTCTTCCAGGCCGCCGCTGCCAACAAACAGCGTGTTGGCATGGTTCTCGACGAAGCCTTCTTGTGCATTGGCGGTCGGTGCGCGCGGGCGCCACTGCAGGCGCGGCCCGAGATGCGACACGGCATCGGCCACCGCCGCCGTTTCCGTACTGCCGGTCGCAGCGGTCACCAGCGCCGGCGCAAGATAGCGGCAAACCGGTTGTGTTTCGGGGCCGTCGGCCCGTGGCGTGCCGACATCATCGGCAAGCGCACCGAAAATGTTCTGGTGCAGCGCGGCGATTGGTGAACCAGGCGTCATGCGGCTTGCGAACGCTGCCGCAGTGGCATCGATGAGGCGCTGAATATCGGGATCTCGCATGGCATCCAGACTATGGCAATTGTTTGCCGGGATCGTATCGATTTCCCTGCCATGGAGCAAACAGCATCTCCGCTAAGCGCGAAAAAAATGAACGCAATATGACCGCGAGGCTCAGAGTTGCTTCAGGGCGGTTCTGGCAATGTCCGTGTCATCAACAGCGGAAGACTGGACCACTAAGCAACGTCAGAAACGCCATCAAGGAGAACGATCATGTTAAACTCTAAGACCATTATCGCCGCAGCCGCCGCCCTTGCTTTCACCGCGATCGGTGTCCAGGGCGCCAACGCTGCCCCTCGAGATCACGGTTTCGATGCGCGTGGCGCCAAGGTTGCCTTCGTTAACCATCGCATCCGCAATCAGGCTCGCCGCATCCGCCGGGCCCATCGCCGAGGCCGGTTGAACTGGGTGCAGGCGCGTCGAGCCCGCTTCGAACTTTCGCACATTCGCGGGTTCCGGGCGCAGTATCTCGATGATGGTTGGTTGAGCCGTCGCGAAAGCCGCCACATCCACCGTCTGCTCGATCGCAACCACCGCCGTATCCGCCGCATGGTGCGACGCAACTGGGGTGGCTGGCGCCGGATCCGCGATGAGCGTTTCATCGACTTGCGACCAAGGCTGAGCCGATTTGACGGTTTCAACCGGTAATTGCCGGTTCGACAGGTTCTGGTTTCTCAAGAAGGGGCGTCCGGTTGGGCGCCCCTTTTTTGCTGTTCAATGGTTGCTGGCGGCCATTCTTGCAATGCTATGCTAGAACGTCCACGACCAAGTGACACGAAACGATAGTCCGACCGTTCGGCCGGCGCGACCAAGGACAGCATGAAGCAACCGATTGCAATCACCATGGGAGATGCCGCCGGCATCGGGCCCGAGATCACGCTGAAGCTGCTTGCCGATGACGCGTTGGCCGGGCGCCCGATCGTGATTGGCGATCTCGGCATCCTCGCACGCACGGCCCGGCAACTGAATTTGCCGCTCGACGTCACGCAGATCGCGCAGCCATCGGATGCAACCGGTGCGCCCGGGACGGTTGAGGTCATCGCTGCCGGCGCGCCGCTTGATCACATCGAACAAGGGGAAGTCAGCGCGGCGTGCGGTGCGGCCGCTTTCGCCTACATCCGCAAGGCGATCGAACTTGCGAACGCCGGCGATATTGATGCGATCGTCACCGCGCCGATCCACAAGGAAGCATTGTCAGCCGGCGGCGTGCCCTATCCGGGGCACACCGAGATGCTCGCTGACTTCGGCGGCGCCACGTCGACCGCCATGATGCTCGCCAATGACCACCTCCGCGTCGTGCTTGTCACGATCCACTGTGCGTTGCGCGATGCGATCGACCGGATCACGATTGAAACCGAGATGTCGGCTATTCGCCTTGCCCATCATGGCGTGCGCAGTTTTGGCATCGCAGCGCCGCGCGTTGCCGTTGCCGGGCTCAATCCTCATGCCGGCGAGGGCGGTCTGTTCGGGCGTGAGGATATTGAGATCATCGCCCCCGCTATTGCCAAGGCCAAGGCCGAGGGTATCGATGCCAGCGGACCTTGGCCGGGTGACACGGTCTTCATGCAGGCACGGAAAGGCCAGTTCGATGTCGTGGTTGCACAATATCACGATCAGGGGCTTATCCCCGTCAAATACCTTGGTCTTGAGGACGGTGTGAACATTACGCTTGGCCTGCCGTTCGTGCGCACCAGCCCGGATCATGGCACGGCCTTTGATATTGCCGGGCAGGGTATTGCGGACCCGGCCAGCATGCGCACCGCGTTGAACCAGGCGATCAAGCTGGTTGCCGCCCGCGCGAAAACCGAGGAGGCTCCCTGATGTCGTTTGATTTCATTTTTATGCTGACGTCGAACGATCGCACGGTGCCGGATGCCCGCGCGCGACTCGAAGAAGTGCTTGCCGGCGGCGCGCGCCACATCGGTTTCAAGGACGTCGGCCTGCCGCTGACGGAACTCAAGGCGCTTGCCGATGAGATCCGCGCCGCCGGTGGACGCTCCTATCTGGAAGTTGTCAGTCTTGATGCGGCAAGTGAGTTGGCCTCGGCCAAAGCCGCGGTTGAACTGGACGTTGATTGTCTGCTCGGCGGCACGCGTGCGGTCGATATTGTGCCGCTGATCAAATCGCATCCGGTGCGCTATTTTCCGTTTCCGGGCAAGGTCGTCGGCTATCCGAGCGTGCTTGCGGGCAGCATCGAAGACATCGTTGAAAGCGCCCGTTCCCTCACGGCACTTGAAGGTGTCCACGGTCTCGATCTGCTGGCCTATCGTTTTGAGGGTGATGTTCCGGCATTGATGCACGCCGTCTGTCAGGCCTCCGACAAGCCGGTCGTGATGGCCGGCAGTATCGATCGCGAAGCGCGTGTCGTCGAAGCCGCGGAAGCCGGTGCTTCCGGTTTCACGGTTGGCACGGCTGCGCTCAGCGGCGAGTTCCCGGCCGAAGGTGACGGATTGACGGCACAGGTTCAATCGATCCTGGCGATGACCGGCCGTGCCGCGCAACGCTCCACCGTGCCGCGTCGGATTGCGTTGGTTGCCCACAACGCTCGCAAGGCGCAGCTCAAGGCCTGGGTCGCGCGGCATCGCAAGGCGCTCGCCGGCCAGCGCCTGCTGTGCACCGGTGGCACCGGCAACATGCTGGCTGCCGCGCATCCTGAGTTTTCCATTCAACGCCTGCAGCGCGGGACGCGGGGAGGGGATCAGCAACTCGGCGCCCTGATTGCGACGGGTGAACTCGACGCCGTGATTTTCTTTGCCGACCCGCAAGCCGATCACGCCCACGACGTCGACCTCAAGGCTCTGACGCGTCTCGCCATTCTGCATGACACGCCGATCGCCTGCTCGCCGGCCGCCGCTGACCTCTTCGTGGCTGCGCGTCTGCCGCAATAGCGTTGGTTGGCGAGGTCACATAGAATCCAGGACCGCACACAGATCGTTAAAATGTTTCTGGTATTGTTAACCCCTCGTTAGTGAAATTGCGTTGGGGGTACACGATGTCGTTTGGTAAAATCAAGAAGACCAATCCGGGTCAGAACAAGCCGCTGAAACGGGTCGATGCCAATCCCGCAGTCGTCGAGTTTGGGCCACCGCAGGTGGGCTGGATAACCGGTCAGCCGACGATCCAAGATGATGAAATTTTCGGTGGCCGCGATTGGACTGATCTGTCGAACCTGGTCGACCGCAACACGCCGCTTGGCCGCGCGGTGCGCAATGGCCAGCGCTATTTTACGGATATCGAGTTGAACGAGGCGATCCACGGTCGCAGCGCGACGGTCATCCTGACAACGATCGACAACGAGCCGGTATTTCTCAACGCAGCGATGATGTCCGACGTCATGGTTGGTGAAAAGATCTCTGATTGAGGTCTGTCGCCGCCGGCAACACTTCCGGTTTGGCGCAGGCGCCAAGTTCCATTAGCTTCACCGCAACAGTCACCTGTTTGCGATGAGGCTATTCATGATCGATTCCCTGCCGGCCTTGCCGCTGCCCGATGGCATCCGGTCGCGTTACGTCGATGGGATCAACGGACTGAGGATGCACGTTCTCGAGTCTGGTTTCGAAACGACGGGGCGCCCGACCGTCGTGCTGCTGCATGGCTTTCCGGAGCTGGCCTATAGTTGGCGCAAAGTAATGCCGGTGCTGGCCGCGGCTGGCTATCACGTGCTGGCGCCAGACCAGCGCGGCTACGGGCGCACATCCGGCTCGGATGTCTCGTACGACGATGACCTGTCCCCGTTCCGTTTGCTCAATCTGGTCGGTGATGTCGTCGGCCTCGTACGCGCCTTTGGCTGCCAGTCCGTGCACGCCATCGTCGGTCACGATTTTGGTGCGTCGGTCGCGGTCTGGGCGGCGATCACGCGGCCGGACGTGTTCAAGTCGCTCGTCTTTATGAGTGCACCGTTCGGTGGGGTCGCGGCGCTACCGTTCGACACGGCGGCTGACGGTGGCACAGAGCCTGCGACCGATCCTGTGCACGATGATCTGGCTGCGTTGCCGCGGCCACGCAAACACTACCAATGGTATTATTCAACGCGTCCGGCTGCAGCGGAGATGGATAACCCCAGCCAGGGCCTGCATGCATTCCTGCGCGCGTATTACCATCATAAGAGCGCGGACTGGACCGATAACAAGCCGTTCCCGCTGGCCGCCTGGCGCGCGGATGAGTTGGCCAGGATGCCGACCTACTACGTGATGGATCTGCATGAAACGATGCCCGAAACCGTCGCCCATGAAATGCCGACCTCAGCGGAAATCGCCGCCAATACCTGGCTGACGGAAGATGAACTGGCCGTCTATGCGAGCGAGTATGCGCGCGTCGGTTTTCAAGGCAGCCTCAATTGGTACCGCTGCCGAACGACGGGCAAGTTCAATGGCGAGCTGCAGGTTTTTGATGGGCGCACAATCGACATTCCGTCCTGCTTCATCGCCGGGCGCAGCGATTGGGGCATTCATCAAAGTGCCGGTGCGTTCGAAAGAATGCAGACCCAGGCACTAACCGATATGCGCGGCTGCCACCTCATAGAGGGCGCCGGTCACTGGGTGCAACAGGAGCAGCCCGAGGAAACCAGCCGATTGCTGCTCGCGTTTTTGCAGCAATGTTAGCAAGGCTCGATCCAAAAAAAATGAAGCCAACGCGCTTCTCGGGGGGATGAGGCGCGCGTTGGCCAGCATTGCCTGATGATCGGGGGGGATGATCTGATGGCAATGCATTGCGATACAGGCTCCCCGGATAGGAGAGCCTGTTTGTCATGATCAGCTTTTAGCAGCGCGTGTCATAGCGCCAGCAGGCCCGGTCATTGCCGTGGCGGCAACGGCGCAACCAACGCCGACATTTGTTGCGATAGCTGTAGCGGTGGCGCGGACGATAACGCCGTTCTTCGTAGTAGTAGTCGTTGGCGCGCGCGCTTCGGTTCGCGGCAATGGCGCCGAGAATACCAAGCGTCACGATGCCGGCACCGATGCCATATCCGCGATGGCGGTTCCGCCGGCGACGGCCAACTTCGTGGATCATTTCAGTGCCCATTTGAGCCTTCGTGGCCGTGCTCATCGGCCCAACGACGCCGGCTTGTACGGGGGCAAAGCTTGCAGACAAAAAGGCGGCAGCTCCTGCGGTGGCTGCAAGGATTGAATTCTTCATGGCTCTCATCTCCTGTTCCTCACAAGGCGGGGTTCGGGAACCCGTTCTTGCGATTTCTTCGGGCTTCAGCACCTCGAATGGGATCATCGCAACTGAAACCTGAACGCCGGATGAACCGATGGCGTCGTTGGCTTCATAAAGTCGAAGAGTTGAGCGGATTTGAGACCGTTTGTGTCGACTTTGTGGTGAGTATTTGTTGATTGCGCGGAAATCATCGCGACCGGCTGCGAGAGCGCGTGCCGCGCGCCGCAGAGGGCAGCTCCAGGCCGGTTTCGCCTGCAGCAGCGACGGCATGCGGCATGGGAAATCGCAGACCGGATGATGCGACGGTTGCGGATGTTGGTGGTTGTGGCAGGTTCAGGGTGGAACAACGAACGATCGGGTCGCAGCCTGTGTGGCGGGCTTGTGCGAATGATATCAAAGGGAGAGCGAGCATGGCGAGCGACGGCAATTGGCGAGATGCGCTCTACGAGCAGCTGCGCGCCGAAGATATATCGATCTTCTCCTACGTGCCGGATGCCGGCCACCAGGTGCTCATCGATCGATCGCTTGCCGATCACGATGTCCAGTCGGTGCCGTTGTCGACGGAGCAGGAAGGTGTCGCACTCGCTGCCGGTGCCCATCTCGGTGGCAAACGCGCCGTGCTGTTGATGCAGAGTTCCGGCGTCGGCAACTGCATCAATATGCTCTCGCTCATTCAGCATGGCCGCTTCCCGTTCCTGACGCTGGTGTCGATGCGCGGTGACTACGGCGAGGGCAATCCCTGGCAATTCGCGATGGGCAAGGCGGTCGAGCCAACCATGACGGCGATGGGTGTGCAGTGCTTGACGGCCGCCACCGAAGATGACGTCGAACCGGCGGTGCGTGCCGGGCTGACGATGGCCTTTGGCGCCGAACAGTCCGTCGCCATTCTCCTGTCACAGCGCCTGCTCGGTGCCAAGAAATTCAACGCGAGGTAAGCGCCATGTCTGACAAAAAACGCATGGATCGTAACAAAGCGGTGCCCGCTCTGATCGGCAACCCGGATGATTTCCTGATCGTGGCGGGCCTTGCCGGGCCGGCCAAAGATATTGGCGCGTTGACCGACAACGCCTTCCTGTTTGGCGGCGCGATGGGTGGTGCCGTCATGGCCGGTCTCGGTCTCGCCCTGGCGCAGCCCGACAAGAAAGTCATCTGCGTAACAGGCGATGGCGACATGCTGATGTCGCTCGGCTCGCTCGCCACGGTCGGCGTCATGAAACCTGCCAACTTCTCGGTCGTGTGCGTTGACAATGCGCTCTATCAGGAAACGGGTGGCCAGACCTCGCATACCGGGCTTGGCGTCAACCTTGCCCAGGTTGCGGAAGGTTGCGGTTTTTCCGTCACCCGCGACATCACCGAGGAATCGCAAATCGAGGAAGCGTCCGGCCTGCTGCGGCAAAGCAACGGCTCGACCTTCATCTTGCTGCGCGTTGACGAAACACCGTCGCCAAAGGGTATCCGCAACTTGCACGCTACCGAAACCAAGGCGCAATTCCGAGAAATGGTGCTCGGGCACCGGTAGCTACGCTGCTGCTCGTGTTCGTCACACCAGGGGGCGATCGCGGTTGTCGGAGGGCTGGGCGACAAATGAAAGTGTCGTCCCATGACGTGTTCCGTTGCTGTGTATGTGAGTCGTGTAAGACCTCGCCAATGTAGTTGGTTGCCGGGTGCACATGCCCAACGTCTTGATGCGCGCCCGGCCAAGCGGCGGCCATTAGGTGGCGGGACGGCACAGGTTACGATCCGCTGCGCGAACCGGAGCAGGCTTCCCACCTCGGCCGTCATCCCGTCCTTGGGACGGGATCCGTGCAAGCCGCCGGCTTGATCGTGGCGCGGGGTTCACTTGATGCCGTGCGGCCTTAGGAGCGGCTCTGCTCGACCGATAAACCTGCCAGGTCCTTGCCGAGCGTCCCACAACGATCCGCTCCGGCATGAAATCCGCCGGACACACAAGCGAAAACCCATCCGTTCACCACACTTAAAGAACCGCCATCGTCTACTGCGCCCCGAGCAGTTCGAATTCGCGTGGTGGAATGGCATGACAAACGGGCAATGGGCGTTGGCGCTTACGGATCTGTGCAAGACGTACGAGCGTCCGGCCGTCGATCATCTGTCACTCAACATCCGCCGTGGCGAGCTTTACGCCCTGCTTGGGCCCAATGGTGCCGGCAAGACCACGACGCTCAAGATGGTCTGCGGCCTGTTGCAGCCGGACTCCGGTGCCATCTCGGTGTGCGGGATTGATGCCATCGCGCGTCCGATCGATGCCAAGCGGGTCATGGCCTGGCTGCCCGATGAACCGCTGATCTACGATAAGCTGTCACCGCTTGAATACCTTGAGTTCGCAGCCGGATTGTGGGGCATCCCGGCCGACGTCGCTGAAGCGCGCGCGCACGACCTTATTGCGCTGCTCGGCCTCGACACCCAGGCCAACGAGCGCTGCCAAGGTCTCTCAAAAGGTATGCGCCAAAAGGTGGCGCTGGCCGGCGCGCTGATACATGAACCGGAGCTCATTATTCTCGATGAACCGCTGACCGGTCTCGACGCCGGTTCGGCGCGCCAGGTCAAGGCCGTGTTGCGCGCGCACGTCGAGCGCGGCGTTACCATCGTCATGACCACCCATATCCTCGAAGTGGCCGAGCGGATGGCTGACCGCATCGGCGTCATTGCCCAGGGCCGGCTGGTCAGCGAGGGCACCCTCGACGAGTTGCGCGCCGCCGACGGCCAGCAGGCCGCCAGCCTGGAAGACATCTTCCTGGAACTGGTCAGCGACGAGCAGGCTGCCGCATGACCCGCCTTCTCGCTTTGATGGGCCCATCGCAGGGCTTTGCGCCGCAAAGCCTCGGTTGGTTTGCACGTCATGAGCTGATGCTCGCCTGGCGCGACTGGCTGTCGATGATGACCGCCGGGCGGCGGACGCGTGAGCGCATCATGATTGCGATCGCACTGCTGTTCACGGCCGGCCTGCATGCGATGGCCTATGGCGTCCTGAACCCGCTTTTGAAAGGCGGCGTTTCACCCAGCGACAAGATGCTGTTGATCGCGGTTGCCGGTTGCGGCCTGCTCGCATTTTTCATGATGTTGTCGCAGGCGCTCGAAGCGGTTACGCGCGCTTTCTACACGCGCTCCGATCTTGAACTGATCCTGTCATCGCCGTCGTCGCCGCGCTACGTCTTTGCCGTGCGCATCGCGGCGTTGACACTGACGACGACCGTGATGTCGACCCTGTTGATGGCGCCGTTCATCAACATGGCCGCCGTCATCGACCATCCGAGCTGGCTTGCCGCCTATCCGTTACTGATCGCCATTGCCATGATCGCAACCGGCATTGCGGTGTGGCTGATGATGGTGTTGTTCCGCTTCATCGGCGCGGCGCGTACGCGTCTTGCCGCCCAGATTGTTGCCGCAGTGATCGGAGCGAGCTTCCTGATCGGCATTCAGATCGTCGGGATTTTTGCCTACAACAACCTGTCGCGCTTCGCCGTTTTGCAGGACCACGCGTTCATCGCCTCGCTGCCCGAACCGGGTAGTATCGCGTGGGCGCCGGTCTGGGCGGTCACGGGATCTGTGCCGGCGCTCATCGCGGTCCTTGCGATCGCTGTAACGTTTCTGGCGCTCACCATCTGGCACACCTCGAAGGGTTTTGCCGGTCTGGTGCTCAGTGCCGCCAGTGTCAACGACGTCAACACGACCGCTGCCAGCGGGCCCCGCCCGTTTCGGCAACGTTCGCCGCATCAGGCTTTGCGCGCCAAAGAGTGGCAACTGCTCAAACGTGATCCATGGCTGGTCAGTCAAACCCTGATGCAGGTGCTCTATCTGCTGCCGCCCGCCCTGCTGCTTTGGAAAAACTATGGTGACGCGGCCGGCATTTCGGTGATCCTGGCGCCCGTTCTGGTGATGGCGCTCGGCCAGCTTGCCGGCGGCCTGGCGTGGCTGACGATATCCGGTGAAGACGCGCCCGAACTCGTTGGCACTGCGCCGGTTTCGGCTGCTCAGATCCTGCGTGCCAAGATCGAAGCGGTGCTGGTTGTCATCGCAGTCGCCGGTTTGCCGCTCATCCTTGCAATCGCCATGTTCGCACCGCACGAAGCGCTCGTCACGGCGATCGGCGTGACCTGCGCGTCGGCGAGTGCGATCGCCATCCAGCTCTGGTTCCGCGGACCTGCCAAACGTGCGCACTTTCGCTACCGTCAAACCGCATCGCGCGCCGCGACCCTTTCGGAGGCGTTCTCCTCGCTCACCTGGGCCGGTGCAACGGCGCTGTTTGCAGCGGGCATGAGCATCGGCATCTTGTTCGTCATACTCGCGTTGTTGGTCCTGCTGATTGCCTGGCTATTGAGCTGATCCAGCAGACGGTTGCCGTGTGCTCCTGGTTTGTGCCATGCCATTTTCATCGCAATCTTTAGCAAGCAGATCCGTCGGGTTAGCGGTCCACCATTGCATACCCGCGGTATTTCTACGTGACGCAGCTGTTGGGTTACGTGCGGAGCACGGTCGTGTCACACCGCTCCTCACGGGCCGCACTAACCCAACCTACGTCTCATCAAACTGTTTTAGAAATCTGACTAATAACAAGGAATCGTAGGTTGGGTTAGCGGTCCACTGCCGGATCGTCACATTAAAACGTCAACCGCGTAACCCAACAAAGCACGGCACGACCCATGCATGCTCGTCCAACGCAGCCTGATCACATCTCCGTCGATGCAGTCTTGAATTCGGAATTAAGGTTTGCAGCAGCTGTTGGGTTACGCGCGGAGCACGGTCGTGACACACCGCTCCTCACGGGCCGCACTAACGCCAACCTACAGTTCATTCATTTAAGCAAGTGAAAATAACTGATTATAGGCTGGGTCGGCGGTCTATCACCCTGTCGTCCGCGCGGGGGGCTTCCCCGCGTAACCCAACTTTGCCACCAGTCAATCGGCTTTTGAGTTGAGCCCCCGCCGGGTTTGCTACGCCGTTTCTGCCGCCATCGCCGGTTTCGGCTTCGCAATGAGAAAGCAGAACGGGATCGCAAGCGCCGAGGCGAACGTATAAAGCCCGAACGCATTGAGGTAACCGATCAACGCGGACTGTTTGCCGATCTCCTTTGCGATCGTTGCCATGTCGCTCAATGAGTTGCCATTCCATCCGCCGTAGAGCGCACGGTTATACTCATTGATGAACTCGGTCATGCGCGCATAGTTGGTGCCGGACGAACTGATGATCTCGGCGATGCACAGCGAGATGAACAGGCTCGCCGTGATGTTGCGAATGAGATGAAACATGCCCGTCGCTTCCGGCAGTTGCTTTGGCGGAATGTCGGAAAATGTTGCGATCGAGAGGGGAATCCAGATGAAGCCGACCGCGGCCCCCTGGATCGCGCCGTTGATCGACAGGCCGAGCGGCGTGACGTTGTAGTCCATGCCCATCAGCCAGATTCCCGAGGCAACCTGTAAGACGAATCCGATGCTCATGCTGACGCGTGCGTCGAGGCGGCCGATAAACATCGCCAGGAAAAAACCGGCCAGGCCGCCGAGCCCGCGTGCTCCGATAATCTCGCCGACCAGCGAGTCGGGAAAGCCGGCGTAAACTCTCAGCAGGGTCGGCAAAAGCACCATCGGTGAAAAGTTGAGCATGCCAAAGATGCCGACCAGGATGTAACCGACGGCAAGATTGCGGTTGAGCAGGAGGCGCAGATTGAGAAATGGCTGTTTCGCGGTGAGGCTGTGCGAGATGAAGAAGTAGAACGCGAGGATGCCAACAAACGTTTCAATAATGATCTCGGTCGAGTCGTACCAGTCGAGCCGCGGTCCGCGCGCGAGTACCAGCTGCAGACAACTGACCGCGACGGACAGCGATATGAAGCCGACCCAGTCAAGGCGCACGGGCGGTCGCGCCGCGTCGGGTGGCAGAAACACGCGTAGTGACAGCGAGGCGGCCATCGCGACCGGCACGAGGAGCAGGAAAGCCGTCTGCCAGCCGCTGTTCTCGGCCACATAGCCGCCTAGCGCGGGGCCGATAATCGGGCCGATGACAACACCCATGCCAAAGAACCCGAGCGCCATGCGGTGTTGGTGCTTCGGGAAGGCGTCGAGCAGGATCGATTGCGCGATCGGCACCGTCGGTGCGCCACACCCGCCTTGCACGATCCGCCAAAAGATCAACATGCCAAGAGAATTCGACGACGCACAGCCGAGCGTTGAAATCGCAAACAGGGCCATGCAGGCGACCATCACGTTACGTCGGCCGAACCGCGCCACCAGCCAGCCGGCGGTCGGTGTGCCAACCGCGGTCGCGAGTAGATTGAAGGTCATCACCCAAGACACTTCGTCGGCCGTTGCCGACAGGCCACCCTGAATCTGCGGCAGGATGGTCGAGGCAATCATCAGGGTCGTAAAGTACAGCGTGACGGTCAGGATAACGCATAGCAGGATGGCCGCACGGCGGGCCACTGAGAATGTCGGCTTTGCTTCCTCCGCATTCATGGTCTGCTGTTGCCGCTTGTCTTGGACTTGTGGGGTGTTGATCTCTAGCAGAGTGCTGAGGCGGATGGATCAGTTATGTAATGGTTCGCTGGCGTTGATTGGCGCGGGTTTGTCCGCTCCGACCAGCTTGCTACGTATACTTTGAATCGGGCGTCGGGCTGCATGCCGGGCGCGCGCCATCGTCAAGATCATTACGAGAGGAAGTAAGATGTCGGACAACACGCTATTGATGGGCAAGGTTGCCTTGGTGACCGGCTCGGGACGCGGCGTCGGGCGCGAGATGGCGCTGCTGATGGCGCGTTGCGGCGCTAAGGTCATCGTCAATGACCTCGGTGGGTCCGGTACAGGCGAGGGCGCCGACACGTCACCGGCGCAAGAAGTGGTTGACCTCATCAAAAGCGAGGGCGGCGAAGCGGCTGCCAACTTCGATAGCGTCGCAGACTACAAAGCGGCGACCGGCATGATCGAGCAGGCGGTCGACACGTTCGGGCGCATCGATATTGTCGTCAACAACGCCGGTATTCTACGCGACGTGATCTTTCATAAAATGACCGAGGATGACTGGGACTCTGTTATGAACGTGCACCTCAAGGGCTCGTTCAATACCAGCCACGCGGCGTCGACCCATTTCCGCAACCAGCAGTCCGGCCGCTATATCCACTTTACATCAACGTCTGGCCTGATCGGCAACTTTGGCCAGGCCAACTATTCCGCGGCCAAACTCGGCATCGTCGGGCTGTCGAAATCGATCGCGCTTGATATGGCCCGTTTTGGTGTCACCTCCAACTGCATCGGCCCGTTCGCCTGGAGCCGGATGACGAGTTCCATCCCTGTCAAGAGCGACGCTGACAAGGAACGCGTCGATCGCATCAAGTCGATGGGTGCCGAAAAGATCGCACCGGTTGTGGTCGCGCTTGCTTCTGATGCGGCATCCGACATTAGCGGCCAGATAATCTGTGTGCGTCGCAATGAGATCGTTCTGATGAGCCAGTCGCGACCGATTACGGCGTTGCAGCGCAACGATGGCTGGACCCCGACCAGCGTCCTCGAGCATGCCTTCCCGGCGATGAAGCCGCGCATGTACCCGCTCGACCGGTCGCAGGACGTGTTCAACTGGGATCCGGTCTAACATCGTCAACAGGCATGAGATAAGCGAAAGGCTGCAGATCAGGATCTGATCTGCAGCCTTTATTCGTTGGCGTCATGAACAGTAAAACTAATCAAAACGATATGAAATCTGCAGCAACTTTAGCCGAACTGTTGAACGAAGCTGAAGCAAGGTAGTCATTGACGGTATCATTGATCGTACCGCCGCCGAGAACGCGGGCACGGGCTTCGCCATGTTCATAGAACACACAGGCCTGTCCCTTTGAGACGCCGTGCTCGCCGTCGACCAGGGTCACGGTCATGGCGCCGTCATCGCTGATATCGAGCCGCGCGGGTTGTGGTGCCTGAGACGAGCGCACGCGCACAAACAGGTCGCGGGATTGCCCGGCCAGGTCGGTAACTTCCTCGTCACCAAGCCAATTGACCGTGCGCAGCTCAATTCGCGTGGTCAGCAAGGCCTCACGTGGCCCGACGATGACGCGGCGCCCTGGCGCATCCAGCGCAACAACGTAAAGCGGTGCGCTGTCGGCAATGCCAAGGCCCCGGCGCTGGCCCACGGTATAATGGATTATGCCCTGATGCTCGCCGAGAATGCGCCCGTCGATATGGACGATGGTTCCTGGACTGGCTGCGTCCGGTCGTAGTTTCTCTACAACTCGAGCATAACTGCCCGTCGGCACGAAGCAGATGTCCTGGCTGTCAGACTTCTGGGCTACGGGGAGCCCCATCTCTTCGGCAATTTCCCGAACGTTGGGCTTTAATTCGGCGCCCAGCGGAAACCAGAGCTTGGCGAGTTGTTCTTTGGTCGTTGCATAGAGGAAGTAGCTCTGGTCGCGGGCTGGATCGGCACCGCGGTACAGCGCGACGTCGCTGCCAAGGCCGCGGCGCTCCACATAGTGTCCCGTTGCCAGGGCGTCGGCGTCCAATTCCTGGACAGTATCCAGCAGATCAAGGAATTTAATGTTCTGATTGCACGCAACACACGGGATCGGCGTTTCACCAGCGGCATAGCTGTCGGCGAAGGAATCTATGACCTTGGCCTTGAAACGTGCTTCATAATCAAGGACATAGTGCGGAATTCCGAGTTTTTCGGCGACGCGCCGGGCATCATGGATGTCTTGACCGGCGCAGCAACTGCCGGCGCGACCCGTCGCCTCGCCATGATCATAGAGCTGCAACGTGATGCCGATGACCTCATGACCCTGCTGTTTGAGAATTCCAGCGACGACCGACGAATCGACACCGCCTGACATCGCGACGACGACGCGGCGGGGGTTTTTGTCTGTTAAAGACATAGGTATTGTTCCGGAATGAGATGGCGGCGTGCCGTCTGATCGATTTGGGGACGACGGACGTCCTACATATAGCGGTGATCCGGCAGCTTCAACGGGCAAAATGTAGGTTGGCTTTTGCTGGCAGCTGTCGTGTGCAATTTTTTTTCGGAATTAAGCGATTTTTTTTGAGAACGTCTGAGATAGCGTCTTGAACGCTAAAATCTAATTATTATTTAATGACTTGTAAACGGATGCTAACAATGTGTAGCATCACGGAGCGAAGGGTTAATGATCTTTCGACCGCTGTGTCGCGCTGCTTCATGCCGGACACGCGTTAACCACTTCGTCTTCCCACACAGGCCTCAGCCTGTCGCGTGATGGGGCGTTGGCACGGATCGTGTTTACCTTGCTGTTTAGACGAATTTTAGTGCGTCTCCATTATGTTATCTCAGTGGGCTTTGAAAAGTAGTGAGTACAATGGCCGAACAACAGTATCGAAATCGCGTACGCTATGTGATTGGTCCGGACGGCAGTCCGTTAACGGTTGCGGACCTGCCACCAAAGGAAACCAAACGCTGGGTGATCCGCCGCAAGGCTGAGGTTGTCGCAGCCGTTCGTGGTGGCCTTTTGAGTCTCGACGAAGCATGTGATCGCTACAAACTGACAGTTGATGAGTTTCTTAGCTGGCAGCGTTCGATCGATCGTCACGGGCTTCCGGGCCTACGCGCGACACGCGTTCAGGATTATCGTAGCGGCACCTAATTGGTGCTTCTTTGATTGGTCTTTAGGTCGCCACCTGACGTTTGACGTGGCGTTGGGGGCGGTGCGCCGTGGCGGAAAACCGTCAGCGCGGCGCCGCCTTTGTTTGCGTTGACACGGTCAACGGCTCCCACCGCGGTTCGGTGCCGTGCAAAGCTGTGCAATCTTTTTCACCGTTGGCCCATCGAGTGAACGCATCGGTCATACGTGTCCTCGTTTCTGTCTCCAATCCCAGATTTTGGTACGTGAGCGTTGTTGTCGTCTTGCCTTTGAGGTTGACGCGCAACAGCTTCGAACCCCACGGCTTTTTGCGTTTTTTCAATCGCCGATGAATGGCGATCGTGACCGGCGCTGAAGATGACGGTGGCGGAACGTCAGCATGCATAATGTATCGATTATGGACGCTGCCGAACGGGCCAAACCAGCACTGTGTCGCTTGTCGTGCTATGCGCTCATAGATTGCTCGCGGTCGTCCGGCGATCACATTGGTGTTACTGCCGGTCAGTAACAGTGCAGCACCCGCAGCAGCGGGGTTCTCGATCGTTGTCGAAGATGTGCCGCAGGCGGTGAGGGATGTCACCGCCAGAAATAGCGTCGCGATGCCGTTCGATTGTTTGCGCACGGAACCCACAATCCCTAAATCCACGTCACATGATCAGTGACCGCGTTTGCAGCCATCCGGTGTGGCCAATTGCGGCAAATGCAAGGCAATGTTGATCAGTCGGCGCCCTCGATAGGTTTTCCCGCCCGATTCGACAAGCACGTAGCCAATAAGTCCCAGATTGTTGTCGCAATCGGGTTCTAGCGCGCAAAAAAGCCGGCAGCTGGCTTTGAAACCTGCTGCCGGCTCGATTCTGTAATCCCGAAATAGCTTAATTGATCGGCGCAGCCGTCGGGTTTTGATTGCGGTTTTCGTCGCGATCGCGGATCGCATCGGCCTCATTAAGTTCGGCCACTGCGTCATCACGCTCTGCGGCAGCGGCGTCGAGTTTTTCCTGCAACTCGGAAACCGATGCGAGCAAGTTCTGGCGACGTTGTTCCGCGCTGCGCGCAAATGTCGAATACGCGAAGTGTTGCACGTCCCGCACGCCGGTCCGCTCTTCTTCCGCCTTAACCTGGCATTCCAGATCATAAGCCATTCGCTCGAACTCATGGATCATCTGTTCGAGGTCACTGACCTTGCGATTTTTTTCGTCTGCTTCAAAGCGCTTCGCACGAAGCGCTGATTCCCGAGCTTTCATGTTCGATACCCCTGACTATGTCGAACTCTGCCTGGTACAGATCAAGATCTGTGCCAAATAGTATAACTCGTTCTATACATTTCCATTTTGTACAAAACATGTTGTTTATGCAAGCGATCCGCTTGTCGCGGCTTTGTGCTTGTGACGCCGTTTTTCGACCTGACAGAAGCTTGTCACAGTTGAGTAAAGTTGCGGTAAAGTCACATGGTTCAATTGTTAGTACCTCTCGGAATATGTGGATTCTCAATGTCGCCCTATTGCCCTTTGGCAGATGCGCGAATTCTGGTATTTCTGATTCGCAGATGTGGGGTGGGGCGTGAATCGTCAAAAATAATGCGCTAGCGGGTCGCTTGAGGGTTCGCTGCTGATTGTTTCGTGGTGGTTTCCATAAATTAATCGCGTGCTGAACGTCCGGCCTCGGTCGAACGACCGCGGTTTTGTGCTCGGCGTTTGACGGCGCGACTTGTTATTTTATCGGCCCTGGCGGGTCGTAGGCTTTGGGTAATTGTTGTCAAAACCGAAACGAATGGCAGTTTCTGATCCTCGTCGTAAGCGGACATTAGGGTTTGTTAACCTTTTGGTCGTAGTTTCCTAAGGATCGCTTTAGCAAGTTGGCGCTGCGTATTGGTGCATAGTCCGAGGCAGCGGGCCGGTTAGCCGGCCAAATGAAGAGGAAGAAAATGCGGGTCCTCCTGATCGAAGACGATAGCGCGACGGCACAGAGTATCGAGCTGATGCTGCAGTCGGAAGGTTTTAATGCCTATACCACTGATCTTGGTGAAGAAGGCGTTGACCTTGGCAAATTGTACGATTACGACATAATCTTATTAGACCTTAATCTGCCGGATATGAGCGGCTATGAGGTTCTGAAAACGCTTCGCGTTAGTAAAGTATCGACGCCCATACTCATTTTGTCTGGTCTGGCGGGGATCGAAGACAAAGTACGTGGGCTCGGGTTCGGAGCTGATGATTATATGACGAAACCGTTCCACAAGGACGAACTCGTTGCCCGCATTCATGCAATCATTCGTCGTTCGAAGGGCCACGCCCAGTCCGTCATTGAAACTGGCGAGCTGAAAGTCAATCTCGATACGAAAACTGTCGAGGTTCACGGTCAGCGCGTGCATCTGACGGGCAAAGAATATCAGATGTTGGAATTACTTTCGTTGCGCAAGGGCACGACGCTGACGAAGGAAATGTTCCTGAACCATCTTTACGGTGGCATGGATGAGCCTGAATTGAAGATTATCGATGTCTTCATCTGTAAGCTTCGCAAAAAGCTCCAGGCAGCCACGGGTGGTCAACACTATATCGAAACGGTTTGGGGGCGCGGTTATGTACTTCGCGATCCTGCCGATGACAGCACGGCTGCGGCCTGACCGTTATAGGCGAATTGATCATTTGGAATGCAACAGGAGGCTCTCGGGCCTCCTGTTTTGCGTTTCGGATGATCACCAGGGTTGATTGGATACTGGCGCGGCGTTTCGGCCGGGTGTTGTCGGGCCGGTGAATGTGCGATTGTCGCAGCCAACCACTGAGACAGCGGACGGGGACGATCACGATGACAAACCAATTCTACCAGGAACCGCAGTTCAAGTTGGCGGTCGTGCCGGTGACGCCGCTGCAGCAGAATTGCTCATTAATATGGAATGTCGAGAGCCGGCAAGGCGCCGTCATCGATCCAGGCGGGGATGTCGACTACATCCTCGAAGCGGTTGCCGAGAATGACTTTGTCGTCGAAAAGATCGTACTGACACACGGTCACTTTGATCATGCCGGTGGAGCGGACGAACTGCGCGAGAAACTCGGCGTTAAAATCGAGGGGCCCCACATCGCGGATAAGTTTTTGCTCGATGATCTCGTCGGCACGGCGGCTAAGTTCGATCTTGAAGCCGGACGAAATTGCACGCCGGACCGTTGGATTGAAGAAGGTGAAACCATCGATTTTGCTGGATTGACGTTTGATGTGTTTCATTGTCCCGGTCACTCGCCGGGCTCACTCGTTTACGTGAATACGGATCACAATTTCGCATTTGTCGGCGACGTTCTGTTCCGCGGCTCGATAGGCCGGACGGACTTTCCCTACGGTGACCATAACGCCTTGATCGGCGCCATACAGACCAAGCTCTTGCCGTTGGGAGATGAGATCGCGTTTATCTGCGGTCACGGGCCACCCAGCACGTTCGGCGAGGAAAAGCAGGGTAATCCGTTTATCATTTAACCTTGGGCGCAGTGCTCTAAACTTCGCTGGGCATGAGCGCGTCGTCGATCTCGTTGGCGCGTCGGAAGGCCGGCCGGTCGTTGACACGTGCCACGTAGTTTTCCAACTCGGGGCACTTTTCAAGCGTGCCGAATTGCAGGCCAAAGCCGATATGTCCGCCCATGTAGACGTCGGCGGCCGTGAACTGGCTGCCAGCGATGTAGGTTTTTCCTGCCACGGCCTGTTTGAGTATCGTCTGCATGGTGTCGAACGTTCCGTAACCCATCATGGGCTGACGGTCGTCCGGGATCTCGATACCCAAAGCTTTATCGCCGACAGCGGCTTCGAAGGGGCCTGCACCAAAGAACAACCAGCGATAATACTGGCCGCGGTGGCCTGACGGAGGGGCCAAGCCGGCTTCAGGAAAAGCGTCTGCGAGGTGGGCACAGATGGCGGCGGTCTCGGTAATGATTGTGTCGCCATGGCGAAGCGCTGGGACTTTGCCCATTGGATTGATGGCACGGTAACCTGCAGACTTCATCGCATCGCCATAAAAGATGATTTCGGTCTGATAGGGCTCGCCGATTTCTTCGAGCATCCAGCGGGCAATACGACCGCGCGACATTGGATTGGTGTAGAAAATCAGGTCGTCAGCCATGGCGGTGTTTTCCGCTTATTGTTGCCAATGCTCTTAAGAGAAGTGATTTCAATATCGGCCGCGCCAGTGGAGCCAGCGGCTCAGCAGTCCATCTTCCTGGTCGATGGCGCTGTTGCCCGCACCTTGTTCGTTTTCCCAAAAGTCAACCGTATTGACCCGTAGAGTTTCAGAGCAGGACCGTGCGCAATAGATCCAATTGCCGCCAGGCGTTTGGACCTGCGGCCCGACCCGGGTCTGACGTACGGTGCCGACGACAGTGCCATGCCCGAAGCGGCTCTCGGCGACGACTTGGTTATATTTTTCGGAATAGCCGCGTCGTCCTGCCTCGCTGTTAGTCGCCGTGCCGATGAACATTGCAGCGGCTATTCCGGCGATCAGCAGTTGTGCACGATGTCGTTTGTCAAACTGTCTCATGAAGATCTCCCAATTCGGCAGGGGGCAATTTGTTGCCAGTGGGTCCAGCTAGGACCGGCAGCATTCTCGTTGAAGCAGCTTATCACAGTGCCGTATTCTGATCGCGCCGATTCAGGGCGAAATTGCGATTTGGTGCCGAGCAGCTACACTCGTAGTCAGTGCATGGCTGATGCCTGACTACTTCAGTGCGAAGAGCAATGCCGCTTAAGTTCAATCGGGTCCCGAATGCCGGCCTTTTAGTAAGAATCGACGATCGGTATGCGCGCTGCTGATATATGCTGACGCGTTCGCCGCAAGAGGCGTTTCTGTGGTGTTGATCTGTCAGCGGCGCAAGTTGATCGCGATGCCACGCAGGCTCTCCGTGGCCGTCGAAATTGAGACTTTTTGGCGGCTATTGCTGTATGAAATCCGAACGGAACCGGATACCGCGCCATTGATCTTCAAATTGACCAGACTTCGCGAGACGCTTCCGGAGACTTGGCCGGTGGCGTTAAAAGTGCGCTCTTCCCAGGTCCCGGAGAGGCGCCCGTTCGAATCTTGGATCCGTGCGCGTAGTTCGATCTTGTTATCCGGTGATGCGCAACGAATGGCAAAGCCGAGGCCGGATCCGCTGTCTTTGACATTGTAATACGCACGGCAGTTTATCTTTTGAGAATTGCCACCAGCCAACGTAATCCGACCGCTGCCGCGCCATGTGCCGCTGAGCTTTTGGAATATTCCAGACGGCTTTGCGACTGCTGCAGTATTCATCTGCGGCGCAAAATTTGCGAATGCGGCCGTTACAACGCAGGCCGATACAGCGATCCATATTTTCATTGAACGTTTCGTTCCCAAATCTGAACTATTAACCCACGCGCAACAGACTTTATGCAGCTGACGATGCAATCATAGTCGGCAAGTATTTCTGAAGGGCAAATATTGTTGCAGTGATTGTCGCTATCAGCGCAATGATATGCCCGATTGCCACACTTTGCCGACCCGTGTAACGGCTGCGGCGCTCGTTGGCACGTGTCGAGATGCACCTACGTTTGATTGATGCGGCGCTATTGTCCGGCCAACGCCAGGTTCTGTGCGGAGCGCAATTCGCGACATTGTAGACCGACGTCCGCGATCACAAGGTGCACGATGTTGTTGCATACAACATCACGTTGCGGTGTTGTTGAGTGTTGTTTGAGACGCAGTTTTTCGCCTTTGCGCAGCAGATTAAGCTGTGGTCCCATCGTGATGGCCACGGCGACGGTCACCTCTGCCGAACTTGTCCGTTGGCTTTTTTGCTCACCTAGCAGTGGCGCGATTGCCAATCCAATGGCGCCGAAGGCCATTAAGAAACCCGCAATTTTATCCCTCAGCAACATCTCGCCATTCCCCCGAATGCCCCGTCCGGCGCCCGCCGGCTCGGAACTATCATAGTGATTCTCGGAGTTAAAACGGAGTTAATTTTCCTCCTCATTCGGGAATAAAAACAGGTTCGGGCAAGGTTATTCAAGGTGTTCGTTGCCGGTAACGGAAGGGGGGGTGCGCAACAACAAGACAACGACGCCGGCTGCCAGCGCCGGAAAAACTGCAAGAAAGCGCAAGGTCCACGTTGCATCACCGAAAGCATCGAATGCCCATCCAACCGGAAAGGGGCCGAGGGAGGCGCCGAAAACGCCGATCATCTGTCCGGTTCCTTGAATTGACCCGAGATGCTTGCGGCCGAAATAACGTGGCCAGATGTAGCCAAACATGGTCATCGAGAAGGCGTTGTTGATGCCAAAGATAACCGAATAAACAATGGCAATCCCGCTGCTCGTGGCCAAGGTGATCATACTGAGTGAGGTGGCGGTGATAAGCAAAGCCAAAGCCAGCACATAGCGCGTCGCGATCCGATCGAACAGACGGCCGACGAGTGGCATCGCAACGACCATCGATAGGGCGGAAATCGTGAAGGCCTGAGCTGCGAACTCGGTCGAAATACCTTGTGTCGTGAGCACCTGAACTTGCCAAAAGTGCAGCGTCGTTACCAGCATTGCGAGAGCGAACCAACTTATCGACACAAGATAGAATGTCATCGTTTTGAGGGCTTCAGGCAGTGAAAGGCCTGTGATCTTTTCCGTGCTCGGCGCGCCGTCGGTTGAAACCTCGACTTTCTCCCCATCCGGCCGCAATCCGACTTCCTCCGGGGTGTCGATCGCAAGGAGTAGCAGCGGTGGCAACATCAGGATCCACGTGATGATGCCGAGCGCGACCCAGGCATTGCGCCAGCCCATCGTGTCGATCAGGTATTGGCCGAGGGGCGGGTGCACGGCCATCGAGATGCCGAAGCCAAGCGCCATCAGTCCCATTGCAAAGCCGCGTTGCTTGGCGAACCATTGCGACACAAAATTCGCGCTGCCGAGCATCATGGAGCCCTGCCCGAAGAAGCGAAGCAAGGCGAAGGCGATGGCCAGCCATAGAAAATTCGCGGCAGCGCCAAAGAACATGCAGCAAAAGCCAAGCAAAATTGAAATGGCGATCAGCGACTTGCGAGCCCCAAGGCGGTCGACGAGGCGCCCGGTCTGAGGCAGCAAGAAAGCAGCGACCAGCGTGGCGAGGCCATAGGCCGTCGCGATCGTTGCCTTTGAAATGCCGAGATCACGGCTGATTGGATCGATAAACACGGAAAATGTGTGCGACTGCCCCGGTCCCGAGACAAAGATCCCGAGGCTGGCAACGGCGACCATCATCCAGCCATAGAAGAAGCGCCCGCTGGTCTTGCTCGCAACACCTCTTCGCAATGCATCGATCACGCTGATAGTTCCCCACTTGTTGTGTTGGCTGGGGCAAGGCTAACATGCTTCGCAGATGACATCAGGCGCGTGAATTCGGCGCGCCGACACAGTGATCCGGACCATGATCAGAAATCGGATGAGTCAAGGAGCGAGAGCATGATGCAGTTGCAGGGACGAAGCGCGTTGGTCACAGGCGCGGCCAATGGGATCGGTCGGGCGATCGCACTCGGTCTCGCCGAAGCAGGAGCTGATGTTGCAGCGTCCGATCTGGACAAGGCCAACGTTTCGACGCTCAAGGCAGAGATCGAGGCGCTTGGCCGAAAATGCCTTGCGATCGAAACCGACGTCGGAGACGTTGCGGCTATTGATGCGATGGTTTCAGAAACTGTCGAGGTGTTCGGCAAGCTTGACATCATTGTCAACAATGCCGCTGTCACCCACCTGCCCGCGCCAATGGAAACAGTCACCGAAAGCGATCTTGACCGCGTCTTTGCGGTGAACTGCAAATCGATCTACCTCATATCCCAGTCGCTGGTGCCACA
>JAGDYV010000031.1:0-12557 GCA_049116495.1 Hyphomicrobiaceae bacterium | reverse complement strand
CTTCCTTGGAGCGCATCGAGCGTGTTTCGCCGGCACGCGGATCGAACAGCCGCGTTTCCTGATCGATTTCCCCTCCATCCTCGATGATGTCGATCTGGCGGCGCGCCTCAACCTCGATTGCCTGCCCAATGAACCGGATCGAGTTAACGTTCTTTATTTCGCAGCGCGTGCCCAGATCATCGCCCGGCTTGCGCACGGAGACGTTGACGTCGGCACGCATGTTGCCCTTTTCCATGTCGCCGTCGCAGGTATCGAGATAGCGCACGATCGTGCGCACCTTGGTGACGTACGCCTGCGCCTCCTTGGCCGAACGCATATCGGGTTTCGACACGATCTCCATCAGCGCGACGCCGGACCGGTTGAGGTCGACGTAGGAATAATCGGGGTGCATGTCGTGAATCGACTTGCCGGCATCCTGTTCGAGGTGCAGGCGCTCGATCCCGACGCGTTTGGTTTCGCCATCGACATCGATCTCGACCGCGCCCTCGCCAACAATCGGATGATAGAGCTGCGAGATCTGATAGCCCTGAGGTAGATCCGGATAGAAGTAATTCTTGCGATCGAACTGCGAGCGCAGGTTGATTTTGGCGTTGAGGCCAAGGCCCGTGCGAATTGCCTGCGCCACACATTCGCGATTGACGACCGGCAGCATGCCTGGCATCGCTGCGTCGACCAGCGAGACGTGACTGTTGGGCGGGCCGCCAAACTCGGTTGAGGCGCCGGAAAACAGTTTTGCCTTGGAATTGACCTGGGCGTGCACCTCCAGACCAATCACTATTTCCCAGTCACCTGTTGCGCCCGCAATGAGGTTATCTGCTGCTGTCGCCATACCGTTGGCTCTCTCAATCTATGCAAGTAGGTCCTAACCCCTCGATACCAGAGCCCCGGCGTGCGGGCAATGAGGCGGACGCGGCCTTCGCCACCGCTTGGACGCGCGGGCAATTCATGCGATGAAACCGGCCAATCGCTCCATCATTCAAGGACATCACGCCGTGCGCCAAGCCGTTTGGTACTTCGACTTTATCTCACCCTATGCCTATCTCCAGTTCCATCAGATCCCGCGGCTGCCCGAAGACGTCACGGTCACTTATCGCCCGATCCTCTTCGCCGGCCTGCTCAATCACTGGGGCCAGCTCGGCCCGGCGGAAATCCCGGCCAAGAAGAGCCACACCTTCCTGCTGTCGAACTGGCGCGCACAACAACTCGGCCTGCCCTTCAAGGCGCCGCCCCGGCATCCGTTCAATCCGCTGACCGTGCTTCGCCTCGCGATCGCCAAGGGCTCGGACCGCGACACCATCGGCACCATTTTCGACCACATCTGGGGTACCGGCCACGACGGCCAGGCGCCCGACAGCATGGCCGCGCTCGCCGCCAAACTCGACATCGATGACCTCACCGCCGCAACCGGTGAGCAGGCCGTCAAGGATGCGCTGAGAGCGAACACGGAAGCAGCGATCGCAGCCGGCGGCTACGGTGTGCCGAGCTTCGTGATCGACGGCAATTTGTTTTGGGGCGACGACATGTTCGACATGATGCTCGCCTGGCTCGCCGACCCGGCTGTTCTGGACAATGCCGAGGCGCAACGGATCATGGATCTCGAGCCGGCGGCCGAACGGCGGCGGGGTTAGCTAGATGGCTGAAGGATCAACTTTGGTCCAACCGTTCAACTACGATATCCGATTTCTTCCAGGGTTCCTCCTGCAAATGATATCGGTCAACTGAACTGAAGTACTCCGGCCTGTTCGTAGCCGTCTGTTGCGATTTCAATTGCTCTCCATCGAACCAATAGACACAATCTCCAGCCTTCGACATCCTTTTAACGTATATGCGTCTGACTTTGTCACTGCCAAGTTCCGAGGCTGCTGCCACTAAGATCGGCCATGCGACAACGCCATCGACGATTACGACATTGGATTGTTCCAATGCGTTGTGAATCGCCTCTTCGGCACCGCCGTTCACTACGTGCTTCAGCCATGGCGTACCTTCGTGCGCATCAGTAGGCAAGAACTGATCGAGTTCGATCTTGCAGCATCCAGCAAAAGAATCCAGAGAAGACAAGAGGTGGCTTTTCCGGCCCCCATAAGACCTTCTATGCAAACCAAACGAACGCCATTCCGAAGCTCAATTTGAAGCCAATCTCTCGCTTCTTCCGGCGACATAGAAAATCTCCAACAATCTCGCTCGATTGAGTGCCCTACCGACCGCCCAGCACTTCACCCCTCGGGATCATCAACTTCGACCTGCTCGAAGTGATCGCTGAGATGAATGTCCGTCGTTTCCAGGCGGCCCGGCCCGAGGTTCTCGAACTTGTGCGGCACGTCGGCCGGCCCCATCAAAATGTCACCCGCCGATGCTTCGATCTTTTCATCGCCGATCGTAAACAGCGCCCGCCCCTCGCGGACGATGAAGACCTCGTCGTACGGGTGAACATGCAGCACCGGCCCGGCCCCAACTTCGTCGGATGAAAAGAACAGCACCGTAACATCGGCGCCGATATCCTTGCCCTCGAACCGACCCCGCCAGATCTCGGCATCCCGTGCCCACGCACTGCGCTCCAGTCGAACAGCCTTGCGGCTCATCAAAGCCTCCAGATCCTATTTCTTTTGATATTTTTCGAACATTGGCAAAGACGTCAGCCGGCGCCTCGGCTCGCCACTTATTGCGGTTTGCTCGATGCCTGCCCGGTCCACTGCCGCACCGGCAGCCCCTTCTTGAGCCAGCCGGAACCGTAGCGGCTGCCCTTCATGCCCTCGGTAACATTGAACAGGTTGTTGAAACCAGCCTTGCGCAGCCGCGCCTGCAGCCAGGTTGTCCGGCCGCCGGTCGCGCAGATCAGTGCGAGTGGCCGCGTCTTGTCGCCACCAGCCGCGGCCAGCAGTTGTGACAGGAACCGTTTGCCATCCTGATGCATCGTTATCGCATGCCCGCTGGCCGGCACGCCCGATGCCTTCCACTCCGATGGCCGGCGAACATCGACCAGCACCACCTCGCCAGCCTTGGCCTTGCTATGCGCCTGGCGCACTTCCATGAAATTGCCCTGGCTGCCGGACACTGCGTAGCGCGTCTGCCACGCCCACAGTCCGGCTGCAGCCACCACCAGCAATGCAACGCTCAACAGCCCAATTCTCTTAATGCTCGCGCCCGGCATTACACCTCCCGACTCTGACCACGATCCGATCATAGCAGCACTCGCCGGTCACAAAATTCAACTTTTAGTGGACGTCAGGTTACAAAAAGATCTCGCGACGTGATCCGGCATCACACAGGAAACGTCTCGCGAAATGCAGCCTCGCCGGCCTTGGTGAAACGCACGACACGCGAATCTGCTTCGCGCGCGGCCCAGCGCTTCTTGTAAAGCGTATCCAGCATGACCCTACCGAGGCTGCCGGCCAGGTGGCTGCGCCGTGCACTCCAATCGAGGCAGGACTTGCATAGCGGGCGCCGCGGCGTTTCGGCCGCTGCGACATCAATCCCGAAATCCGTCATGAACGTGCGCCCCGCCGAGGTCAACTGCAGCGTATCAGCATCTTCGAGCAAAAACCCACGTGTACGACAGCTGTCGAACATCTGTACCGCCAGTTCACCGGCAAGATGGTTGTAGCAAACCCGCGCCTTGCGCAATGCCGGGTCTTTCGGCCCGGTGCGGACACGTAAATGCCCCTTCTGCGCCGCCAGCCCCATCATGCGCTCAAGCAACGCGCCGACGTCTTCATCGGCGAGCGCAAAGTAGCGATGCCGGCCCTGCTTGCGCTGCGCGATCAGCCCGCCCGCTTCCAGTTTCGCGAGATGCGCGCTTGTCGTTGGCAACGTGACGCCGGCGACGGCCGCCAACTCGCTCGGCGTCAATGCCTGTCCCGCCATCATCGCGGTCAGCATGTTGGCACGCGCCGGGTCGCCGATCAGGGCGCCGAGGCGGGCGATATCCGGCCCGTCTTTCATACTTCGATCGTAACCGAACCTTTTCGGACGAGCAATGCGCTATGGTCGCCGCGAGAGAGGGACGCCCATGTCAGACATATCGATCAATCGTTGGCGCGAGTTCGCACTGCTGGGTTGCCTGGCGATGCTGTGGGGATCGTCCTACCTGTTCATCGGCATCGCCGTGAAGGAAATCCCGCCGATCACATTGATCGCGATCCGTGTGGCCGTCGCCGTCATCGTTCTGCTCGGCGTGATCATGTGGCAGGGCGCATCGTTACCGCGCGATCGGCGTACCTGGGGCCTGCTGTTGATCCAATCGGTGCTCAATAGCATTGGCGCCTGGCTGCTGCTCGCCTGGGGCCAGCAGCACATTGACAGCGGTCTCGCAAGCGTCCTCAACTCGACGTCGCCGCTGTTCGTCTTCCTGTTCACAGTGTTGGTCACCCGCCACGAGTCGACCAGTTCGCTGCGTCTTACCGGTGCCGCGCTCGGGTTTGTAGGCGTTGTGCTGATCGTCGGCCCGGATGTCCTCAAAGGTCTCGGCCAGCAGGTGGCCGGTCAGTTTGCCGCCCTCGCCGGCGCCATGATGTACGCCTACGCCGCCATCTTCGGCAAACGTTTTGCGCATTTGCCGGCAACGGTCACCGCGACCTGCACGATGCTTTGGGCAGCCGTCTGCCTCGTGCCGGCCAGCCTTGTCATTGATCAGCCTTGGCATCTGTCGCCGTCGCCACGCGCGCTCATCGCCGCCCTCCTGCTCGGCGTCTTTTGCACCGCTATCGCCATGATGCTGTACTTCCGGCTACTGCGCACGTTGGGCTCCCTCAGCGTCGCCAGCCAGGCGTATCTCCGCGCCGGCGTTGGTGTCATGCTCGGCGTCATCGTGCTCGGCGAACAGATCTCACCGGTCGTTGGTTTCGGCCTGATCGCCGCCCTCGTCGGCGTCGCACTCATCAACCTGCCGACACGTGCGACGCCAGCCCAACCATCAGTCGCTAAATGAGCCGCTGCGCCCGGCGCCGTCTGCAAACCGTGCTGCGCCTGACCGTCCTTCTGCATCCGCCGCTGCAATGCCATGTGCGAACTCGGCTTTCATCGCATGCTCGAACGGCAGATCCCATTGCCGCAGTACCGATGCGCGGTCAACGTTCATGCACATCTGCGGAAACTTGGCGAGATCATGCGCCAACGCTTCGGCTGCCGACCGCGCCTCCCCGTCTGGCACAACCCGGTTCGCCAGCCCCATGCGCAATGCCTCCTGTGCATCAACCGGCCGGCCCGTCAAAATCATATCCATCGCAAGGCTCTGGCCGATCAGGCGCGGCAGGCGCACCGTGCCGCCATCGATCAACGGCACACCCCAGCGCCGGCAGTAGACGCCGAACACGGCCCCTTCCTCGGCAACGCGCATGTCGCACCACGTCGCCAGCTCAAGCCCGCCCGCGACCGCGTGTCCGGCGACCGCAGCGATTGCCGGTTTTGACAGCCGCATGCGTGACGGCCCCATCGGCCCATCGCCCTCGAGCTTCCAGCGTGCGCGACGTTCGCCGGTCGCAACCTGCTTGAGATCGGCACCGGCACAAAACCCGCCGCCCGCGCCCCAGAGCACCGCTACCCTTTGCTCCACGTCCGCATCGAACGCGGCAAACGCCGCTACCAGTCCGTCCGCCGTTTCGTTATCAACCGCGTTACGCACTTGCGGCCGGTTGATGATCACCGTTGTCACCGGACCGTCGCGTTCGACGAGAACCTTTTCACTAGCCATATGGCTCTCCCTGAAAATCTAATGTTCTGCCTTTCCATACCATAGCCAGAACCGGTCTGGCCTTGACCACAATTGCCTCGCCACAGTTGTCCGGCATTGCGGCGATTGCGTTCTCTGCGCGGCTGTCCTTAACTGCCGGAAATTGGCTACCACAACGGAGATCCATGCCCATGAAGCTCGGTGCATTTTCGATGAGTCTGGCCGTAATGGATCTCGCCGCGTCGCGCGCATTCTATGAGACGCTCGGTTTCACGACACTTGGCGGTGCGGCCGAGCAGGGCTGGCTCATCCTCAAGAACGGCGATACGGTTATCGGCCTGTTTGAGGGTATGTTTGACAAGAACATGTTGACGTTCAATCCGGGCTGGGACGGCAATGCCGAGCCGATTGAGCCGTTCACCGACATACGTGACCTGCAAAAGCAGCTTAAAGCCGCCGGCGTTCATTTTGTCAGCGAAGCCGATGAGACAACGGCGGGTCCAGCCAGCTTTGTCATCCACGACCCGGACGGCAACCCCATCCTCGTTGATCAGCACCGTTGAGCCGCGGCCGAACCGCAACCGAACCCCAGCCGAACCATGCCGTCCATCAGTCCCCCCATAACCCAGATCGGCCCTTGTTCGCCCTTCTTCATCGTCAGCAATATGGCGGCATCGCTCGGACATTATCACGCTACGCTCGGCTTCGATGTCCGCCACCGGACACCCGATGACGATCCCTTTTTTGCCATCGTCGGACGCGGCCCCGCACAACTCATGCTGAAAGCGATCGACGGCGTCTTGCCGACGCCCAACCCTGTGCGGCACGCGTGGGCCAGGTGGGACGTGTTCATCTTCGTCGGGGATCCCGATGCTTTGGCTCGAGAGTTCGTTAACCGTGATGTCACATTCCATGGCGCTCTCGACGACACCGACGACGGTTTGCGCGGCTTCGAAGTCGCCGATCCGGATGGCTACGTGTGCTTCTTCGGCCGACCGTTGTAGCTGCGAAGGGCTGACACATCGCACCAAACGTCCGGCACCGAACACGACATGCGCCGCCGCCATACACTGTTATTCCACGATGACCTCATAATCACCCTTGCCGTTCCCGACAGTTGGGCCTATACCCCGGCTTTTAATGACCAAATTTTTATCAGACTCTGAATTCGCGTTCGCGCGTCACCATCTCCTCACGTGTGAGAAGCTGACGGCACCGGAAATCAATTCCCTGCTGGATGCCGCGGACAAGGCCGCCGAAATCAGTCGTGCCGGCGACCGTCACCCACCGTCCCTGGCCGGCAAGACCGTCATCAACCTCTTCTTCGAGGCGTCGACGCGGACGCAATCGTCGTTCGAACTCGCGGCCAAACGGCTCGGCGCCGATGTGCTCAATATGAATGTATCGACGTCGTCCGTACAAAAGGGCGAGACGTTGATCGACACGGCGATGACGCTCAACGCGATGCGCCCCGATATCATCGTTGTGCGCCACCACGCCGCTGGCGCCGTGCAGTTGCTCTCGGAAAAAGTCGACTGCTCCGTCGTCAATGCCGGCGACGGCGCCCATCAGCATCCGACCCAGGCCCTGCTCGACGCCCTCACCATCCAACGCGAAAAGGGCCGTGTCGGCGGCCTCACCATCGCCATCTGCGGCGATATCAAGCATTCACGTGTCGCACGCTCCAACATCGATGTCCTCAACGCGCTCGGTGCCAACGTGCGCATCATTGCGCCATCGACGCTGATGCCGTCGGCGCCCGATCGTCTCGGCGTCGAGGCGTTCACAAATATGTGGGAGGGGGTCAAGCAGGCCGACGTCGTGATGATGCTGCGCCTGCAGCGCGAGCGCATGGGCGGCGCGTTCGTGCCGACCGAGCGCGAGTACTTCCACTTCTTCGGCCTCGATCAGGAAAAACTCAGCCACGCCAAGCCGGACGCGCTGATCATGCACCCGGGCCCGATGAACCGTGGGGTCGAGATCGCCTCGACGGTGGCCGACCATTCGCGCAGCGTCATCCAGGATCAGGTCGAGATGGGGGTTGCGATCCGCATGGCCGTCCTTGCCGCCGTCGCGCGCGCGCCGCGCGAAAATCCCGGCAACAAACCCCAGATCACAAACCGATGACCACTCCTTCCGAAAGTGCGCGACGCTGATGCCCCAGTTTGCCAAGCCCGGCGATCTCAACGCGCCGCATGAGCCCACCGTCCTGATCAACGCCCGTGTCATCGACCCGGTATCGGGGCGCGATGAGCCCGGCGGCGTGCTGATCGAAGATGGCCTGATCACCGAAGTTGGCACCAAGCTGCGCCGCAACGCGCCCGACGGCTACCAGGTAATCGACTGCCAGGGCCACATCCTCGCGCCCGGCCTTGTCGACATGCAGGTTTTTACCGGCGAACCGGGCACCGAGCACCGCGAAACGCTGCGCACCGCGAGCCGCGCCGCGGCAGCCGGTGGCGTCACGACGGTCATCGTCATGCCCGATACCGACCCGGTCATCGACCAGGTCGCCCTCGTCGACTTCATTCAGCGCCGCGCCCGCGACAACGCGATCGTCCACGTCCACCCGATGGCCGCCATGACAATGGGCCTCGAAGGCACCGACCTTACCGAGATCGGCCTTTTGAAGCGCGCCGGTGCACTCGCATTTTCGAACGGCAAGCAGTCGATCATGAACACCCGCGTCATGCATCAAGTGCTGCAGTATTCGCGCGACTTCGACGCGCTGATCGCACACTTCGCCGAAGACCAGCACCTTGCCGGCAATGCCAGCATGAATGCCGGCGAACTCGCCACCCGCCTTGGGCTGTCCGGCGCCAACAAGGTCGCGGAGACCATCGTACTTGATCGCGACCTGCGCCTCGTCGAACTGACCGGCGCGCGCTACCACGCACCGACACTCTCGTGCCCGGAAAGCGTCGCGGCGATCCGCCAGGCGCGTGGCAAAGGCCTCAAGGTCACCTGCGGCGTCTCGATCAACCATCTCGCCCTCAACGAAAACGACGTCGTGCCGTATCGAACGTTCTACAAAGTGCGCCCGCCGCTGCGCACGGAAGAAGACCGTGTCGGCATGGTTCGCGCGCTCGACGGCGGCGACATCGACGTGATCGTCTCAAGCCACGACCCGCAGGATGCCGATACCAAGCGCCGCCCATTCGCCGAGGCCGCGGACGGCGCCGTCGGCCTCGAGACGATGCTTGCCACCGCGCTGCGCCTGCACCACAGCGACGGCGTCGATCTCAAAACGCTGCTGCGTGCCATGACCAGTCGGCCGGCAGAATTGCTCGGCCTCAAGTGCGGCCGCCTCATCCCGGGCGCCCCGGCCGACCTGATCGTCTTTGACACGCAGGCGCCATGGGTCGTCAATCGTGATGAACTGAGCTCGCGCTCGAAGAACTCACCGTTCGATGAGAGCAAGATGCAGGGCCGTGTGCTGCGCACGCTGGTTGCAGGTCACACGGTGTACAGCTACGCTCCCGGCGATACCATGACCTGAACATCCTGCGCTGTTGCGGCAACGCCGGCGCGACAACGGGCGACAAATGAACCTGCTACTGCCTGCCCTTCTCGTCGGCTATCTCGTCGGCTCCATACCGTTCGGTCTGATCTTCACACGGATCGCCGGTTATGGCGACGTGCGCAAGATCGGCTCAGGCAATATCGGCGCGACCAATGTTCTCCGCACGGGCAACAAGTGCCTCGCGGCCGCCACTTTGCTGTTTGACGCGCTCAAAGGCACAGCGGCGGTTATCCTCGGGCCGCTCGCCGCCAGCCTGTTTCTCGTCGCAGATTCTGATCGATCCGCCGTGGACACCGCGATCGCGCTCGCTCCAGCGGCCTATGCTGCCGGAGTTGCTGCATTCTTCGGCCACGTATTTCCGGTTTGGCTGGGCTTTCGGGGTGGCAAGGGCGTCGCCGTTTACATCGGCGTTCTGCTTGGTCTGGTGTGGCCGGCTGCGATTGTGTTTTGCGCCATCTGGCTCGGCGTCGCAATCACCACGCGCTATTCCTCACTCTCGGCACTCGCATCGAGCTTCATTACGCCGTTCGCTGCCTTCTATGTCCAGAACGCGACCGCCGGCGGCGTTGCCGCGATCATGAGCATTATCCTGATCCTCAAGCATCGCGCCAATATCCAACGCCTGGTCTCCGGTGAAGAGCCCAAAATCGGCACGAAGGGTTGAGCAAGGCGCGCCGATGAGCGCCCCAAACAACCTAGGCATTCTCCCAGTTGCCGGACTCCTGGTTGATTGCGATCTGCGCGCTCCATTGACCACGCGCAGGAGTTCGGCCGTGTCCACTGATCCGCTCTGCCCAGCGCCGCTGCCGGTTGCACCGCTTGATGACCCCGAACGCCTCGCCTGCCTGCGGCTTATTCGCTCTGAAAATGTCGGCCCGGTCGAATTTCGTCGTCTGATCAATCTTTACGGCGGCGCCAAGCAAGCCCTTGATGCTCTGCCAGAGCTCGCACGGCGCGGCGGGCGGCGGCGCACGATACGCATCTATCCGATCGGCGAGGCGGAACGTGAACTGAATGCCGCTGCACGCATTCACGCCTCGCCGCTGTTCACGATCGAGCCGGGTTATCCGGCGACCCTGGCCGCCATCGATCCGCCACCGCCAATGATATACGCGCAAGGTCGGACGGCACTTCTCAACTTGCCGGGTATCGCAATCGTCGGCTCACGCAACTGTTCATCGGCCGGCCACGCCCTTGCCCGCCGGCTTGCCGGGCAGCTTGGCGCAGCCCACCTGTGTGTCATTTCCGGTCTCGCCCGCGGTATCGACGGCGCGGCCCACGAGGCGGCGATCGATACCGGCACGGTCGGCGTCGTCGCCGGTGGTCTCGACGTCTTTTATCCGCCTGAGCATGTCGAGTTGCAGCACCAAATCGCCGAGCGCGGTTGCCTGATTTCCGAAATGCCGCCGGGTTTCAAAACGCGCGGCAAAGACTTTCCCCGCCGCAATCGAATCATTTCGGGGATGGCCTATGGCGTCGTGATCGTCGAAGCCGCGCGCCGCTCCGGCACATTGATTACGGCTCGGTTCGCGAACGAGCAGGGTCGCGAGGTCTTTGCGGTGCCAGGCCACCCACTCGATCCGCGCGCCGAAGGAACCAACCGGCTGATCAAGTCCGGCGCCACAATGATTACCGACGCCGACGACATTCTTGATGTCATCCGCCCGATGCTGCCTCAATCCTTGACGCAACTTCCAGACCGCGAAAACGTACCGGCCAAAGTAACGCCGCCGCCTGCCACACCAGACACGACGATGCACGAAGAGCGCGATATCATTGAGTGCGCCCTCGGGCCGGCCCCGATCCACATCGACGACCTGCTGCGCGCGACCGGCATCAGCGCCCAGCGCGTGCAAGTTGCCCTTTTGGAGTTATCGCTCGCAGGACGGCTTGAACATCATGGCGCACACCTCGTCTCGCTGCGCGTGGCATCCGACTGAGCATCCGGCCGATCCTGCAGTAAAGCGGGTTCCATCTCCGGCACCGTTGTTGCTCTGTCGCCGAGACTTTGCTCCGCTTCCGCCGTCGCAGCGCTCAGTAAATCCGCCAGCCGCTCGCATCGATAGGTGATTGACATGTAGGTAAGAGTTGCACACATCTCATGTATGTATTGCAGCACATCGTCGCGCGAAATCTGTCCCGCACGATATTCAGAACTGCTTCCGTTCGCAGATTGTTTGACTGGAGTTCGTATGGGTTTCGAATCTTGAGAAACCTTCTTCACCATCACACCCTCATACGCTGAACACATAAAAGAAATGATCGCCCACCCCATATATATGTTATTTTAGCATATTTTTGACGCAAACCACCAAGAATTTTGCGCAAAGTGCCAAAAATCACCGAAATTAGCCGATCTGACGTTCGCGTTTGACACTGGCGCCCGCTTCACACATTTTCCCGCAGCCTCGTTTCCCGGCGCAAATGCTCCCCAAGGATCACATGAAACTTCTCATCGTTGAGTCGGCCGCAAAGGCCAAAGCCATCAACAAGTATCTCGGTTCGGGCTACAAAGTCCTGGCCTCGTATGGCCACGTGCGCGACCTACCCTCGAAGAACGGTTCGGTCGAGCCGGACAACGAGTTTGCCATGCATTGGGATGTGGACACGCGTGCAGCGAAAGTTGTCAAAGAGATCGCGACGGCGGCCAAATCGGCTGACAAATTGATCCTCGCGACGGACCCTGATCGCGAAGGCGAGGCAATTTCCTGGCACCTGATCGAACTGCTGGAGAAGCGCAAGGCGCTGAAAAAGGGCACGCCGGTCGAGCGCATCACGTTTAATGCCGTCACCAAGCCGGCCGTGCTTGCTGCACTCGATAGCCCACGTGAAATTGATCAACCGCTTGTCGAAGCGTATCTCGCGCGCCGTGCACTCGATTATCTTGTTGGCTTCACCTTGTCACCGGTGCTCTGGCGCAAGCTTCCCGGTGCGCGCAGCGCCGGGCGCGTGCAATCCGTGGCCTTGCGCCTGGTTTGCGATCGTGAACTTGAGATTGAGGCGTTCAAGGCCACTGAATACTGGTCGATTGAAGCGCTCATGGCGACCGCTGCGGGCAAAGAAGTACGCACCCGCGTCGTCGCCATCGACGGCACCACGCTCAAGCGCCACGAGATCGGCAACGGCGAAATGGCCAACGGCATCAAGGATGCCATCGTCGGCGGTGATTTCACCGTCGCCAACGTCGATAAAAAGGCCGTGCGACGCAACCCGGCAGCGCCGTTCACCACATCGACACTACAGCAGGAAGCCAGTCGCAAGCTTGGCTTTTCCGCCAAGCAAACCATGCAGGTCGCCCAGCGACTTTATGAGGGCATCGAACTCGGTGGTGAAACCGTCGGTTTGATCACCTACATGCGGACCGACGGC